>NZ_JAQJDA010000014.1:0-89658 GCF_028617175.1 Halococcus sp. PRR34 | reverse complement strand
CTGTCGAGCCCGTCGCGTTCGTGCTCGGGCGTGACGCGTGCCTGGCCGACCGCCTTCAGCGCGCCGAACACCGCAGCAGTCGCGACGATCGTCCAGCCCGCGATCACGACGACGCCGATGACCTGCGCGGCGAGTACATCGACCGCGAACCCGTCGACCGCGACGAACGGGAAGGCGAGCGCGCCGAGCACTCCCGCCGAGCCGTGGACCGGGAACACCGCACAGACGTCGTCGATCCGGAGGCGCTTCTCGACGAACTCGAAGACCAGCGGGAGCTGGACGCCGGCAAGCAGGCCGACGACCACGGCCCCGGGCCAGACGATCGCGTCGGTGATCGAGGTGATCGAGACCAGACCGGCGAGCATCCCGTTGGCGACGTACAGCGTGTCGACCTTCCGGTTCTTCGCGAACGAAGCCCCGGCGGCCCCGATCGCACCAGCGGCCATGCCCAGCGTGGTCGTGAGCGCGACCCGGCCGACGTAGCTGAACGAGCCGAGCTCAACCGTACCCTCGGCCATCGCGAGCGGCGCGGCCGCGGTGCCGACGTTGAAGCCGTACCAGCCGAAGCAGAGGATCAGCGTGCCGAGCACCGCGAAGGACATCGAGTGGCCGGGGATCACGTTCACCGAGCCGTCGTCGCCGTAGCGCCCGATCCGCGGACCGAGCACCCACGCCGCCGTCAGGCCCGCAATCCCGCCCATCCCGTGGACGATCATCCCGCCGGCGAAGTCGTGAAAGCCCACGCCGAGAACGTCGGCGAGAAAGCCACCGGCCCACGTGAAGCCCGTGACGACCGGGTAGATGATCGCCGCGAGCACGATCGTGTAGCCGACGTACGCCCGGAGCTTACACCGGCCCGCGACCGCACCGCTCACGATGGTTGCGGCGGTCATCGCGAACACCGCGCCGAACAGCCAGCTCACCCACGCGGCCGAGTCGCCGCTCCAGACCGCGGTCAGGTCGGCGAGCGCGGCCCCGCTGCCACCGGTGAGCCCGCCGACGACCGACGAGACGCCCGCGCCCACGAGGAAGAACGCCACGACCCCGATCGACCACGTCAGCATGTTCTTCGTGAGCTGGTTGGCGACGTTCTTCGCGCGGACCTGGCCCGCCTCCAACATGGCGAACCCCGCGTGCATGAAGAAGATCAGGAACGTGACCGTGAGCACCCACACGAGGTTGACGCTCTCGACGACCGCTTCCATCCCGCCCGCCTGGAGCGGAATCATCGCACCCCCAATCATACTCGCACCCCCGCAGTATTGGTGCTATTTTTCTTGCAACTGTCTATCTTTTCGCCGATTTCGGCCATATTCGTCATCAGTCTCACGCTGGAAGTGCAGGTAGTGGGTCTACATAACTGTTGGGTTGATATCTTAAGATTTTCGACTCTCTTAGTATTCGTATGGCCAATATGACGTATAATGTTATGTGTATAAGGTCGTTCTTCGTCCACAAAGCGGGGCCTCGGACGGTTGGAATCGGACGCTCGTTGGTTTTGATTCCGGCAGATGTTGCGTTGGGACGACGTTCGCGCCCGAGTTCGGCGACGGCCGTACCAAGCACTGCGCGGGACATGGCCACCGCGCTTGACCTCTCGTTCTCACGACTCCAGTTTCTCCTGATCTCCTCTCCGCCGACATCACCAGCACCCAGATCTACAACGAATGTGAGCAAATCGTCGAGTTTCGAGAAGGCCCTATCTTCGCCAATGTCGTCCTCGTCGCTGCCGTTTCGAACAGCGCTCATCTGTCGAAGATTGTTGATAGTGCTCAGCTGTCGCTGTAGAGCCGAAGAGAGCAGGGGCACCGCGCCAGCGGTGCCCGACACAAATGATTCCGCTCGAGGTATTTGGGTTGGAATCGGTCGCAACGGACCTGCTGGAACAGGTGCGCTGGCGTAATGGTGTTGGGTGCCCTCACTGGCGTTCTGACCTGACGGTCAAGAACGGCAGCTATGGGCCGTTTCAACGGTATCTCTGTAAGGGTTGTGCCCGCACGTTCAACGACAAAACCGGCACGATCTCCGCTCACTCGAAAATCGCACTCCGCAAATGGTTGTTCTCGATCTGCGCGTTTTTGCGGTTCGAGCCTACAGCAGCCTCACCGTGGGATCGACGTCACCTACAAGACCGTCCACCAGCGCGTCCAGCGCTTCATGCGAGCGCGTACTTGGTTCACGTGAGTTTCGGGAGATCACTTTGATGTGTGTCGTTTACAACATCAAACGAGCTGTGAAACAGCGAATTCTGTCGACTTATGGCGATTCAACAGAGGGCACTGTCTAGTCAACGGTTCAGCACCTCCTCGACTGGCGTGCGGTTATCAAGCGCCTGATTCGGTCGCTGAAAGTTATAATAGTGGACGAAGGCGGCGAGCCAGCGCGCAGCGCTGGCGAGCCCGCCGTTCCAGGTGTTGTGGAAGCGCTCGACGCGCATTTTCAGCGTCTGGAACCACTTCTCGATCTTATCACGCTCAGTGTACTCGAGCTGACCGCTCAGATCGGTGCGGGCGAGAGCGGTTAGGTAGCCGAAGCCGTCGACCAATAACTCCGCCGCAGAGAGGTCGTGACGCTCCTTCAGTTCCGAGAGGAACGCCGCGGCGGGGGACTAGGACCTAGCGCAAGTTCTTGACCTTCAGAGACGTATCTTTCCGAATGGGAACGCGCCGAGCTATCGTTGAACAACACCTATCTGACGATGAATTGAAATCGGAGATCAAGAAGGCGGACGACGCGAAAGTCGTCCGCCGACTCTGCTTCATCAGCAACCTCTACACTGGAGATACGATCAAGGGAGCCGCTACACGCGTTGGCGCGAGTCGCGGCATCGGGAGTCAGTGGCTCGAACGCTGGAACCAAGATGGACCCGTTGGCCTCATCCCACGCTTCGGGGGCGGCAGGCTCCCGAAGCTCTCACATCAGCAGTCACGTGATCTCCAGCGACTCCTCGAAGAAGGCCAACCGTGGACCACCGGCGAAATCACGCGGTTGATTGAGGACGAGTTCGGTGTCAGCTACCATCCTGGCCACGTTCGGCGACTCTGTCGAAGCGTGTACGGGATGTCGTACGCGATCCCACGGCCAAAAACGCCGTCTCGACCAGAGAATGCAGAAGAGATTCTCGCCGAACGCCTCGCCAAGGCGTTCGGCGAGGAGTCCAACGAGGAGGCCGTTGATCCCGGTGAGACGGTTCTTGGGTTCTTTCGATGCGTCGTGGCCGATGCCGACTGAAAATCGGCATCGGCTCTGGGGATTCGGTACGCCACGCATCGTGAAATACATGCCGCGAGTGAAAACCGCAGCTGTCGGCTTCTACGCGATCAACGGAACGAGCGTGCTCAAATCAATCGAGAGCCTTCACAAGGAGCGGATCGTGGAAGTATTCGAAGCGATCCGCGAGCAGAATCCGGCAGGTCGGATTCTGCTCGTCCTGGACAACTTCTCCTCGCACGTCTCTGAGTTCACACGCACGCGAGCGGAGGAGCTGGGAATCACACTGATCTTTCTCCCTATTGCATCGCCGCATCTCCAGCCAATCGAACCTGTCTGGAATACCCTCAAACGAACGATCTCGCCGATTTCGACCGAGAGCGCGGATGACTTCCGCGCTCTCGTCGAGAAGACGTTCCTCACGCTGACACACCGCCTCAGCTTCGCTGCCGACTGGATCGACCGTTTTCTGAACGTCAATAAGTTACGCTAGACCCTAGACCCCCGCCGCGGCGAGAGCCGCACACCGAGCAGCAGCTTCGAGTCCAGATCGATCGCGGCGTACAGCCAGCACCACTCGGTGCCGATCTGCACCGCGGTTTCGTCGACAGCGACCCGCCGCGGAGCACTCCGCGGCGGGTCTGGGAGGTACTCGGCGAGGCGGTGGACCCACTGGAAGACCGCCTGATGCGAACGGGAAACGCCGAACAGCTCCAGCACCGCGGCCGTCTCCCGCAGCGACAGCCCCGCTGAATGGAGTCGCACCCCGAGCGCCCTGACGGGCGTCGGGGTGCTCTCCTCGTCCCAACACTCAATAGATGCCGTGTTCAACGTCTCTCTGAGCAGTTCTTGGAGTTGCATGAACACCAGACCCAGGAACTGCTCATACTTTGACTAGACAGTGCCCAACAGAGCTATATTTCAGCTTTGGAAAATTTCTGATTATCATACCTCCATCTATATCGGTTCGGCTCGCGCTGTGTCCTTAGACTGCGAGGTGGTCGGCGATCCGGCGTTCGTTCTCTAAGGCAGAGCCAGTGAGTTCGTCCACGACCTCACCACGTTTCATCGCATAACAACGGTCAGCCATCCCGCGAATAACGCCAAGATTTTGTTCAACGAAGAGAATCGTCGTACCATTCTCGTCGTTAATGGTTCGCATCTTCTCGCTGATCTGATCCACGATTGAGGGTTGGATTCCTTCCGAGGGTTCGTCAAGTAGGAGTAGGTCGGGATTGCCTACCAACGCGCGCGCGATGGCAAGCATCTGTTGTTGACCTCCACTGAGGGTGCCAGCCTTCTGCCCGTTCCGCTCTTCGAGAATTGGGAAGTATTCGTAGACGAGGTCGTAGCTCGGGTCGGTGTCGGCTGCATTGATCGACTCTCCCACGAGCAGGTTCTGCTCGACGGTCAAGTCGGGGAATACGTCCCTACCCTGGGGGATATACCCCATACCGAGCCGGGCGCGCTCGTTGGGAGCGGTGCCGGCGAGGTCAGTCCCCTCATATTTAATCGTTCCGTCACGGGGGTTGAGCAGGCCGATCAGTGCCTTCATGAGGGTAGTTTTCCCGGCACCGTTTTTGCCCATGATGCCCACTATTTCGCCGTCTTCAACGGTGATGTCGACGTTTCTGAGTATCGGTGTCGTGTCGTACGCCACTGTCAGCGACTCGCAGGTCAGCATTTTACTCACCCCCAAGGTAGATACGGCGGACCTCGCTGTCGTTGCGGATCTGCCCAATAGAGCCCTCTCGAAAGACATCTCCTTGGTGGAGCACGGTAACCTCCTCGGCGATGCGGGCGACGAAGTCGATGTCGTGTTCAATGACGACGAAGGCGATTCCGTCGTTATTAAGCGTCGTTACGAGATTAGCGACCTCGTCGCGTTCGTCCATTGAGAGGCCCGCGACGGGTTCGTCGAGCAGAAGTAACTCTGGGTCGAGTGCCGCCGCCATACCGATCTCAAGGTGCTGTTGGTCGCCGTGGGAGAGTTCTGAGGCGGGCGTGTCGGCCCGATCCGCCAGTCCAACCCGATCGAGGGCGGCCTGTACACGCGCGCGAAGGTCAGCGTCGGCAGTCACTCGTTGAAGTGGGAGTCGCAGGTTATCTGCAGCGGTGAGATCGCCGAACACGCTCGGCACCTGGAACTTCATGCCGATGCCTCGATCCACGCGCTCGTGGGGCGACAAGTGCGTTAACTCCTCGCCTCGGTAGTAGATCCGACCGTCGGTAGCCGAGTGGCGGCCAGTGATCAGTTTCAGTAGGGTGGATTTGCCGGCACCGTTGGGTCCGATCAGGCAGCGGAGTTCGCCGGCTTCGATCCCGAAGTCGACCTCGTCGATCGCCGTGAACCCACCGAAACGCTTGGTGAGGCCCTCGGTTCGGAGCACGGTATCCGTCCCGGGCCCGGTTGCCTTCGCAGCTGGAGACTCCCTGACCGCTGGGTCCCGTGTCTCACCAGTCCGGTCGCCCGCTTCGCTCATTCGGCCACCCCCGTACGCTCGGCCGATCCCGATCGCTTCGAAGCGTTCTGGAATCGAGTGCGCACCCACGGGACGATCCCCTCGGGAATCAGGAGTACGACCCCGAGCAACAACGCCCCAACGATCACGATGGCGTACTGACTGCCCGTGACAGCGAGTTGCTGGCGGAACCACTCGATGAGGACTGTGGCGACGATCGCACCCAACAGCGACTTCCGCCCCCCAACAGTGACCCAGACCACAGGGATCGAAGCGAAGGTGATCCCGAACACGTCCGGATTGATGTAGTTGCCCCACGTCGCGTACAGGACGCCTGCGAAGCCGGCCAGCGCACCCCCGATGGCGAACACGAGAAGTTTGACTCGCCGGATGTCGTACCCGAGCATCTGTGTGCGATCCTCGTCTTCCCGCACCGCAACCATCGTGTAGCCGAGTCGACCGTTCACTAGCGCCCGTAGGCCGAGATAGATCGCTACGAGCGAGAGTAGCGTGAACCAGTAGAAGGTCGCCCCCGACAACTGCAAGGCGCTCTCGCCAACGCCGAAGGTGAGGTTCGGGATCGCGGGCATCCCGTTGAACCCACCCAGCGCGACCGACCCGATTTCCCACTCGCTACCTGCGGTCTGACCCATGAAGGTGTACAACACGAGCGTCACAACGAGGGTCAGGATCGTTACGTAAACATCGCGCACCTCGCCGTAGAACATGAAGTACCCCAGCACGAGCGCCCCGATCGTGGCGACCGCGACGGCGGCCGGGAGCGCAAGCGTGGTGACGAGCGTGCTCCCGAAGTTGAGGCTCAGGAGGCCGAAGGTGTAGCCGGCGATGCCGTAGAATACGACTTGACCGAAACTGAGGATGCCGGCGTACCCCCAGACGAAACACAGTGAGAGCCCGAGAATCGCAGAGAAGAGAAACTGTGCAGCATTTGATGCAGCGTACCCTCCGAATAGGAATGGGTAGACTAGAAGCAATGTGAACAGCGAAAGAAAGCCGATCCAGAACCTGCGAGTGTTCCCAGTCGTGTTTGGACCCTCGAAGGGTGCACGTGCTCGATCAAAGGCACTTCTGAGTCTCATCTCACTCACCCACCATGCGGTCGCGAATGTCCTCGATCAGCCCCGTCAGCCCGTTTGACAGTAGCCGGATGACGAGAATGGCGGTCAACAGCATGGCGATCTGGCCGAAGAATGTCCCGTACAGGTTGGTGAATAGCGCGTTGATCGCCCCGAGCACACCTCCCGAGAGCGTCGTGCCGAACAGGACCGATGGGCCGCCCACCACGACTGCGACGAACGCTTCCACGAGGAACGCCGAACCCATCGACGGGACCACGGTGAGCGAGGGGGCATACAGCGCGCCGGTCAGGCCCGCAAGCGCCGACCCGATCACAAATGTCGTCGTATACATCCGGTCGGTGTCCACGCCGAGCGAGCGCGCCGTGTCGGCATCCTGAATCGTCGCTCGCGCCCGGATGCCGAACTCCGTGCGCGTGAACACGACGTAGAGCCCGAGGAGCACACAGACGGCGACAACCGCGAGCAGGACACGATAGATCGAGTACGAGAACGCGCCGTACTGGACGCTGCCAAGCGGCGTTCCGAGCTGTGGAATCGAGTTACCGAAAACGATCCGGATGCCTTGAGTGAGCAAGAGCCCGATCGCCCACGTCGCCACCATCGAGTCCAGCAGGCGATCGTACAACGGGTCGATGACGGATCGGCCGAGTGTCCGCTCGGTTATCCAGTTGATGGCCGCGCCGGTGATGATGGTCCGCTCGACGACGAAGCCGAAGATCGCCGTGACGAGAACCCCGACGGCCATCGCGGCCACGAGCGGCACGCCGGCGTTCGCAGCCAGCGTCGTGCCGTAGGCACCGATCATGATGAACTCGCCGTGACCGAGGTTGATGACGCCCATCATCCCGAAGATGACGGCGAGGCCGACCGCCGAGAGCACGATGAACGCGAAGCTATCGGCGAACTGAAAGAGGAGGTTGATCGGGTTCATTGCGTGGCGTCGGCCTCCTCGAAGTAGTCTGCCGGGACGTACTGGGTGGTCTCCTCGTTCTCGGTGAGGTCACAGCCAACGGTTTCGGAGAGGAACTGCTCGGGGATCATCTCCTCCGCTTCGACGGTGATGTTGTGGTCGGCGTCACACCGGAACACCCGCATGTTGTGAGTCATGTGGTGGACCGGTCCTTGCAGGGAGATGTCGCCCTCAGGGGCCGAAATCTCCATTCCACTTTCGAGTTCCTCGATGATATCCGACTGGTTCGTCGAGCCCACAGCCTCGGCGGCTTGGGCGTACATCTTGATCGAGAAGTAGTTGTTCACCGCCTCCTCGTTGATGTAGGGCGCGTCGGGGAACTTCTCGTAGTAGCGATCCCGGAACGCCTGATTGCGCTCGGTGGGGATCTCCTGCATGTAGTTGAACCCGCCGTAGACGTTCGCCATCGCGGGCGGATCGAGGCGCTCGTGCTGGTAGCCCTGGGCCATCACCGTGGAGGTGCCCATCGGCACTTCGAGTCCGGCGGAGGTGCGCTGGTTCCAGAAGGAGGTGTGGTTCGCACCGACCAGCAGCGCCATCACGAAGTCCGGATCGGCGTTCTGGATGTTGTTGATCGTGGAGCCGAAGTCCGTGACAGAGAGAGGGATGAATTCCTCGCCCATCACGTTAGCATCGTTCTCGTCGGCGAGCACGCGCACCCAGTCCGCCGAGAGCTGGCCGAAGTTGTAGTCCGCAGCGATGGTGTAGACATCTGAGCCGAACTCCTCGATCATGTAGGGAAACACCGAGCCCAACTGCTGGCGCGCCGTCGCACCCATACAGAAGGTGTAAGCGTCACAGACGCCGCCCTCGTACTGTGTGGTGTAGAAGTACAGTTGCTCGTTCTGGTCGATGATCGGCCGGATGGTTTCGCGGGTCGCTGAGGAATAACCAGCCCAAAGCGCATCGACGTTCTCGTCTCGAATGGCCTGGCGCGTGAGCTCTTGGTAGCGCTGGTTGTCCGACTGAGGATCAGGGGTGAACGTCTGAATCTCGTTGTCGAGGATCCCACCGTTCTGATTGAGTTCCTCGACGGCGAGCATGCTGGCGTTATACTTGGGCGTGCCGTTCAACGCGAAGTTGCCGGATCGGTCCTCGAGGATACCGAGCTTGACCGTTTCACCGCCCGACGATCCGCCCAGTACCCCCGATACATCACCGCTGCACCCGGCCAGCACGGTGCCCGCCGCGGTAACGCCCGCCGTGAGGAAACTCCGCCGACTCGTGGGCGCGGACCGATTCATGCGCGGCCACCCGAAGATTTTTCGATTTCTTCGATTTCAAGCCGGGAAATCTTTGTCTTTGTGCAGGATTTTCTGTCAGAGCAGATGATGTCGTCCATGCTTTCTCGACACTCAACCGTGGATCGGAGATAGTGGATAAACCTTTTCGTATGGATATTATGCCTTTACCACTTTCCACGGTGGTGTTTAAGGTAGTTAATAGAATCCCGCAGTGAGTGACGGAATGTTGGATTCGCAACGCAAAAATAGCCGTGTCACCGATCCGCTGCCATGACGGCGAGTTCGACCCGATGGACGCCGTTCACGGGCCGGAGCCGGTCAAGTAGCTGCTCGATGTTCTCTCCGGTCCCCTCAACCGCGATCGACTCCAGACAGAGGTGGTCGCTCAGGTGGACGTGATGAACCGCGATGATCGTGCCTGCGAAGTCGTGCTGGAGGGTGGTCATCTCCTCGGTGACGTCGCTTGCTTCGTGATCGTAGAGCACGACGACCGTTCCGCTGAGGCGTCCCGAGAGTCCGGTCTGGCGATTGAACTCGGTCACGAACGCCCGGAGCGCATCCCTCGTCGCCTCGGATCGACTCTCGTAGCCGCCCGCCTCCACGACGTCATCTACCGCAGCGAGGAGATCCGGTGGAAGGGTGACACTCATTCGATCGACGTCGGTGGTCATGACGGCGCGTACTCTCACCGGCCGTTTAATCGTTGCTTCGTCCAGTAGGACTCGTTGTCCGCCTCAGTATTACGAATCGGCACAAAAGTATTACCAGGGCAGCCCGCGGCGTCTTCGATACCGATGCACATACCGGACGGATTTCTCGACCCGTGGGTGGCAGGGGCCTTCTGGCTCGGTTCGGGGGTGGCGATCGGGCTCGCCGTCCGCCGGGCGCAAAGCGAACTCGGCGACGAACGAACTCCTCTGCTCGGGGTGATCGCGGCGGGAATCTTCGCCGCACAGATGTTGAACTGGCCGATCCCTGGAGGGACTAGCGCCCACTTCGTCGGGGGAGCCTTCGCCGGCGTTCTCTTGGGTCCCTCCCTCGGGATACTCGCCATGACCGCCGTCGTCACCATCCAGGCGCTGGTCTTCGGCGACGGTGGCATCGTCGCACTGGGAGCGAACCTGTTCTCGATGGCAGTCGTGGACGTGCTCGTAGGCTACGCGCTCTTCCGGGCGTTTCGTGGCGTCCACGAGACCGGGGCGGCGTTCGTGGCCGGCTGGGCCGCGATCACGGTCTCGGCGCTCGTCGTCGGCGTCGGTGTCGGGCTCTCCTCGGCGTTCGCGTACGAACTGGGTACGACGGTGTCGGTCATGGGTGTCGGCCACGCCGTGCTGGGTCTCGTGGAAGGAGCGATCACGGCCTGCGTTTACGGCTACGTGTCGAGCGCCCGTCCGGATCTCGTGCTCGGCCGGCGTGAAGACGACATGCTTGCATCGGAGGTGGGCTCGTGAGTGCCGTCCGCTCGAAACCGTGGGTCCGCTATGCGGTGCTCGGTCTGCTCGTCCTCGTGGTCCTCGCCCCCGTCTTCGGGTGGGCCGCGGGCGCGGTCGGCTACGCTGAACCCCTCGAAAACGCCGCCGAAGCGACGGGCGCGGCCGACGCCGCCACCACAATAAACCCCGGAGTGCTTCCTGACTACTCGGTTCCCGGACTGGCCGGTTCTGCGGGAACGTTCGTCTCGGCACTGGTCGGGACGACCCTCACGCTCGGGGTCGGGATCGGGGTCGGACGCCTCCTCGACGGGTGACTGGGGAACTCGCGAACTCAACCGAAACCGTCTCGTCGGCACTCCGGGACTTCTTCGCGGCCGAACGAATCGAGGCCGAGGACGGGTTTCTCCAGACCCGCGACCCGCGCGTCGCCGTGCTGTCCGTCGCCGGCCTCGCGCTCGCGGTGATGCTCACGCGAACGCTTCCCGTCGTGGTCTCGCTCGGGGGCGTCGCGGTGGTACTGGCGTGGCGCTCGTCGGTCCCGCTACGGCGGCTCCTCGCGCGTTCGTTGGTCGTCCCGCTCACTTCGGCGGTGATCGTCCTTCCCCAGGCCGTTCTGTTGCCGGGCGAGACGCTCGTCGGGGTGGCCGGTTTCGCCGTGACGGACGCCGGCGTGGCGTACGTGCTCCTGTTCACGCTGCGCGTCGGCGTGGGCGTCGGATTGCTGTCGTTGCTGGTGCTGACGACGCCCTTTTCGGTCGTCGTGGCGGCGATGCGGGACCTGCGTGTTCCGGTCGCCATCGTGTGGGTCACCGCGATCACCTACCGCTATCTCTTCGTGTTCTTCGACGAACTCCGGCGACTGATCCTCGCGCGAAACAGCCGCACCGCCGGTGAGGCGAGCGTTCATAGGGGCTGGCGCGATGCCCGAGGGATCGCGGGGACGTTCTTGCTTCGGACACTTGACCGCGGCGAGCGGGTCGGCCGCGGGATGCGGGCCCGCGGCGGCGCTCGTCCGCCCTCGCCGTACGGGCGCTCCCGCGCGCTCGAGGGCGGCGACTACGTACTCCTCGCG
Source organism: Halococcus sp. PRR34 (assembly GCF_028617175.1). Classification (NCBI taxonomy): domain Archaea; kingdom Methanobacteriati; phylum Methanobacteriota; class Halobacteria; order Halobacteriales; family Halococcaceae; genus Halococcus; species Halococcus sp. PRR34. The sequence goes on along the minus strand of NZ_JAQJDA010000014.1, from coordinate 78,167 downwards.
GTTGCGCTGCTTGCGATCGCCGGTTCGGGGGTCGTTCGATGGATCGCGTGATCGACGCCCGCGGGGTGAGCTACGAGTATCCCGACACCACGAGGGCGATCGCGGACGTGGATCTGACGGTTGCTGCCGGGGAACGCGTCGCCGTCCTCGGTGCGAACGGGTCGGGCAAGAGCACACTTCAACTGGTGCTCGGAGGATTGGTCGAACCCACTGCCGGAACGGTGACGTACTTCGGCGAGACGACCGACGTCGAAGCGGTCCGCGAGCGCCTCGGCGTGCTCCTTCAGGATCCCGAGGACTACCTGTTCAACACCACTGTCCGCGAGGATATCGAGTATGGCCCGGCCCAACTGGACGTTCCTCGTGAGACCGCGACCGCTCGGATCGACGCCCTCGCGGACGAGCTCGGTCTGGAGGAACTCCTCGATCGACCGCCGTTCCGCCTCTCAGGCGGCGAGAAACAACGCGCGGCGGTGGCGAGCGTCCTCGCGTTCAACCCCGACGTACTTCTGCTCGACGAGCCGCTCGGTGCGGTGGACATCCATTACCGGGAGCGAATTTTGGAGTTGCTGGAGCGTCACGACGGAACCACAATCGTGTTCACGCCGTCGGTGGATCTCGTCCCCCTGCTCGCCGAGCGGGTGGTGCTGGTCGGGCAGGATGGCTCGATCGTCGCCGATGACGGGGTTCGAGAGGTGCTGACCGACCGATCCTTGTTGGAGAAACACGGGCTTCGTCCGCCCGCAGTGGTGCGTCTCTTCGAAGGGATCGTCCCTACCGACGAGATCCCGCTGACTGTTCCGGAGGGTAGGGACCGCTTGCGGCGTGCAGATCGTTCTGTGGATCAGTACTGAGAGACGACCCCTGGATCGACAACCGCGACGAACGGTGGGCGACGAGCGAACGCAGTCGTCGGTGGGCAATTTTTGTGCTATCTCGCTGCGTTTATACTGATCGGACGACACAGCCGATCATGATGGACGAACCGACACTACGAGAACGATTTTCCAAAAGTGTGTGTACCAACGCGTGATTCGAGCCGTGACCGATGATCTCGTTCCTGGTGAGGTGCGCCCTGGCGACGGCAACGTGACTCTCAACGAGGACCGCGAGACCACGACGCTTGCTGTCGCAAACACCGGCGATCGACCGATCCAGATCGGCTCGCACGTCCACTTCTTCGAGGTCAACCGTGCGCTGGCGTTCGACCGCGAGATAGCCTTCGGGAAGCGATTGAACGTTCCCGCCGGGACCGCAGTCCGGTTCGAGCCTGGCGACGAGACCGACGTCGAACTGGTCGCGCTTGGTGGTGAGGGGCGCGCTTACGGTCTGAACGGACTGACTGACGGCGACAACGCCGGCACTGCGCTCGAACGGGCGCGTGAGAACGGCTTCGTCGGTGCGGAAGACGAGGAGGGTGCGGAGGGCGGTGCATCGTGACCCAGGATCTCTCGCGGCGTGCGTACACCGACCTCTACGGGCCGACTACTGGAGGACAGGTCCGCCTCGGGGACACCGAGTTGTTCGCCGAAGTGGAGGACGATCTGCGCACGCACGGCGACGAGGCGGTTTTCGGCGGTGGGAAGACGCTGCGCGACGGTCTGGGGATGACACCACACGTGACACAAGCCGATGGCGCGCTCGACTGGGTGCTCACGAACGCGATGGTCCTCGATCCCGTGGTAGGGATCGTCGCCGCCGACATCGGCATCCGGAACGGCGAGATCGCTGGCATCGGCTCGGCGGGCAACCCCGACACGATGGATGGTGTCGATATGGTGGTCGGTCCAAGTACGGATGTGTATCCCGCCGAGGGCAAGATCGTTACTCCTGGTGCGCTCGACATCCACGTTCACTTCAACTCGGGGCAGCTCGCAGACCACGCGCTGGCCTCGGGCGTCACGACGATGCTCGGCGGAGGATACGGCGGCGGGGCGACGACCTGTACCCCTGGACCACGGAACATCGAACTCTTCTTGCGCGCCGCCGAGGAGTGGCCCGTCAACGTCGGCCTGTACGGGAAAGGCAACGCCTCCGCGCCCGGCGCGCTCGAAGAGCAGATCGAGGCCGGCGCGTGTGGGCTGAAACTCCACGAGGACTGGGGCGCAACCCCCGAGACCATCGATACGTGTCTCGACGTGGCCGACGCCCACGACATCCAGGTCTGTCTGCACACCGACACGCTCAACGAGGCTGGCTTCCTGGAGAACACCGCAGCGGCGATCGGTGACCGGACCATCCACCTGTTCCACATCGAGGGTGCTGGTGGGGGCCACGCACCCGACATCATGGCGATGGTCGGTGACTCGACGGTGCTGCCCTCTTCGACGAATCCGACGATGCCCTACACTGTCAACACGTTCGAGGAGCATCTCGACATGACGATGGTATGCCACCACCTCAACCCCGACGTCCCCGAAGACGTGGCGTTCGCGGAATCGCGCATCCGGCCCGAGACCATCGCGGCCGAGGACGTGCTCCACGATATGGGTGCGATCTCGATGATGACCACCGACTCCCAGGCGATGGGTCGAATGGCCGAACTCGTCACCCGGACGTGGCAGACCGCCAGCAAGATGAAGACTCAGCGTGGACCGTTGGGTTCCGACGGGGAGTCCGAGGGCAACGGGACTGACGCGGACAACCACCGGATCAAACGCTATCTCGCCAAGTACACGATCAACCCCGCGATCACGGCCGGCATCGACGAGTACGTGGGATCGCTCGAACCGGGCAAGATCGCCGATCTCGTGGTGTGGGAGCCCGAGTTCTTCGGGAGCAAACCCGACGTGACGTTCAAAAGTGGCTTTCCCGTCTCCTCGGCGATGGGCGAGGCCAACGGCTCGCTGATGACCTGCGAGCCGATCCTCCAGCGCGAGCGCGCCGGCGCGATGGGTACGGCGAAACAGGAACTCTCGCTGACGTTCGTCAGCGAGGCCGCCCACGAGGCCGGTGTAGGCGACGCATACGACCTCGACAGCCACGTGGTGCCCGTCTCGGGCACCCGCAACCTCGACAAGTCCGCAATGCACTACAACAGCTACACACCCGCCGATATCGCCGTCGATCCCGAGACGTTCGAAGTCCGGATCGACGACGAGCCGGTAACCTGCGAACCGAGCGACGAACTCCCTCTCGCACAGCGATACATGCTATGAGTGATCCACGATGAACCTCGTCCCGAAAGAACAGGAACGCCTCACGGTGTTCATGGCCGCCGAACTCGCGCGCCGCCGGAAGGAGCGCGGCGTCGCGCTGAACCACCCCGAAGTCGTTGCGTACGTCTCGGACTGGGTGTTCGAGCGCGCACGCGACGGCTGGAGCGTCGCGGAGATCCGCACCGAAGCTGCCCAACTGCTCTCGACGGCGGACGTGATGGAGGGCGTCCCGGAGATGGTCGATACGATTCAGGTCGAGCCGGTCTTCCCCGACGGCACGAAACTCGTCACGGTCCACGACCCGATCCGTACCCCGGATGCAGGCGACGTGGAAAGCGACGGTGAAGGCATGGAAACGGCGGACCGAGCCGACCCCATGGAGGCCGACTCGTGAGCCTTACTCACCGCGACGTAGCGACGGTCGGGATCGGCGGTCCCGTCGGCTCCGGAAAGACCGCGCTGGTCACCGAACTCGTGCCACGGCTCGCCGAGCGCGACCTCGACGTGGGCGTGATCGCCAACGACATCCTAACCCAGGAGGACGCCGACGCGCTCCGCGAGCGATTTTCGGGGCTGATTCCACCGGATCTGGTCGCTGGCGTCGAGACTGGAGCCTGCCCCCACACCGGCATCCGCGAGGACCCTTCGATGAACCTCACGCAGATCGATTCCTTCCTCGCCGACCATCCCGACCTTGATCTCGTCCTCATCGAAAGCGGCGGTGACAACCTCGCGGCGACGTTCAATCCGGAACTCGCCGACTACTCGCTGTACGTGATCTCGGTCGCCGAGGGAGAGGACATCCCGCGAAAGCGCGGACCGGGAGTTGTGGAGTGTGATCTGCTCGTGATCAACAAGACCGATCTCGCACCCCACGTCGACGTGGATCTCGACGCGCTTTCGCGGGATGCAGCCGAGGTTCGGGAGGGACCCTTCGCGCTCACCAACTGTCGGGCGGGCGAGGGGATCGATCCCGTTCTCGATCACCTCTCCGAGGGAGTGCTGTTCGCGTAGATGGCCGCCGACGTCCCGCATCCGGCCTTCGAGGGGTACGCCACGGAGACGATCCCGCAGGCATCCGTCGGCGCACCGGGTAAGGACGGACAGCTCGAACTCGCCTTCGCCACGGACGAGGCGGGCCGAACGCAGTTGGCTCGGGACTTCGCACGAGCCCCGTTTCACGTCGGCCGGACGCTCGATCATGATCCTCATCCTGACGCCGCAACGGTCTACATCCAGTCGCCCACGGGGGGCGTCGCGCAGGGCGATCGCCGCTCGGTCGAGGTCTCGGCCGGCGAGGGGGCGATCGCACACGTCTCGACCGCGAGCCGAACGAAGGTACTCTCGATGGAGCGCAACTACGCAGCCGCCGCAGTCTCGCTCGACGTCGCTGCGGGGGGCTATCTCGAGTACCTGCCAGAACCGACGATCCTCAACGCCGACGCGCGCTACCAGCAGGACGTGACGCTTCGCGTCCCGTCGGGGGCGACGGCAATCCTCGGCGACGTCGTCGTTCCGGGCCGACTCGCCCGCGAGGAGCGCTTCGAGTTCGAGCGGTACGTCTCGCGGCTCCGAGTCCGTGACGGCGACGGGTTGCTGGTCGCCGATACGACCGATTTCCACCCAACCGCGGACGACCGGGACGCTCCCGGCGTTCTCAACGAGTTCGCGGTGTACGGCAGTCTGTACGTCCTCACGCCGAGTATGGAGACCGATCGCGCGCGTGAGTCTGGAGCCGATCACGGGTGCGTGGCGGACGCCGAAGCCACGACCACCGCCACCAGTGCCGACGAGCAGCCGAGTTCGGCGACCCTGAGCGACGCACTTCACGAGTGCGTGACAGGGAGCGACGTTCGTGCCGGCGCGACGACGCTTCCGAACGATGCGGGCGTTCTCGTTCGCGCGCTCGGTCACCGCGCCGACTCGGTCACCGACGCGCTCGACGCGGCGTGGGATCGTGCGCGGACCGACCTGCTCGGGGCTCCGGCACCCGACCGGCGGAAATACTGATGCTGGTCGCCGACACCTACCTCGGATCGGTCGAGGAGGCGGCGCTCGCCGAGCGCGTCGAGCGGGAGGAACACGCGACGGTCACGCTCGACGACACCGAGCGCCGGCGCTCGCGTGTTCGGACGAGCACCGACGACGGGACCGATCTCGGGATCGTCATCGGCCGAGAACTCGGTGACGGCGACGTGCTCGACGCCGATGGCTCGTTGATAGTCGTCGCACTCGACACTGTTCCCGCGATGGTGCTCGATTTCGCTGCTGCGGGCGGTGACACGGCAACCGTCACGGCGGCGGTCGCACTTGGTCACGCGGTCGGCAACCGCCACTGGTCGCTCGCCGTCAAGGGGAACGAGGCCTACCTTTCCATTGCCGACGACCGTAACCGAATGGAAGCGGCGGTCCGGCCACTGTTGCCCGGTGGGACGACCATCGGGTATCGAGAGGTTTCGCCGACGCTGTTCGACGAAGCGGGCACTCACGACCACACACACGATAGCGACGATCACGGACGGACCGGAAACGGTCACGCCCATGGTGGAGACGGCCACACTCACGGCGGCGACGGCCAGCACCACTCGCACGTCACGGGCGGGACGACACATAGTGCTGACAACACCACCGACAGCAGGAATATCGAGAGCGACGACGAATGAGCGACGCAGCCACGCTTGCTGGATTGCGGCTCGCGGACTCGTTTCTTCCCATCGGCACCGACAGTCTCTCGTACGGTATCGAACAGTTCGTCGCCGATGATGCCATCACCGACACTGACGACCTACGCGCGTTGCTGGAGAGCTATCTCCGGGAACAGTTCGGGCCAAGCGATCTCGTGGCGCTCCGGGCTGCACACGCCGGGGCGAGCGAGAACGATCCGGAAACGATAGCGGCGGCCGACCGTCAACTCAGTGCCGTTACGCTCGCCGCCGAGTTCCGCGAGAGTTCGACGCTTGCTGGCGAGCGGCTGCTTGCGCTCCAGTCGGGCCTGCACGGCGACGGTCTGCTCGAGGAGTACGCTGCGCTCGTGGAGACTGGAGACGTTCCCGGCAACCATACGGTCGTCCTCGGTTTCGTGACGGAACGCGAGGGCGTGCCAGTTCGTGATGCCTGTCTGCTTGCGTGTCATGGTTTCGTCACGGGACTGCTCGGGGCGGCACAGCGCTTGCTTCGACTGGGCCACACAGATGTCCAACGAGTGCTCGACGATTTGCGTCCGGTAATGAGCGCGGCAGTCGAAGATAGCGCCGACAGCACGCTCGAGGGGATGTCACCCTTCGCGCCGCTGGTCGAGATCAGATCCGCCGAACACGAGCGCGCCGACCGACGTCTCTTCAGGAGCTGAGGCGAGTTTAGAGTCGTTTCCAGATCGACTGAAGGCAGGCAAATGGATTGCTCATGCACGACTGGACTCGAAAATCAAAACCGAAGCCTAAATTCCGCAGGTAGCTTTGGTATCTGCGAGATGAAGACCGAGGTCTAGGTGATAGCTGACGAAAATCTCGAATAACAACGAATACTGATGAGCTGCATGCGGTTTTCGAAAAAGCTGACTTTCGCTCTTTCTGGCCGATGCGTACGTGACACTGCTCGAACTCGGCTCGGTATTGCAAGCCGAAAGAGATGGATGCTAACTGCCTATTATATCTGACACGAGTCAAGAAATCATTCAAATCCGAATGAGTAATGAAGAGATCAGGTGGATACGCTGGATTCTCGATCTTTGAGTTCAAGTGTCGAGGCCATGGAACGTTTGTGCCGGTTATCGTAATACCGTTTGACAATATCCTCGACGAACTGTTGGGGGACATCCACCTCGTCGGTAATAGTCGCGACACTCGCATCCTCATCGACGAACGATCGGAGGATCGGATCGAGTACATCGTATGATGCACCGAGATCAGCTTTGTCAGTCTGGCCGGTCCACAGGCCCGCAGTTGGCTCTTTGTGGACGATTCGCTGTGGAAGCCCAATGAAATCCGCGAGGGCGTGAACCTCAGTCTTGTAGAACTCACCCAGTGGATACAGATCCGCTGCACCATCTCCGTGTTTTGTGAAGTATCCAAGCAGTAGCTCCGATCGATTGCTCGTCCCAAGCACGCGTCGATTGCCAGCATTCGATGCGTAGTACGCGCACATCATCCGCATTCGCGCCATCACGTTCCCGATTGACCCTCGATCGCCGGCGGGATCGAGCGCAGGCGCGATGTGGTCCTCGAAGAGATCGAGGAGGGGCCGAATCGAAACCGAGTGATACTCGACGCCAAGACCTTCTGCGATCGTCTGTACGTCGGTAGTGTGTTCATCGTCCGTCTTTTTACAGGGGAGCGAGAGCGCCATCACGTTTTCACTGCCGATTGCTTCGACTGCTAATGCTGCAGTCAGCGTCGAGTCGATCCCCCCACTCATCGCGACTACCGCGGTATCCTCGACGTTGTCCCGGATGAATGTGACCACCTCGGAACGAATCGCTTGCAATTCAGCAGGGGATGTCAAAAACCCATTTTTCTGCCCGAGATAACTTTGACTGACACTGTTTTCTTCTCCGCTCTCTTTTACCCGGTTCATGTCTTTATCGCCACGATACCTGGCTAGATAGCTGTGTTTATACGACTTTTGATTTAATTATTTGTATTTTATCCTCTATCGCTGTGATATGCTACAGGAATCAGCCAGGATTCTCAGATCTTGCTCTTATAGAAAACGTACGTGGCGGGAATCGGTCGCCAAAAGTAGTATATCAAGACCTCTGCCATCCCTATAGACCTACTGCTTGGGTTGCCCGCTTTCTGATGAATCACCAGCGATTGACCTCCAATCCACGTCCAATCTGACCGTATGGTAATAAGTCACAACTAGCCGAAAGAACTAATATATTAGGCGCAATTAGGTGCTGTTGAGGTAATCAAGACTAAAATGGAGGTGTTCAGACAAGATTCTCGGACATAATACACGAGCGTAAACCTGCATGTGGGGTTAGAGTTGGCCCCAAGGCTGTCACTACTGTCCTGGAACTTGGTGAATGCTTGGCAAATCAACTCATTCCAGTGGGAGTGAGAGTGGGCTCCTGCTTACCATCATCTGTCATGGAATCCATGGTGGACTCCTGGTTGATCAACTCTGTCTGGGTGTTTTCTCTAACACCCAGACTGATTTCTATAGTGTGTAACGGCTCAAGGTGGCTGTTTAGTAGAGTACGAGTGCGAGATAGTTGTCAGTGCTGTTTGCTACTGGATTCACTCTGCTGGTCGGCTTCTTCGAACGCGCCGGTCATTTGATCGGCGAGTTCGCCGGCTTCGATATGCGAGTAGTGTCCGCGAACGACTTCTTCGGAGTTGTCAAGAGCTCGGGCGGCGGTTGCATGTTCTGAAGTCCGAACGAGAACCTCACCAGCACCGCGTCGAGCGCCGTGGGGCATCAGATAGTCGTGGCCGTCACCGAGTTCGATATCTGCTTGGTCACACAGTTGCTTGAGCACGTGTCGCTCGGCATCGGTCGTCATTGAGGGTGGTACGATATCGAATTCGAAACAGAGCTCGATCTGTGAGTGATCCGCGTGCGTCTATTCGATCTCGGTTTTAGTGTACCCGCGGGGCGGTTAGCCCATCGGTCAAACACTCCAAGAGAGTTGGGCGATGAAACGAGGGGGAACACCGGCCAGTTTTTCGTTTGGCGCGTCGAAAATTTTCTCGTACATCTGTAGCGGATGTATTGTCTATAGAATACTCGTCCTTATAATTACGAGTAAATCTCCATCAACTCTGTTACTGATTTGTGGCCTCAGATAGTTCCCAAACGACAAGACCTTAGATAGAACACCCGCTATTCTCGTATATCCCAATGAGTCAATCACAAGCTACCGAGAAACACGCCGAGCTTGCCGTTGAGAATATCGGTGGCATCGACACCACCGAGATCGCGTTCTCTCCGGGCGTGACATCACTCACCGGCCGGAACGCCACCAATCGAACCTCACTATTACAAGCGTTGATGGCGACACTCGGCTCCGAGGCCGTCTCGCTCAAGGGCGACGCCGACCACGGTGAGGTCGCCCTGACTCTCGATGGCGATACATACACCCGGACGCTCGAACGCCGGAACGGTACGGTAGTCTTCGACGGCGATCCCTATCTCGAAGACATTGAAGCCGCCGAACTGTTTGGGTTCCTGCTCGAATCCAACGAAGCCCGCCAGGCAGTCGCGAGCGACGACGACCTCCGCGAGGTGATCATGCGGCCCGTCGACACCACCGCGATCAACGCCGAGATCGAACAGCTCGAAGCCGAAAAACGCCAGCTTGACGACGAACTCGACCGGTTGGAGTCGCTCGACTCGCGACTGCCCGAACTCGAAGCCGAGAAAACACGCCTCGAAGACCGTATCGAGGACAAACGCGCCGAACTCGACGACAAGGAAGCCGAGATTGAGGATGCGGATAAGACCGTCGACGACACCAGAGAGCAGCAGAACGCTTTCGAGGATGCTCTCGACAAGCTTCAGGAAGTACGCTCGGATCTGGAGGACGTTCGCTACCGCATCGAGACCGAGCGCGAGAGTATCCAGGCGCTCGAAGACGAACACGACGAGCTTGAGGAGACACTGGAGGACCTTCCCGAGACGCCCGCAGGCGATCTCGAGGAGGTCAACACCGAAATCGATCGACTCCGCGACCACAAGCAGTCGCTCGAATCCACGATCAACCAGCTCCAGCGCATCCTCCAGTTCAACGAGGACCTCCTCGACGGCGACAACCCTGAGCTCCACGCTGCACTTCAGGATCGCGAGGCTGGGGCTGCAGGGATCGAGGACGAGGCGCTCACCGATCAGCTGGTGGAGGACACCACGGTGTGTTGGACTTGTGGGAGCGAGGTCGAGCGCGACGCGATCGACGATACCCTTGAGAGTCTTCGAGAACTCCGCCGCGAACACTCCTCGAAACGCAACGAGATCGACGCCGAGCTTGACGAGCTGACCGACCGACGCGACGACCTCCGTGGCGATCGTGACCGGCGCGAGCGCGTCGACCGCAAACTCGACGAGATCGAGCGCGAAATCAGTGACCGTCAACAGCAGGTCGAGGAACTAACTGACGAACAGGGAGCTCTTGAAGACGAAATCAACGAGCGTGAGCATCGGGTCGAAGAGCTCGAAGGGCAAGAACAGAGCGAACTGCTCGACCACCACAAAGAGGCCAACCAGCTTGAGTTCGAACTCGGCCGGCTCGAAAGCGACCTCGAGGACGTCCGCGAGGAGATCGCTACGGTCGAGGACGACCTCGACGAACGTGACCAGCTGTCCGAACGTCGCGAAGAGCTTCAAACTGAACTGGCGGATCTCCGCACCCGGATCGAACAGCTCGAATCCGAGGCGGTCGAAGAATTCAATGACCACATGGAGACCATCCTCGGGGTGCTCGACTATGCGAATATCGAGCGGATCTGGATCGAGCGGACCGAGCAAACAGTGCGGGAAGGTCGCCGAAAGGTCGAGCGCGGCGTGTTCGATCTCCACGTGATTCGGAGCACCCAAGACGGAACGACCTACGAGGACTCGATCGCTCATCTCTCAGAAAGCGAGCGTGAAGTCACCGGTCTCGTCTTCGCGCTTGCAGGCTACTTGGTTCACGACCTCCACGAGTCGCTGCCGTTCATCGTGATCGACTCGCTCGAAGCGCTCGACTCCGATCGAATCGCGGCGCTGGTCGAGTACTTCGAAGAGTACGCTGCGTATCTCGTGGTAGCTCTCCTTCCCGAGGATGCCGCCGCACTCAGCGACGAGTTCCAGCGTGTGACGGAAATCTGAGTTTCAGCGACTGCCTTTGCTGTATTCGCACCGCTGTTCAGCTCTCGGAATTGAGAAGATGGTCGTCATCTCCACAAATTCTTCAACGGAAAGACTATCTCGATGATAATTGACCTTCCAATCATCGATGACCGAACAGCGCGAACCCCCTGATCCACGTGAGACGATCGAACTCCAGAATGTGGTTGCTTCGACGGGCATCGAGCAGGAGCTCGATCTTCAGACTGTAGCGATGGATCTTCGTGGAGCGGACTACGACCCAGAGACCTCTCCAGGGGTGGTCTATCGAACTGAGGAGCCTCACGTCACGACGCTGCTGTTCCGCTCAGGGAAGTTGGTCTCGACGGGTGCGAGTAGCGTTGGAGACGTCAATACTGCCCTCGAAAGAGTCTTCGACGACCTCCGGGAACTCGGTATTGCGATCGCTGATGAGCCGGAGATCACCGTCCAGAATATGGTGGCGAGCGCGGATCTCGGCCAGCAGTTGAATCTGAACGCGATTACGATCGGTCTGGGACTGGAGAACGTCGAGTACGAACCCGAGCAGTTTCCAGGGCTGGTCTATCGTCTTGACGACCCGCCGGTGGTCGTTCTGTTATTCGGGAGTGGAAAAGCCATCGTCACGGGTGGTACCACGCGCGAGGTAATCGGTCGTGCAGTCGAGGCGGTTGAGTTACAGCTCGTCGATCTCGGCTTGATCGAATAGGACGACAAGCCCTTTTACCTAGGCTGAACTGTTTGCAGACAAGTCACTCGTCGTTTTCCTGTTCATCGTCGTCGTGGTACTGTTGATCGAACTCATCGGGGTCGGTGAAGCGGATCTGTTCGTTGACGTGGTAGATCTCGCCGCGATTGTACAGTAGGTCGAGGACATGTTCGATGTCGCCGTCGGTCAACTCTTCGTCGGTATCTTCGAGCGCCGCCCAGGCGGCGTCGGGGGAGATTTCTCGACGTCCGTCGTCAGTCTCGGGTGCGGCCTCGCGAAGGACATCGTAGGCTTCGACGGCGTAGGAGGGAAGAGGACGCCGTTCGATCATGTATCGCCCTGCGTATCGAAGACGTAAAACTATTCAGACACTCAGCAGACGCGCTCACTCGATGGGGCCGGTTCGACAGCCCCGAGTACTCGCTTCCGAAGATGGCCGTGGACAGCGTGACTACCAATTCCTGATTCATACGCCCCCAACTCACCACCCGCCACAACACTTTATCTCCTCACCTCGAAAAGGAATAAGTACGAGTCGGTAGGAATAACTGAAGCATGGCTGACCTCATCGTTCAAGCGGCAGTCAAAGACCAGCTCACAGACCACAACGTATCGTCGGACTTCTACGACGCCCTTGACAGCGAGGTGAAAGATCTGCTCGCCGATGCCGCTCAGCGTGCCGAAGACAACGATCGCAAGACCGTCCAGTCCCGAGATCTGTAACCCGATCGACCATAATGCGACGCCTTCCCGCTTCGAGTGGGGGTTACGATCCAGCAGATCGTTCCCTGACATTCATTAGAGGAGCGGCGACCCTGCTCTCGGATGAGTTCGGACTGTGTGATGTGTGAGGAACGGTTTCCCGTCCCGACAGAGTAGATACTAATAGCCTCGCTGCGAATCATATCGTCTTCGCTACTGGTCACAATCACTCTATCTTGCCCTTAGTGCTATCCGTGTAGTACGGCTCTCAGCCGTAGTCGGTTGTACTGCGCTTTGAGCAGCCTCTCTACCGTGTACCACTGATTTCGATAGCAAGATAGCCAAAATGTAAATAGTGGTTGGTCTCGAATCGTCTCCATGGCGAGTGCTTCGCAGGTCGCGCCGACGGTGGCTGAGGTGTATCGCGCGAGCTTCGCGGATGTGCCCGCATCGAGCGAGATATACGTAGCTGGCCTCGGTGAGGACTCGATTGCGGGATTTATCGAAGTGTTAGCCGATCTCGACGACCCACCCACGGCTCGGCTGCTCGCACGGGAATCCCATCTGAAATGGCTGCGTCGAGATTTCCAGCTCGCGAGTACCGCTGCGGATCTGGTGGCTGACGAGACGGTATCACTTCGCGTCACCGAGGACAAGTTCGAGAGCGGGCTAGTGGTGGGCGAGGACTCAGTAATTTCGATCGTCCAGACCGACGATCAGGTTGCGGGTCTCAGGACTGACGACGCCGAGTTCATCGCGGCGATGCGCGAGCGATGCGACGAATCGTGGGAGGATGCTACCCCGTTCGACTTGCGGACACCAGCGCGATCGCGGGTCTACGAGACGCTCGCCGATACGTTCGGCTCCGAAGTCGAAGCCGATTTCCGCGCGATGCTTGGGGCCGTCGAGACGACTCGGGGCGATGGCAACGCTCTCGACGAGGTGGACCTGACGCTGCTCGCAGCCGCAGCCCACCAAATTCAGCTCTATGAGATATCGAGGTGGGGCGAGAATACGGGCGTCGCAAGTAAAGCGACGTTTTCGCGGGCGAAAAGCCGACTCGAAGACCAGGGACTACTCACGACCGAGAAAGTGCCGATCGACGTGGGTCGGCCACGGCTACGTCTGCAGCTTGGCGACGACCAACTGCGCGGTGTTGAGGCGAGTGATCTTCCTACTGCTGCCCAAGAAGTGCTCGACTCAGCCCCGGCCTAATCGGATCGGTTGATCGAAGCTGGATTTCCGCGGGCCGACATATTTTACCGTGAGAATAACCATATCGAGGATATGTACGATCTGACTGGGTTCCAGCGTGACCTCCTCTACGCTATCGCAGGCCAGGACGACCCCCATGGGTTGGCGGTCAAAGAAGAACTCGAAGAGTACTACGAGACCGAGATCCACCACGGCCGGCTCTACCCAAACCTCGATGAGTTGGTCGAGAAAGGACTGATCGACAAAGGTCAGCGCGATCGCCGGACCAACTTCTACGAGATCACACAGCGTGGTCGGCGTGAAATCGAGGCTCGTCGTGAGTGGGAAGACCAATACGTCTCTATTGGGGCCTGAGACCCCACTGATTCACGCCCATGTTCATGAATCCAGGTTTGCTCCACGTCACCGACACAGAAAGGCCTACCAGTCATCACCAATTCGTGACGAGGTAGTGTAATGGTCGAAATCTCCGATCGGCTAAGGTGCCTGTTCAGCACGACTGTCGAGCAGTGCGGTGACTCGTACGAATTCACGATTCCACGCGAGGAACTCATCCACGGCGAGATAGACGCCGGCGAGACATATCGTGTGGTTGTCTTACCACAGGCCGGCTCACATTCGCAAGCGACAGCGGATGACGACCAACAATCGGAGAGAGATCCCACCGAAGACAGTGAGCGCCCACCGCCAGTTGAGGAGGGCGACGTCCGCGAGGTGACGATCGAAACGATCGGTGACCAGGGCGATGGAATCGCGAAACTTGATCAGGGATACGTGGTGATCGTCCCCGACACTCGACCCGACGACGTGGTGACCGTCGAGATCACCCAAGCCCGTGAGAACGTGGCGTTCGCACAGGTTCGCGATGAAGCCGACTCAAACGAGTCAGCTGATTCCGACGATTCAATCGGGGATGAGACACTTGGAGAGGGAGAGTGAGTGGTCTCGTGAATCGGCAGAGTCCAGAACTATAGCCCGACGTATTATATGGAGATAGTCGGAAGTGTGGCCATGGCATTAGAGACTGTCCTCTTAGCGGTCGGGCCAGGTGACGCTGATCGAATCGATCGACTGGCTGAAGAGACGATTGACATCGCTGGGCCGTCGGACGCAACCGTCGTGCTTGGTCATATTTTTACTGACGAGGAATATGCCGAATCCCTCGATCGACTTGGGTTCGACACGACGAGTGGAGACGTCTCACCGGACGATGTAGCGAGCCGACACGCTACCATCCGTGAACTCATCAGCCAGCTTGATGAAGCCAGCGTCGACCATGCTGTCGGCGGTGCGGTCGGCAGCCACGGGGACAGCATCGTAGGCTTGGCTGAAGAAGCCGATGCGGATCTTGTTATCGTTGGCGGCCGGCAGCGTTCGCCCACCGGTAAGGCAGTCTTCGGCTCTACTGCTCAGGAAGTGATGCTTTCTGCACCTTGTCCCGTGACATTCGTGCGTGCTGATACATCGTGACCGTTTCTGTAGACTCGGTTATTCGTCGATAGGGGTCGGGAACCATGAACCCGAGTCGAATCGTTGGTGAGAACACCAAAACTGTCTGGACTGTAGTCATTCGTACGTGTCCGGGCGAGATCGGATGTCCGGCATGCCCGCTGGCGGTTGATCAGGCTTGCGCTTGAACTCGGCCGCGAGGGAATCCGGGTCAACGCTGTCGTACCGGGATGGGCGAAAACTCGGATGATAGAGGACTTCAACGACGTTGTGAATGAACAGATCCTCGACAATAACCCGCTTGGGAGATTCACCGATCCCGCTGACGTCGCCAACGCCGTTACGTTCCTCGCATCACCCGCGAGCGACTATATCAACGGTCACGGACTTCGGGCCGACGGTGGTCAGGTTCCAATCGATAGCTGGCGACTTGACGATCGCTGATTGAGTAACCTCCGATGGTGGTCAATTGAACGAACATATCTTCTATTTTATTTTGAAGCATTGCTATAGCGCCAGGAATATTGACAATTCTTGACCGTGGATTGAAGTAGTCGTTGAGGTTGCCTAGAATATGCGTGTTACAGACTACGAACTGTTCGCTGTTCCACCGCGGTGGCTCCTTCTCAAACTAGAAACGAGCGACGGCCTCGTAGGCTGGGGAGAGCCGATCATCCAAGGACGACTCGAAACCGTCAAAACGGCTGTCGACGAACTCGTCGGGGCATATCTCCTTGGAGAAGATCCGTTAGAGACCGAACGCCACTGGCGGACGATGTACCAAGGCGGATACTATCGGGGTGGACCGGTCCTGATGAGTGCGCTGGCCGGTATCGATCAAGCGCTGTGGGACATCAAGGGTAAACACTACGGCGCGCCGATTCACGAGTTGCTCGGCAGCCACGTCCGTGACCGAGTCATGGTCCATCAGTGGGTCGGCGGCGAAGACAGAGAAGAAATCTCAAAAGAAGCAATCAATCGCCGCAATCAAGGATATCGGGCGATCAAAATGAATGCGTCCTCCGAGTTCCGTGCAATTGAACCGCCAGGGACGGTCGAACAGGCACGGAAACGAGTCGTGACGGTTCGCGATGCCATCGGAGAGGACCTCTATCTCGGTGTGGATTTCCACGGGCGTATCTCCAAACCGATGGCTCGCCATCTCATTGAAGCACTAGAACCGTATGGTCTGATGTTCGTCGACCAGCCGGTCTTGCCGGAACACTCTGAATTTCTCGCATCACTCACCGAACAAACGAGCGTTCCGATAGCGACCGGCGAGCGGTTCTATTCTCGATACGATTTTAAGCCGCTGCTCACCGACGACGCAGTCACGGTTATCCAACCAGACGTGACACACGTCGGTGGGATCACCGAATTACGCAAAATTGCGACGATGGCCGACGCGTTCGACGTAGCCATGATTCCGCACTGTCCGTTGAGCCCCATCGCCTTTGCAGCAAATCTACAGGTCGTCTTCTGTTCGCACAACGCTATCATGCAGGAACAAGACCTGTCGCTCCATGATCCTGCGGAGAGCGTCGGGCTTCAGTATCTTGAGGACCCCCAGACGTTCAAATTCGCCGATGGCTACGTCGAACGCCCTACTGACCCTGGATTGGGAATCAATGTCGACGAAGATTACGTTCGCGAACAGTCTCGTGCGGATGTGAAATGGTATAATCCGGTATGGCGTCACGAGGACGGCAGCATCGCAGAGTGGTAATTGATTTTAGCAAGGCCAATATTTGAATGGTGGGCATCGCAACTCCTCAAATTCCCGCCATTACCACACCTACTTGTGGATTTTCGAAAACGAAACTCAAATGTCAAGATAGTTTCTCTAACAGAACTGTAGACAGGTTGGGGCATTCATGTTCATCCGAGAACCCTGCTTTCGGAGTTCACCAGTTCTGATATCGCATTCAAATGTCACTAAATCGTTACTACGCTGGTGACAGACAAATATCTGATTGCCGTCCGGATGGATTGCAAAGTCCCGGGGCCACTGTCCAGTGGTCGGCGTTACCGCTTTCCGCGTTACTTGGCGAGGTGACCCCCGACATTCGAACGTTGCGATGGAATCGTGTCCTCGATTCGAGACGAACACGTAATTGCCAGAGGGATGGACGTGCACACCAGCGGCGGTGGTATCGGAGACATCAACACCATTCGGGAGCGTAGAGTAAGTATCCCTAATCTTTGGTTGCCGAAGAGTGTCGAAATCGACGACTGAGAGCGTCGCATCAAGTTCGTTCACCAGATATCCGACGGACGCGTTCGGATGCATGGCGAAGTGTCGTGGGCCGGCACCCGGTCGGCAATTAATCGTTGCGTCTGGAACCAGACGAAGACACCTCTCGGTTCGATCCAGTTCGTAGACGACGACCTGGTCGGCACCCAGGTCTGGAACGTAGACAGTCGAATTCGTCACAAACCAAGCAGAGTGTGGATGAGCTGATGACTGTCGGTCCTCGTTCGGGCCCGAGCCTTCGTGATCTCGCAAATCTATCGGCCCGTTGAGGGATCCGTCTGTTCCCACAGATAGGAGTGCGACGGAGCCACCTACGTAGTGAGAGACAATTGCGTACTCGCCGCAAGGGTCGATGGCGATATGGCAGGGGCCGTCGTCGCCTGTCTCCGTCTCATCGAGATAATTGAACCGACCGTTCGTCGGATTAATGCGATAGCTGACTGCCGAGCCGTCTTCGCGCTCGTTCACAGCAATAAAGACCGATTCGGACGGATGGATATCGAGGAAAGAAGGGTCCACTTCATTCGCCACATCATGTCGCTCGATCGATCTCGAGTCGACACTGTACGACGTAAGCCCGTCGCCATCCTCTTCGGTGTACGACCCGATAACGAAGAGAGAACGCTCGTCAGTCATAGGACAACTAGAGGTCCCGCCATGACTGCCGCGGCTCCCACCCAAGCAACTCCTCGGCTTTCGAGAGGTCGACGATTGCCTCGTGGCCTGACCGCGGCTCCAGTATGTCTGCTTCCGAGTAGAACTCTGCTACAAGATCAGGTGTAGACGCGTCGGCAGTGGTGTCACCCGCGACCGCCCAGAACGGTTCATGACCATCGAAATCAGCCTCTACGGCTTTTTGGGCAATGGATACCGCATCCTCCATCGCGAGGTACGAGAACAGTACCTCACGACCGGTTGCCGGATGGACGTCATCAAGTGCTTCAAGCGAGCGGTCTGGTCCGAGGAGGTATTCACGCATCTCTTCATCGGTCATCACCCACGGGTACCGTAGGGAGGCGATCGTCATGTCCGTCGAGGGCCGACGGCCGAACCCGTCGGCGGTTACCTCCATAGCGTGCTTGGCAAGCCCATACGGATCGTCAGGTGTTCGCGGATGAGATTCGTCGAGCGGGACGTAGCGCACGTCGACGGGGCGCTCTTGATGTTCACTGCCCATAGCGTTGATACTGGAAGCTAGACAAACAGACTTCAAACCGAGCGCGTCTGCTGCCTCAAGGACGTGCGCGCCGGACATCACGTTACTCTCGTATACCCTGAAATCTGGGTTGCTGTACGGGTTGGGTATCGTCCCCATATGGATGACTGCGTCAGCATTTGTCTTCGCGAGCGCACCGTACGTTTCCCCGGCGTCAAGCAAGTCCGTCGTAACGTACATGTCCGATATCTCTTCGCGTTGTTTCCCTCGAGAGATGTTTACTGTCTCGTACTCGTTTTTATTTAAGTGTTCAAGAATCGCGGATCCGATCTTGCCGTTGCCGCCAGTCACCGCTATCGTGTTGAGTGTCATTTGTTCTGTGGACTGCATGGTTGTCGATTGCGGTCCTCCAGCAACCCCTTGATGTATCCTATTGCGAAGAGGCGTCCCATGTCGGTGTAGCCGGCCATGGCGTTCTCGCGGTCTGATTCACCAACCATACGCGGGACGTGGTCCGGTCGGATGGGGCCCTCGAAGCCCACATCACGGTAGGCCTCGATGGCGGCTCTCATGTCTGTAGGTCCCTCATCATGCCAAGTCTCGACGAACTCCCGCTCGTTACCCTCGACGTCACGGAAGTGGACAAAATGGATGCGGTCGCCGAATTCGCGAATCGCCTCGATGGTGTTACATTCCATCGCGGAAAAGTTCCCCTGACAGAAGGTGACACCGTGATTCGGACTGTCGTACAAACCGAGAATTCGGCGATAGTCCCCGACAGACTGTACGATTCGTGGGACGCCACGTACTGGCGATGTCGGTGGATCGTCAGGATGGAGCGCAAGGTTCACGCCGTACTCCTCCGCAACCGGGACAACCGCGTCGAGAAAGTACTCCAAATTCTCCCACAGTTCGTCCTCGGTGATGCTGGCCACCTCGTGGTCGGAGGCGCGCTCCATCCAGTCATGGTTGTAACCGATCCGCTGTGAGCCACCACGTCCGGGTAGTGAATCTGATGTCCGGATCACGCCGAGTGGGTTCTCGGTCCATACCCAGCAGTAGGTGTCAATTCCCAGTCGACCCATATTCTCGATCAGTGTTTTGACCGTCTCGATCTCCGTGTCGCGCCCTGCTTCGCCAAGAACCGTCTTTTCCATCGGTGGGCGGTCCTCAACGACTTCGAGCGAGAGGCCGTGATCTTCGAACCGCGTGACAGTGCGCTGGAGCGTGTCGTACTCCCACCAATTTTCGACGCCCCAGAAGCGAACGACGGCTGTGTCGATGCCGAGCTGCTTGGCGATGGTCCACCGCCGATCCGGCTTCGGCGGGAGCATTACAGTTGGGTCCATGTCGTATTGGTCAGTCATCTGCATTCGTGGTTGTAAGCGGTCGGTCGTCGGGCTGTACATCCCGTGTGGAGCGCCAGCACTCGTAGAATGCACTCGCAGGGTGGTAGTCAGGCTCGATCCCTGGCGGATCAGGGGCAACGAAGTCGCCGCCATCGTCGGCCGCGAGCCGCTTCTCGTACCAGAGCCCGGCGGGCCCGCGGTAACGGTCTATAGACGCGAGGAATTGGCAGTTCAGCTTCCGGAGCCGATCGGCCGCGTCGGTGTCGTCGTTCGCGGTGGCTCGCTCGATGAGCGCTGCGGAGGCACCGATAGCCTCCGCCAGCGCCCAGCCATACTGATCGGGAACGATGGGCGTCCCATCCTCCTCGTGGGTGTAAATGAAGCCCTTCTCTCTCCAACCGTTATCGACGGCGGCTTCGAACAGCGCCAGCGCGCGGGCATACCACCCGCCTTCGGGCGCGTACACGTCATCGTCAGTATCGACCATGGTCACGTCGTCGTACCGATCGAGCAGCGCAAGGAACCTCGCCCACTCGACGTGGTGGCCAGGCTGGTACCCCGGCGGGCGGAACTGGTGGCGGGGCTCGTCCTCGTTGTACCCGAAGTCGTGTTCCCAATCGTCGGTGTAGTGCTCCCACAGCAACCCGTTAGTCTCCGCGGCAAGGTCAACCGTGACCGTATGCGCGATATGGCGTGCGCGATCGAGGTACTCCGTTTTCTCCGTGGCCTCGTAGGCAGCGAGGTACGCCTCGCAGGCGTGCATATTCGCGTTCTGGCCGCGATACGCCTCCTGTTCGGTCCAGTCCGAGGCACAGTCGCTCCGTAGCATCCCAGCGTCGTCGCGGAGTCGGTTCTCGATCAGTTCGTGGATCGCCGCGAGCCCGTCCTCGGCGCCGTCGATCCCGGCCTCGGTGGCACGTGCGTACGCAAGGAGGACGAAGGCATGCCCGTACACCGAGCGGGTTTTATCGAGGGGCGTTCCGTCGGCATCCACAAGCAAGTGATAGCTGTCCCCGCCGTCACGGTGTCCCTCTTCAAGGAATGCCAGTCCGTGTTCGGCAGCGTCGAGACACCAGTCCGAGCCGTCGACGATCGCACCGACTGCGAAGTTCGAAATCGACCGACACGTTGCGACGAGGTGTCGGCGGTGGTCCGTGTACGGCTCCCCGGATGTTGGGTGCAACAGCCGAAAGCCCTGTTCTGCGAGGGTGTCCGGGTACTGTACCCGGAGCGTCGCGAGCAGTCGAGCGCGATGTGCGGTTGCGTGGCGGTTACTCTCCTTCATACGCTATAATTGGCTCGAGCTCGCACCGGCGTTCTGTGATTGCTCGGTAGGTGCGGCCTCGATCTCACTGTCGAGTTTGCGCTGATGGAGCGTCTCGCCGGTCGCACGATCGAAGAGGTGTGCATCCGTCGACGGAATGTGGGCGTATAGCGTCTGGCCTTCGGTGATCAGCTGCTGTCCGTCGACTTCGACGACGAACGTGTCGTCGTGGTCCTGTCCTTCGGCCCGACAGTATGCGTACGAGATGCTCCCCATCGGTTCGACCACGTCGACGGCGACCTCGAAGCTGTTCCGATCGACAGACTCGTCGTGCAGTTCGATGTCCTCGGGACGGATACCGAGATCCAGCTCGCCGTGACTGCCGGCGCTCTCTTGCATCCGTTCCGAAAGGTCGTATCCGAATCCGTCACACTGTAACATACCAGCTCGTGCGGTTCCGCTGAAGAAATTCATCGAGGGCGATCCGATGAATCCAGCAACGAACCGATTGACTGGCCGGTAGAAACACTCGAGCGGTGTGCCGACCTGCTGGAGATCGCCCTCGTTGAGGACGACCAATCGATCGCCCATCGTCATCGCTTCCGTCTGGTCGTGCGTGACGTAGAGTGTGGTGACCCCGAGGTCGTTCTGGAGTCGGTTGATCTCGGTCCGCATCTCAGTTCGGAGTTTCGCGTCCAGGTTCGATAGCGGTTCGTCCATCAAGAAGACGTTGGGGTCACGGACAATCGCACGACCGAGCGCAACGCGTTGCTGCTGCCCACCCGAGAGTTCCCCGGGCGTGTTATCCAGCAGGTTGGCGATGCCCATCATCTCGGCCGTGGAAGTCACTTTTGTCTCGATCTCTTCGTCGGACATCT
Organism: Halococcus sp. PRR34; assembly: GCF_028617175.1. NCBI lineage: Archaea > Methanobacteriati > Methanobacteriota > Halobacteria > Halobacteriales > Halococcaceae > Halococcus > Halococcus sp. PRR34. Next base: position 56,230 of record NZ_JAQJDA010000014.1, on the reverse strand, counting down.
CCGTCGACATCTTCAATCCAAACGACATGTTCTCCTCGACGGTCATGTTCGGGTACAGCGCATAGTTCTGGAACACCATCGCAATGTCCCGTGCACGTGGCCCGAGCTGATTGACGACCGTGTCGCCGATCTCGATGTCGCCTTCCGTCTGGGTTTCGAGTCCCGCGACGATCCGCATGAGCGTCGACTTCCCGCTTCCTGACGGACCCACGAAGACGACGAACTCACCGTCATCAATCTCGAGGGACACGTCGTCGACTGCGACGATCGAGTTATTCCCTTCTCCGAATCGTTTCGTAACGCCGTCTATCGTGATATTCGCCATTATCGTTCCTCCGTTGTGCAGCTGTCCGTCCCCGCTGCACGGGTGCGGTTTGCGAGTGATGCGCGTCGGTTGTGAGCTGTCGTTTTCATTCTTTGATCACCACGCCGAAGCTGAGTCCAGCGGCAAGGTACTTGTTGACCGCAACGAGGAAGATGGCGACCGGGATGATCATCGACATCGAAGCGGCCGCGAGCATTCCCCACTCGATCGAGCGCGATCCGATGAACGAGTAGACGAACAGCGTCACCGGCACTGCCTCGAAGCTCGTCAGCACGAGGCCGAACAGCAGCTCGATCCACGCGAAGATGAAGCTGATAATCGCGACCGAGAAGATTCCGGGTTTCGCTGCCGGGAGGACGACCTTCCGGAACCCTTGGAACCGAGTCGCGCCGTCCACTCGTGCGGCCTCTTCCAGCGTCTCGGGGATACCGTCGAAGAACGCCTTCATCACCCAGACCACTAACGAGAGGTTGATGCTGACGTACATCAGCACCATCCCTATCCGGGTGTCGAACAGGTTGAGCTCCCGGAAAACGATGAAGAAGGGGAGCACGACGGCGATGGGGGGGAGCATCCGTGAGGAGAGGATCCACACGAGCACGTCCCGTTCCATCGGGATGTCGTATCGTGAGAGGACGTACGCCGCCGGCACGCCGATCAACAACACCAGTACGACCGACACCGACACCATAATCAGGCTATTGGCGAACGCCGCCAGGAACTCCGAGCTCTGGGCGAGCTGGATGTAGTTGTACACCGTCGGCAGAAAAATCCAGTCCGGCGGAAGCGAGTTCGCTTGCCCCGGCGGTTTCAGCGACATCGACGCGAGCCAATACAGCGGGAACAGGACGATACCCGACCACGTCAGCAGGACGGCGTGTCGAACGACCGTGACGAACGTCTCGCGCGTGTTCTTGGCGAGGCGCTGCGAGGAGCCGGGCTCGATATCCGTCGTCGCCATCAGTCCCACACCCCCTCGAAGCCGACTTTCGCGATGATGATGTTACACAACGCGACGACCATAACGAGATAGACGAGCGCGATGGCAGCTGCGACGGTAATTTGGTTGTTGATGAACATCTGCTCGTAGATGTTGATACTCACCAACTGGGTGGCCGTGCCCGGCCCACCCTGCGTGAGCCCGTAGACCACACCGAACGTCCGGAAGAGGTCGATCATCCGGATGAGAGCCGCGACGAACACGACCGGCTTCATATACGGAATGATGACGTGGACGTAGCGTCGCCACAACGGCGCGCCATCGACCCGCGACGCCTCTACAAGCGTGTCGGGCACCGACGACAGCCCGGCGTAGAAGATAATGAACATAAACGGCGTCCAGTTCCACGTGTCGAGCAAAATCACGGTGAAGAGCGGAATATTCGAGAGAAACCCTGGGGACGAAAACGGCGTCACCATCTCGATCAGGTACGGAATGATACCGATCTCGGAGTTCAACATAATCCGGCCAATCGTCGCCATCGACACGGGCGCGACTGCCATCGGAATAATGAAAAGAATCCGATAGAACGACTTCGCTCGACTGGACTCGACGCCGGCGACGAACGCTGCCAAGACGAACCCGAGGACGCTCTCCAGGAGCAACGCGCTGACGACGACGGCAATCGTGATGACGAACGAGTGGATAGCACCGCCTCGGGCAAACGCCGTCTCGAAGTTGCTTAGCCCGACGAACTCGGCCGCGAAGACGTTCGTCGTCGCCTCCCCGATCAGGCTAAGATAGAGGTTGTAGGCACCGGGGAAGAAGGTGATCAGTATCATCACCAGCACCATCGGTGCAATAAACCAGTACGGTAGGTACTCGTTCCACAGATTGTGGAGTCTGGCCAATCCCCGCTCGCGAGCCGTGTCGGTTTTCGTTTCAGTTGGAATGCTCATAGGTGGGAAGCTCTGAATGATTACCTCAGCCGCTGTAGGTGCCCTCGGCGACCTGTGCTGCCCGAGTCATCGCTGCTTTCGCCGATTTCTGTCCGGCGATAGCCCGCTGTAGTTCTTCGGAGTAGCGCTGGCCCCACTCGGGGTACTTGCGGTCGAAGGGATCCGGTGCCGCTTCCTGCAGGGATTCGAGCGTGACCTGTGCGAACTCGTCGCCGACTCGCGAACGGAACTCGTCGTTCTCCCAGACGGACTGACGGACCGAGAACGCGGCGTCGTTGTTCAGATGCATCCAGGTGTTGGTCGGCTTCGAGGTCGCCCAGAGCATGAACAGGAACCCCTGTTCGGAGTTCTTCGCGTTCTTCGACGTGGATATCTGCCAGTTGTACGCGTTCGGTGCGAACTGGCCGTCGGCCGGCTTCGGCACCTTCGCGATGCCGACACTGTCGGCGACCGACGAGTCCGAGCCGGTCAGCCCGGGCCAGAACAGGTTGGCGTCGGCGACGATGTGCCCGGCGCGGCCTTCCTGCATCGTCGAGAGAACATCGGACCACGCCTGAGTAGACGCACCTTCCGGACCGTAGTTCTGCAGTAGATTGACGTACCACTCTGCAGCGTTACTCGTCGCCTCCGTATCGAGGCCGGAATCGTCCGGGAACTCGGTCCAGAGTTCGGCTCCGTGCTCACGCAGGAACGTGTTCAGGACGTAGATGTTCATCCCGTACCCCTTCTGGCCGCGGCCGACGGTACCGACGATGTTGGACTCGTTCTCGTGGATCGTCTTCGCGTTCTGGCGGAACTGTTCGAGGGTCTCCGCGACTTCCAGCCCGTGTTTCTCGTAGAGGTCCGTTCGGTAGAACTGCGTCTGAACCTCGACGGTGATCGGGAGACCGGTCCATTTCTCGGTAAACCCACCGCCGTGGGCTTGCCACCGCGAGGACTCGAAAATATCGCCCGGCTGGTACCAGTTCTTGTCGTACAGACTGCTGTCCTCGAAGTACGGGTCGAGGGGCTGGAGCCATCCTTCGTTGCGATACTGGTTAACGACCTGATCCATGAAGAACACGTCGAACTGTCCGGCACCGGTGCTGACGTCGGTTTGTCGCTTCGTCCGGAACTGGTTCTCCGGCAGGATGTTCCAGACGACATCGATCCCGGTGAGTTCCTCGAAGACGGGGACTGCGGGTTTGATAGCATCGACCCACGGATGCTGGACGGCCCCGATGTTGATCTGTGAGCCCTCGAACTGCGTCCAGTCGATGTCGGCGTCCTCGTAGTCGCTGTGCGGAATCGCGAGTCCGCCGTCTGACGAGTTAGTTGATTCGGAATCGGTACCGTCAGAACCCCCCGTGTCGCTGCCGCCGCGGGTACAGCCCGCGAGACCGGCGAGGAGGCCAGTACTGGTCGCTTTCAGGAATGTCCGTCGGTTGTGTGATTTGTCTGCCATTGTTGTGTGATCTGTGGATGTGGAATCGCTGTCTACAGGTTGGGGTAGATAATCTTCTTGAGACCGTCGCGGTCCTCCATCTGCTCGAAGGCCTCTTCGAGGCCCTCCAGCGCGAACTCATCGGTGACGAGCGTGTCGACGTCGATGCAGTCGTTCTGGAGCAGCGTCACCGCTCGGGCGAACGTGTCCGGTGTGAGTGAATAGGTCCCGACAATTTCCCGCTCCTCGAAGAGCAGGTCAAACGGAGAGATCTCAACTGTCGCTCCTTCCGGTGGAACGCCGAAAACGAGCGTCCGACCGCCCGGTCCCGTGAGAGAATGTGCTTGGTTGATCGTCTCCGGCAAGCCGACCGCCTCGATAGCAATGTCGACCTCGCCGACGAGGTTCGGAACGACGGTCGACGGATCTTGCTCAGTTGGATCAAAAACATGGTCTGCACCGACTTCAAGAGCCGCTTCGCGGCGTTCGTCGACGGGTTCGGAGACGAGGACGGTTCCGGCACCACTTGTCTTGAGTAGCTGAACGAGCAACAGACCGATCGCTCCCGCCCCGACGACGACAACTGTCTCGCCGCTCGTCAGATCGATCTGGTCAACGCCCTCGATGCAGCACCCAAGCGGTTCGGCGAGTGCTGCCGTCCGGTACTCCATGTCGCCGATATGTTCGACGTTACCGGTGGGAACCGTTACGTACTCCGCAAACGCGCCCTCGCTGATGTGCTTGGCTGCGCCACCGAGCGAGGTAAGATCCTGGCAGAGGTTCTCTCGTCCAGATTTGCACGCTCGGCACTTGTTGCACGGTATCGAGGGATTGATCGCGACGCGGTCGCCTACCTCGTAGCCGTCTACATAATCTCCAACTGTCACTACTTCCCCAGCACTCTCGTGGCCAGGGATCATCGGATAGTCCACTGTGAGTGACCCACTGTACATATGCACGTCCGTTGTACAGACGCCACAGGCGTCGACTTCGACAAGCAGTTCGTCGGTATCCGGCTCCGGCTGTTGCTGCTCGCCGATCTCGACCGAGTTGGCGTCCGTGAGTGTTGCTGCTTTCATCGAACCAGCCGTTCGACCCGATTCGGAAGTCCTTGTTAAGGGTTTCCTATCAAGGTCCAATACTCCTTTGCACGCTATTAGACCCTTGAAATCGACGTTTTAGTTTTGTTTTTCTATGGAAAACAACTCTATGGCCGGCATTATAATATAAGAAATAACACAGTTAATGGACTATTATGTACGTTTTGGCCAGCTCTCAGCCAGCTCTTTCGAGACAGCTGTTTTTCTCTGAAGAACAATTTATAAGCATCTTGAGAACCTGTTGAGAGCTAATCAATGTCGAGTCAAAGTCCAAAGACTGTCAAAGCAACGGTGAATTCGTTCAAAATTTTGGAGAGGCTCGTCGAGGTGGATCATCCAATGGGCGTTACAGAACTGTCCGACGCAGTCGGACTCTCGAAAGGAGTGGTCTATAACCACCTGGGGACGCTCATGGAACTTGGCTACATCCAGAAAGAAGACCGGGAATACCACCCGTCACTTCGCCTGCTATCGCTCAGTGAACCGACACGCTTGAACCATGACGTCTACCGTGTCGCACGATCACACGTCGATAACCTCGCTGAGACGACTAATGAGGTCGCAACACTCTTCGTTGAAGAAGATGGTCTTGGTATTTGCACGTATCTGGCGACGGGTACTAACATCTGGTCGCCGGACTACTTCTGTGGCGACGCGCTTCCTTTGCACGTTACTGCGCCAGGGAAGGCGATTCTTGCCACGCTAGACACCGACCGAATCGATGAGATCATCTCGCAGCATGGCTTGTCATCGATGACCGATCACACCATTTCAAACAGAGAGTTGCTTGAAACAGAGCTGCGATCGATCAGAGAGAACGAGATTGCGTTTTCCAGAGAAGAACAGTCTGAGGAAGTCGTCGGTGTCGGGGCCTCATTTGGTCTCGATAAGCGCGCGCCAGCCGCTGCGATCGGGGTCTGTGGACCCCTGGATCGACTGTCCGGTCGCTACCTCCAAGAGGATATCACTGGTCAGGTGATCAGTACGGCGAAGTCGATACAGGTTGAATTGACGAAGTAACCGACTCGGCCGCCGTACTCTCGGCCCCACAGTCATCCTCCATCTAAATTCACCCATAACGAGGAGAGGCCTACGAACACCCATATTACATCATTCAGCAGGCTAGGAACCGCGAGATCCGGCTGCTCTTTCCGTTGGCGAACAATTGGAGGGTCCTACGGCGGAATGTTGAAGTACGTGAAGTCGTCGGACTCTGCGGATACCCACGACGAATTCTACACGAACGATCAGTGCCGGGAGTGATACTGTGAGCATGTGGAGAGCCTCGACAACCAAGGCGACGATCGACCAGCGACTCACACTTGAGGCCGTAGACACCACCGTTGACATCCTTCCCGTCGTGAAGGGTGATGATTCCTCCGGTGGGGTTCGGACGGCCTACGCCGCCGAACCTACGAAAATCTTTTAATAGTGTACCTGAACCTCGTTGGGACGAGAGCGTGACAACTCTGACCATCGGTGGTCGTCCCACTTGAGGCGCGCGGACCGTGCCATCGGCCCAACTTCGCCGTTCGTCTGTCGTGCGAGGAACTTCGCTGACGCATCGAGGTCCGCGTGTCCCTTGTAGCAGCACGGACACCAGAACGAATCGCTCGACCGAACGGTGTCCTCACGTTTGCCGCACTCGGGGCACTCTCGCGTGGTATTCGCTTCCGGTTTCACTTCGACCGTGATACCGAACTCGGCGGCGGTGTACGCGAGTCGGTCGATGAACGCTCGGAACGCCCAGAAGTTGTGCGTTTTCGCGTTCACTTCGACCGACCAGTGTTTGTCGAAAACGCCCTTGAGGTCGCCGACGTACACCGTCGCCACACCCCCAGCGTGAACGCGCTCCATCAGGTCGCGGGCGAGAGCGTCGTGTGCGTGGTCGCGCCGCCGTGTTTGCTTCCAATGCAGTCGCCGAATCCGGTTGCTCGAATACTGACCTTCGCGGAGTTTCGACTGGTCACGCGGAAGCGGTCGAACAGGTCGCGCCCCTCGTACAGCAGTTGCGTTCCAGTGGTCGTACTGCACGCGACGATGTTGTTCGCGCCTACGTCCAGAGCGGCGGTTTCGTCCGCCAGTGGTGAATCCAGTCGAGAATCGTTGACGGTGACTGGTTGAATCGCTCTGAATTGGTCGTTCATCTCGTCGTAGTACAGTTCGAGTTGCCCGGCTTTGCCATTTCCACTTCGGGGCCGCCCTAAACGTCGAGACGGAGCCGTTCGTGGTCGCTAATGTCTTACTCCTCTCTCTCAGTTGCTTCCCGCCCGGAATATTGAGGAGGGACTGTTCGAGGTTGCATACTACTACAGGAGAGCTTACGGCGCGTATCCCCACCGTGAACGGAGAGAGTTAGCGTCTGTCTTTCACATAATTTGTTGAGTCCGCCAGTCGCAGATCCAGAGCTACGTTAACAGAACCGTTCCGTAGTCCTGTTCGCCTACTACTTGTCAATGTTAATTCGTCCTGTAGTAACTCCTTTATCCGAAGCCACCGATGCATGCTCATGGCTATCGTATCGACTAGGCAGGACCAACAGCCATTTATTGACGGACAGTGGGAGGATGGCAGTGAATCCATTGAGGTCGACGACCTCGCCGAGGGCGGCGTGTTCGGTCGGATCGCCGCCGCGGGTCCGCTTCAGGCCGAGGCCGCGCTCGATGCGGCCGAGAACGCACAGACGGCGATGGCTGCATCGACGATCCCCGAGCGGGTGGCGTGGCTCGAAGCCATCGCCACGGGACTGCGCGAGCGGAAGGACGAACTCGCAGACGTGATCGTTTGCGAGGCGGGCAAACCCATCGCGAGCGCGCGCGGCGAGGTCGAATCGGCGGCCGAGCGGTTCGAGCGCGCCGTCGAGGAGGCACGGAATCTGGACGGCGAGTATCGGCCGGGGACGACCGCTGGGCACGAGGGCTGGGAGGCGATCACCAAGCCCGAGCCCCGGGGAACCGTGCTCTGCATCACGCCGTACAACTACCCGCTTTCGACGACCGCGCTCCAGGTCGCGCCCGCGCTCGCCGCCGGCAACAGTGTCGTGCTCAAGCCCGCGAGCAAGACCCCCGTGAGCGCCGCCATCCTGACCGACGTCATCGCTGCGACCGACGTTCCGGCGGGCGGGTTCAACTTTGTGCCAGGGCACGCGAGCACGATCGGCGACGTGCTCGCCGGTTCGGACCAGATCGATGCGATCGCGATGACTGGCTCGTCGGGCGCGGGCGAACACGTGGCGCGCCAGAGCGGGATCGTGAACCTCCACATGGAGCTCGGAGGCAACGCGCCCGCCGTCGTCTTTCCGGATGCCGACCTCGACGAAGCCGCCGCGGCGTGTGCGAAAGGCGGACTCAAGTACGCCGGCCAGCGGTGTTCGGCGGTCAGCCGCGTGCTGGTCCACGAATCGATCCACGACAACCTCGTCGAGCGGATCGAGAGCGAGATGGACGCCTACCCCACCGGCGATCTGTTCGAGGAGGACACCGCGCTCGGACCACTCATCAGCGACGAGCAGGCCGACTGGGTCGAAGAACTCGTCACCGACGCCACCGATCGGGGTGCCGAGATCGTTCGCGGCGGCGGGCGTGACGGCCAGTTCGTCGAGCCCACGCTGCTCGGTCGTGTTCCCGAGAGCGCACGCCTCGTTACCGAGGAGCAGTTCGGCCCCGTGATCCCGGTGACGACGTTCGCCGACGAGGATCACGCCATCGAGATCGCCAACGGCACCGACCTCGCACTCGACGGCTGCGTCTTTACTACTGAGTACGACCGCGCGCTCCGGGTTGCCGAGCGGATCGACGCTGGCGCAGTCCGGATCAACGGTGCACCGAGCCACGGTCTCGGCGACATCCCGTTCGGTGGGAACGAGGACTCGGGCATCGGCCGCGAGGGCATCGGCATGAGTATCGAAGGGTTCATTCGCTACAAGAGTATTGTTCTATAGTCAATGTTATTACACAATCACACGGTGGAGCGGGACGTTCGGGAACTCGGCGCGCTGGTTGGCGAGATGCTCGAAACACAGACCTCGACCGACGCGTTCGAGACGGTCGAGGAACTCCGGACGACTGCTATCGACTACCGCAACGACGAGATCGACTCGCGCAACGGCCTCGATCGCACGCTTCGCGGCCTCGACCCCGAGACCGCCGTCACGGTCGCGCGCGCGTTCACGACGTACTTCGAGATGGTGAACCTCGCCGAGGAGCGCGAACGCGTCCGCGCCATTCGAACCGCCTCACAGGAGGGCTCGCTCGCCGACAGTCTGGGTGCCGCCGTCGAGAGCCTCGCCGACCGCGATCCGGAGGTCGTCGAGCAGATTCTCGAGGACGTGCTGATCGAGCCGACCTTCACTGCTCATCCCACCGAGGCCCACCGCAAAACCGTCAAGGCGAAGCTTCGCACCATCGCCGACCACCTCGTCGCACTCGACGAGCGCCGGCTGACCGACACCGAGCGCGAACAGCTCGAGGACGCCCTCGAAGCTCAGGTCACGAGCCTCTGGGGCACCCGCCAGATCCGCGAGCGCCAGCCCGAACCGCTCGACGAGGCTCGGAACGTCCACTGGTATCTCGAAAACACCCTCTTCGATACGACCGGCGAGGTCTATCGGGAGATCGAGGACACGCTCGGGGCCGAGTTCGACGATATTGGAGTACCCAAACTCTTCGAGTTCCGATCGTGGGCCGGTAGCGACAGAGACGGCAACCCCTACGTCACGCCCGACGTGACGAGCGAGACCCTCGCGCGACAGCGCCGCAGTGTGTTGGAGAAATACCAGGAGGCACTCGCCGACCTCTCGAGCGTACTCGCCCACGACGCCGACCGACTCGACACGGGCGCAACCTTCGACGAACGCCTCGCTGCGAACCGCAAGCGCTTCCCCACCCTCGCCGATCAGGCCCGCGAGCGCTACCCAGACGAACCCTACCGCCAGCACCTCCGGCTGATGGGCGAGCGCCTCGAACGCATCGGCGACGTTCGGCCGAACGGGTACGACGAGGTAGCGGAGTTCACCGCCGATCTCGACGCGCTGGCGACGAGCCTTCGGGCGAACGGCGGCGAGCGGATCGCCGCGGTCCACGTCGACCCGCTCGAACGCCAGGCCCAAACGTTTGGATTCTGTCTCGCGGGCCTCGACCTTCGGGATCACCAGGAGAAACACACCGAGGCGATCGCCGCAGCGCTCGGTCGCGAGGACATCGCCTACGAGAGCCTCGACGAGGACGAGCGCGTCGAACTCCTCACCGAGGCCATTCTCCAGGACGCGCCACTGATCGACGTCACCGACAGGGAGGGACTGTTCGACCCCGCGGCACGCGTGCTCGAACGGTTCGATCGGCTGAACGATTGGCAGCGCGAGTACGGCGCGGATGCGATCGACACCTACTGCATCTCGATGGCCGAGAAGCCGAGTCACGTGCTCGAAGTCCTGTTTCTCGCGGATCAGGCAGGCGCGGTCTCCCTCCCCGAGTACTGTGGACTCGACGTCGTGCCGCTGCTGGAGACCGAGGCCGCCCTCGACGGCGCGCGCGAGATCATGGGGACCCTCTTCGAGAACGAGGCGTACAGCCAGGCGCTCGCCGCGCGCGGCGACGTTCAAGAAGTGATGCTCGGCTACTCCGATTCGAACAAGGAGAACGGGTTCTTCGCCGCGAACTGGGATCTCTACCGCAACCAGCGCCGACTCGCCGACATCGTGGACGATCACGACATCGACCTCCGGCTGTTCCACGGTCGTGGGGGTTCGATCTCCAGAGGTGGTGGCCCGATGAACGAGGCACTGCTGGCGCTGCCGAACAAGACAGTGAACGGCCAGGTCAAGTTCACCGAACAGGGCGAGGCGATCGCGGAGAAGTACGCCAACCCCCGCATCGCCGAACGCAACCTCGAACAGATGCTGAACGCCCAGATCCGCGCACGGGCACGGTCGCTCGATCAGCCTGCGGATGACGTACCCGAGGAGTGGCTCGATGCGGCCGCGACGATCGCCGACGCGGCGCGGACGGCCTACCAGGACCTGCTCGACACGGACGGATTCGTGTCGTACTTCGAGCAGGCTACGCCGATCACGGTGATCGAGGAGCTCAACATGGGCTCGCGGCCGGCGTCGCGGTCGGGTGAGCGCACGGTCGAAGACCTTCGGGCGATTCCGTGGGTGTTCTCGTGGACGCAGTCGCGATGTATTCTGCCTGGCTGGTACGGCCTCGGAGCGGGGATCGAGGCCTACCTCGACGATGGTGGCTCGACCGAGACGCTTCAGGCGATGTACGACGAGTGGGCGTTTTTCCGAACGACGATCGACAACGCGGCGCTCGCGCTCGCGCGCACCGACATGGAGATCGCCACCGAGTACGCCAGGGTCGCCGACGACGACCTGGAAGCACGCTTCTTCCCAGTGTTCGAGGCCGAATACGAGCGGGCTGCCGACTTCGCGACGACCATCGGCGACCGCGACGACCTCGTGAACCGTGGGTGGCTTCAGGAGAGTCTCCGTCGTCGGAATCCCTACGTCGACCCGCTGAACGTGCTCCAGACCCACCTGCTGGATCGCGAGCACCGGACCGAGACGGAAAAGCGTGCGCTGCGCCTGACGGTCAAGGGGATCGCTGCCGGCATGAAAAACACTGGATAGAAGTACTGTATTCGAAGCTATCTTCAACGAGCGCTCGTCCAACAAGTGCGTGATTAGGTCGACCGTATTTGTAGGAGTATTTGAGCCGTCGCAGCCAGTGCTGGAATGGTCGGATAATGCAGTAGGTCAAGGGTTATGCGGTAGGACGTACCGAGATAGATACAGAGGCATTGGTAGGAAACGAGAGCATAATTAGCGAATCCGCTGCCCCGAAAGGTAGCAGCGGATTCGCCTCCCTCGCCAGTAACTCTTCTGTCCCGCGGATCCAGAGAAACCGCCATCGGACGAAAGTGGTACATGGAACAAACGCGGCTTCTGGACTGTTGATCGGATCGTCAACTGGATCATCACCGGCGATTCCGAAATGCCATAACATCGGTGTTCGGCCGGTCGAAAGGCGCTGTCTAGTTAAGCCTCCTCAGCCGGCGTGCGGCCGTTGAGCGCTTGATGCGGTCGTTGCGTGTTATAGTAGTGAACGAACCGCCGCAGCCAGCGGCGAATGCTGGCCGGACCGCCGTTCCAGGTCGTATAGAAGCGGTCCGTTCGCTGTTTGAGCGTCTGGAACCACGCTTGATGTGATTCCGGCCGCTGTACTCCACCTGACCGCTCAGTCCCAGTCGGGACAAAGCGGTCCGATAGCCGAAACTATCGACCAGCAATTCCGCCTCTGAGAGGTCGTGACGCTCTGCGAGGCGTGAGAGAAACGCCGCCGCGGGATTGGTCCCGCGGCGGCTGGACACCTCGATATCGAGCACTACCATCGAGTCAAGATCGATTGCAGCGTAGCACCACCGCCACTCCATGCCGATCTGGACCGCCGTCTCGTCGACGGCGACTCGCCGCGGAGCACTCCGTGGCGGGTCATTCTGGTTGTCTGCGAGGCGGTGCGTCCAGTCCCAGACCGCTCCGTGCGAGCGATCAACGTTGAGGAGATCGAGAATCGCCACGGTCTCGCGCAGTGACAGCCCCGCAGAATGGAGCTGGACGGCGAACGCCCTGACGGGCGTCGCCGTCCGCTCTCGATCCCAACAATCACTATCTGCCGCCTCACACGTTTCACCGAGTAGGTCGCTGAGTGGCATGAATCACCAGCTCTTCGACCTGCTCACTCTTAACTAGACAGCGCTGGTTCCGACGTCCCGACAGAGTCGATTGTAGTAGCTTCGATGCGGGTCGCACCGTCTTCGCTGTTGATCATTATCACTTGATCTCACCTTTGGTGCTGTCCTTATAGTACTGCTTTCAGCAGTAGCAGAGGCGGGCTGGCTGGATTCGTCATGCACAGCAATCTGCGAAGTTTAGACTACCTGATGTCGAAATCCAATTTTCATGAATAACTGCTTGTGGAGTTAGATTCCCTCTATAAATTTCGAATCTAGCCGTGCATGACGAATCCAGCTAGCCGACCTCAGATGGTGGGGTTTCGAGTTGGTGCTTATGTCTGTTGCTGCTGTGCCCGAAATTCAGTCGCCACTTCGATGATAGGACGTTCGTGTTCGGCTTCGGCATCAGCGACAATTCCCTCGGTGAGCGAGGCAATCGTCACGTCGGCGAGACGTTCCTCGAAGGCTCGCTCCGCGGACGCGAGCATATCGTTGAGCACCTCGGGCATCCGACAACCGACCGGACACTCCTCGTTCGGATAGTCGTCGTAGGACTGGAACAACGGGCCGGTATCAACCGTGCGATAGACGTCGAGCAGAGTGATCTCCTCCGGAGAGCGTGCGAGTTCGAACCCGCCGCTGCGGCCACGTTGGGACCGGACGATACCAGCCTCCTGAAAATCCCCCAACAGCCGGCGAACGACCACGGGATTCGTGTCGACGCTGTACGAAATCGTTTCGGAGGTAGTCGGCCTGTCCCACACGGCCAGCACGACAAGCGTGTGTACACCGGCTTGAAACCGAGTGTTGTTCATAGATCCGTGTCAGTACCGAGTGGCTAAATCTCCGTCGCCGCCCTATCGGTGCTGTACCGGTTGTCCGTCGAAACAGTCTGAATGCGGTGCGTTTATGTACAATCCAAATCGTAACTAGAGTTGTTACGATAAAACGTAACGGGCAAATCACCATGCATAGCCAGTTCAGCTCCCTCATGGAGCACTTGCTCGACGAAATCGACTATCAGGTCGTCGCAGCCTGAACCAACCGAACGACACAGGAGAAATAACCATGGCAGCAACCAACACGGAAGCAATGGAGTACAACGAGCGGAAACTAGAGAACAAGGTCGCGGTCGTCACTGGCGGCAACAGCGGTATCGGCCGCGCGATCGCCGAGAGGTTTCACGCCCAAGGCGCGTCGGTCGCGATCTTCGGCCGGAATCAGGAAACGCTCGACGAGACCCTCGACGCGCTTGGCGGCGAGGACGAGTCGCTCGCCGTCCAAGGTGACGTCACCAACCCCGAGGATCTCGACACGCTCTATGCGGCCGTCGAGGAGCGTTTCGGTCGCGTTGACGTCCTCGTGGCGAACGCCGGGGTCGGCAAGATCCGTCCGTTCGACGAGGTCGACGAGGACTTTTTCGACACGGTCACGGACATCGATTTCAAGGGTGCGTTCTTCACGGTCCAAAAGGCCCTCCCGCTACTGAGCGACGGCGGCTCTGTGATGTTTACTACCACGGGCGCGACCGAAAAAGGTCTCCCGGGTATGTCGGTCTACGCAGCAGCGAAGGCGGCGCTGCGCTCGCTAACGCGCACGTTAGCGGCCGAGCTCGCGCCACGAGGAGTCCGCGTGAACGCTATTAGTCCTGGTCCGGTCGAGACATCGCTCGTGGAACGAATGGGTATCCCGACCGAGCAGGCCACCGAGGAACTGGGCAAAATCACTGAGCAGCAACCACTCGATCGATTCGGCCGGCCAGAAGAGGTTGCGGCGGCAGCGGTGTTCCTCGCCAGCGAAGACGCTTCCTATGTCACCGGCGCGAAGCTCGACGTTGACGGTGGGATGGCACAGGTCTGAATCATATCTGATGTCGGCTAGCTAGGTTCAGTATTCACAGTTCTCTGCGAAAGTTGGCTATCGGCGTAGATTTCGAGCCTAGTCATGCGTGAGAGATTTACCTGCCTGACTTCAGGTGAGATAGACAAAAACCCGGGAGCGATCGCGAAAGCTGCTCCCTGCATGAGCGTTGGGACGAGTTCGGTCCCGCTGTTGAGGACAAAAATCGGTCCATGCCACGAAACTATCCGACAATGAAAGCCACTGCCGCATCGGACAGCAGCAGGGTCCAAGCCACGGTTTTGAAAGTCCTCCCACGGGAAATCGTCAGCCATCTCAGTTCGCGGTGGCGTTCAGTTGTGAGTCGTCGCTGAGTTCATCGAACAGATCCACCACACGCTGGTGAATGTCGTCTCGAATCGAACGTACCGTGTCGATGTCCTCTCCATGAGGATCGAGAAGGTTCCAGTCGCGGATGTCAACCGTTGAATCCTCCTCGTCAACGTCGAGCGTCGAACAGCCCATCGTCGCCACGTATTCACAGGAACGAAGTTCTTCGCTCGTGATTTTGCGGGGCGTCCGCTCCGAGAGATCGAATCCTTCCTCGCGCATGACTTCGATGACCTCCTCGTGAACGTGGTCCGCTGGGCGGGTACCTCCAGTGAGAATCTCGATAGCGTCGTCGAGACCTCGATGCTCGCGTTCGTACTCGGCGAATGCGGTCGCCATCTGCGAGCGGCCAGCATTTTGGACGCACATGAACGCGAGTCGGATCGGGTTCGCTGTATCAGTAGTGGTGGACATTGGTTTTGGTTCGTGTGGTGGTTAGTCGTCAGTTGTCGGCTCCGAAGCGGACGCGTCGAGACTGTCAGTCCCAGTCCCACTCCAGTCGAGTTGGCGCTGGAAGTAGAGTGCAACGTTGACCAGCGCGAGCAAGACGGGCACCTCGATGAGCGGGCCGACGACGGTCGTGAAGGCGACGCCGGAGCCAACACCGAACACGGCGACCGCGACCGCGATGGCGAGCTCGAAGTTGTTCGAGGCCGCTGTGAATCCGATTGCGGTCGTCGTCGAGTAGTCCGCGCCGATCCCCTTCCCCATGCCGAAGCTCACGAGGAACATCACCACGAAGTAAATCGTCAGCGGCACGGCGATCAACAGGACATCTGCGGGTGCAGCGATGATGTTCTCACCCTGCGTGGCGAACATCACAATCACGGTGAACAGTAACGCGACCAGCGTCAGTGGGTCGATTTTCGGGACGAACTCCTCGTCATACCACTCTTCGCCCCTGGTGTGCGTGCCGACGTAGCGAGTGAGAAAGCCGCCGACGAAGGGAATGCCGAGAAAGACCACGATCGCTTGAAACACCTGCATCGGCGTGATGTCGAAGGTCGTGATCCCAGCGACGAGCGAATCCATCCCCAGCAGCGGCGGCAGGAACAACCCGAAGAACCAGACGTAGACGCCGTAGGTGACGATCTGGAAGAGGCTGTTGAACGCCACTAACCCGGTGACGTATTCAGGTGAGCCCTCAGCGAGTTCGTTCCAGACGAGCACCATCGCGATACAGCGGGCCATCCCGATGAAGACGAGTCCGAGGAAGAACTCGGGACGGGCTGGCAGACCGGGGACGAGTCCGCTGAAGAACACGACCGCCAGTCCGAACATCAGCGTCGGGCCGATGAGCCAGTTCTGGATGAGGCTCAGACCGAGTACGCGCCAGTTGCTGAACACCGTTCGGAGCTGCGAGTAGTCCGCCTTCGCCAGCGGCGGGTACATCATCACTATGAGGCCGATCTCCACGAGGTGGAGGTTCTGAATCGGTTCGGTTACCGATGGGGCAACATAGCCCAGCCCCACGCCAACGGCCATCGCGCCGAAAATCCAGACGGTGAGATACTTGTCGAGAAAGTCCATCGAGCGCGGGTCGCCACACTGCGGACACGAGCAGTCCGGGCCGTGCTCGTGAGCATCGACGCTACTCATCGCTCACGCTCCCTTCAAGGACTGTCACAAGGGCGATGGCACGGTTGGTAGCTTGGTACTTCTTCCAGCGTCCGTCCTTGCGTCCGGTCACGAGCCCCGCGTCGACGAGTGCCGAGAGCGCGTGACTGAGCCCGCTCTCGCTCACGTCGACGACGGCCTGAAGCTCACAAACACAGAGTTCCTCCTCGGCTGCTACGAGCACGCGAACGAGGGTGTAGCGCGTCTCGTTGGCGAGCGCGGCGAGCACGTCGAGTTCGGCGTCGACCTGCTCCGGGCCGAGTGCCGCTTCGAGCGTGCCGAGTTCGTCGAGTCGCCGCTCGACGTCCTCGTCTCGACACTCCCCGAGCTCGTCTTCGAGGTATCGCTGAAGTCGTTCAGTCGCTTGTGCCATGAGAGATTAATTGATTATCGGCTCAATTAATTGTTTCGATGCCAACGCGAGTGGTCTCCTCTCTGTGTGCTATCTCTGCCTCTATATCATTTGTCTGGGTGCGGACGAAAGGCTTTTTGTTTGAGCAAATACTAAACTGGAGCGTGCAATCAGAGCAAGTCAGCAAATCGATTCCGGATCGAGCGAGCGAAGCCAGCCGAAGGCAGCGCGCTGGGACGGAGTTCATCGGCGGCTACGGAATGAAGACTGGCGACTCGGACCTCCGTTTCATCGAGGGGCAACTTCCCGAGGACGAAGACCGGATCGAAAGCGACGAATCGCCGGCCCAGCAGCTCGAACTCGTCTTACAGAACCTCGAAGCCACGCTGAATCAGCGCGGGCAGAGGATGGATGATGTGCTTCAGCTAACGCTCTATCTTGCCGATATGGACGCCTACGAGTCGGTCAACGAGACCTACGAGAGATACTTCGAGGACACGTATCCGGCGCGCACGACCGTTGGAGCCTGCGAACTACTCGGTGGTGCCGCAGTCACCGTCGACGCAGTCGCCGTCCTCGAATAGCACCGAGCAGACTGTTACGGATACGAAGCCGATTCCGGGCGCTCGTGATCGGGACCATCAGGACGGCGAAGCCGTCGGCGGGTCGCGGTCGACGAGACCGCGATTCAGGTCGGCCGTGAACAGTGCTGGGTGTACGCCGCGATCGACGTGGATTCGAAGCTGCTGCTCGGCGTGCGCGTCTCTCGCTGGCGGGGCACGCGGCTCGCCAGCGCGATCTTTGCCGAACTGAAAGAGCGCCATGACCTCTCGGAGGCGGAATTTCTGGTCGATGGTATGGGCTACCTGACCGCACTTGCACAGAATGATCTGGGTGGTCACCTCGACTACATCATGCGAAATCTGATCGAGAAGTGGTTCCAGACGCTCACAATGCGGGTTGACCGTTTCCACAACACGTGGATGGGCGGCAGAGCCAGCGCGCAGCGCTGGCGAGCCCGCCGTTCCAGGTATTGTGGAAGCGCTCGACGCGCATTTTCAGTGTCTGGAACCACTTCTCGATCTTGTCTCGCTCGGTGTACTCGAGCTGACCGCTCAGGTCGGTTCGTGCGAGAGCGGTCAGGGAGCCGAAGCCGTCGACCAACAGCTCCGCCGCAGAGAGGTCGTGGCGCTCCTTCAGCTCCGAGAGGAACGCCGCGACGGGGGTCTCCCCCGCCGCGGCGACAGCCGCACGCCGAACAAGAGCTTCGAGTCCAGATCGATCGCGGCGTACAGCCAGCACCACTCGGAGCCGATCTGCACCGCGGTTTCGTCGACAGCGACCCGCCGCGGAGCACTCCGCGGCGGGTCGGGAAGGTGGTCGGCGAGGCGGTGGACCCACTGGAAGACCGCCTGATGCGAGCGGGAAACGCCGAACAGCTCCAACACAGCCGCCGTCTCCCGCAGCGACAACCCCGCCGAATGGAGTCGCACCCGACGCCCTGACGGGCGTCGGAGTGCTCTCCTCGGCCCAACACTCAAGAGATGCCGTGTTTAACGTCTCTTCGAGCAGTTCTTGGAGTTGCATGGACACCAGACCCAGGAACTGCTCATACTTTGACTAGGCAGTGCCCTGGCAGCCAAAATGTAAAGATATCGTCCATAAGACTATAGTTTTTGTATGGGTCGGTAATACCTGTTCTACGATGGAATACACTACCTTGGGGAATACTGGCCTCGAAGTAAGTCGTATCTGTGTTGGATGCATGGGATTCGGTGGATCTGCCGATTGGAAACTCGGCGAGCAGGCGAGCCGCGAAATCATCGACCGCGCTATCGATCTCGGGATCAATTTCTTCGATACTGCGAATAAATACGCTGACGGCGAAAGCGAGACCATCCTCGGGAATGCACTTGCGGAATATGACTCCGAGCAATTCGTCATCGCAACAAAAGGGCGATGGGGTTCTGGACAGGATGACCGCAACGCTCAGGGCCTTTCACGGAAGGCTATCGATCGACAGATCCAAAACAGCCGCGACAGACTTGGTGTTGAGACTATTGATCTCTATCAACTTCATCGGTGGGACGACGATACGCCGATTGAACAGACCCTTCGCGCTCTTGACGACGCTGTGAGTCGGGGCGACATCCGATATATGGGGGCGTCATCAATGTGGACCTACCAGTTCGCCGAGTCACTGTTTGCGAGCGAGCGTCTGAACCTCGAACCGTTCACGACGATGCAACCCTTCTATAACCTTGTCTATCGTGAACGAGAGCGTGAACTCCTTCCATACTGTCACGAGAAAAACATCGGTGTCCTCCCCTGGAGCCCCCTCGAACATGGCTATCTCACCCGTCCTGATGAGGAGTGGACCACAACAACCCGTGGGGAGGGGCTCGTAGATAATACTCACCCCGTTCGAGAAGGAAATAATCCAGAAATCAATCGCCGTGTCAAGGAACTTGCCGAGGAAAAGGGTGTTTCGATGGCACAGATCAGCATAGCGTGGTTATTTCATAATGAATACGTTGATGCCCCGATCCTCGGGACCACCAGTATCGAACACCTCGAAGATGCCGTAGAGGCTCTTAATATCTCTCTTTCGACGAGTGATATCGAGCATCTTGAAGAACCCTACACCCCCGTTCGCGTCTCGGGTTGGGACTCTGCCCGCGAACGCATGGATTATGAAACTGAAACTACTGGTGGAGAGTGATACCCCGTCCTGATCGATAGGAGATATTTACTCTTCTTCCCCTGAATGCAAGAGCTGTGGGGAACGCTTCAGACTTCAGCAGCAGGTGTGCTCTGAGTGCGGTGAGTACATTCTCGACCGGGTTGAGTAGTCCTCTGAGAGCACCCTGTAACGAGAAAAGTGGCTATCGACAGGCTGATTAGCTCGATTGCCTCACTACGTGAAACTGGCTCGCAAAATCAGTGCGAAAGGTGAGGAAATGGCTAAGAAGTCGGTGTGTTCCTCAGCTTCGCCTCCCAGCCAAGATAGGCGAGTGCGATGATGAGTGTCGGGAGTGTAGCTAGATCAAGGAGAGTAAAAGCGGGTCCCTCAACAGGTGTGCGGAGGATGCTGAGTGGGTAGGGTATTGATGGAATTGTGCCCCAGAACCGCCAGAAATAGAGACCGATCCACCACACGAATCCAGCTATCGCGGGAGTACCGATCAGAAGAATCTCTTTCCATGACTGCTGTGCGGTCGCCAAGAGATATCCCGTAGTCAGGGTTGCTACTGGAAGCACGTACCAGCAGAAAAGTGCCCATGAGGCGATAAGTTGACCAAGAAAGAAAAGAAGGCGCTCCACCCCCGTCTCCTGATCAACAACGGGTGCAAGATAGATATTGACGAAGAGAGGAACGAGAATAATGGAAAGCAACGCAACAAATCCAGTCAAAGCACTGACTGGAAGGAGTGATAAATCTCGACGGTGTGGGGTGGTTCTGGCGAGTCCGAGAGCGAAAATAACAGGAATGAGTACGGCTCCAGCAGCTATGAGTGGTGAAACTGTCACGACTTCCAGTACCTCCTCCAAACAAAAATAATTCACTCTATGTTCAACATGATCCGAGAATCATTGTCACACCCTAAAACCCACCGCTACGGCCTAGACAGAATAGGGATTGTGAGGGTCGATAAAAGGCAAGATATAGCGAGCAGAATTCTCACGGATGTCTAGTTATGTCTCCTGTACCGGCGAGGTCGTTGAGCATTTGATGTAGTCGCTGTGTGTTATAGTAGAAAATGAACCGCCACAGCCAGCGGCGAATGCTGACCGGACCGCCGTTTCAGGTCGTATGGAAGCGGTTGGTCCGCTGTTTGAGTGTTTGGAACCACCACTTGATGTCGGTTCTATCACCACTGTGTTTGTTCGGAGACTAATATTCAATCATTAGAACTAGATATCAGCCGATACAACCGATATTTCTCATTCCACTGGTTGGTTGTGGACCTGTACAGTATGTTCGAGCGTTCCAGCTATGCCAGCGTAATATCGCAAGCTTGGCAAAGAGAGATCAAAACTATCTTTGAAACCCCACTCTGTTCCACCGATGAACTCTCACCGATGAGTATAGAATAAAGTCGAAAAGAAAGTATACCCCTACTCCGTTATTCTGGTGATGGCAGACACCTACGAGAACTACGTCGACGGGGAGTGGCGCGCGTCGGAGACCGGCGAGACGTTCGTGGTCGTGAACCCCGCGAACACCGACGAGACGGTCGCGGAGTGTCAGGATTCGAGCGCCGCGGATGCACGGGGAGCCATCGAGGCGGCCGCGGCTGCCGAGGACGCGTGGGCGGACACGCCCGGCCCCGCCCGTGGGAAGCTCCTGCGCGAGACCGCCAAGCGGATGGACGATCGGCGCGAGGAGCTCACCGAGATGCTCGCGCGCGAGGAGGGCAAGGCCCGCGGCGAGGCAGGCGGCGAGGTCGGCCGCGCGATCAACATCTTCTACTACTACGCCGAGAAGGCGATGGACTACGCTGGCGAGGCCAGCAATCCGAGTGCTACCGGCCAGAACCTCTACACCGTCCGGGAGCCGATGGGCGTCGCGGGCCTGATCGTGCCGTGGAACTACCCCATCGCGATCCCCTCCTGGAAGATGGCCCCGGCGCTCGCGACGGGCAACACCGTGGTCTGCAAGCTCTCGCGGGACGCCCCGACGGTCTTTTTGAAGGTCACGGAGTGTCTCGCCGAGGCTGCCGAGGCCGTGGACGCCCCCGATGGTGTCGTCAACGTCCTGACCGGCAGCGGCAGCGAAATCGGCACCCCGATCGTCGAACACGACGAGGTCGACGCAGTCTCCTTCACGGGGAGCCGGTCGGTCGGGGACATGATCTACGAGCAGGCCACCGACGCCCACAAGCGCGTCCAGACCGAACTCGGCTCGAAAAATCCTACCGTCGTGACCGAGAGCGCCGACGTCGAGGAGGCAGCCCAGATCGTCGGCGGCGGTGCATTTGGAGTGACGGGCCAGGCGTGTACGGCGACCGAACGGGTGATCGTCCACGAATCCATCGAGGAGGAGTTCGTCGACGCGCTCGTCGAGTACGCCGAGTCGATCGAGATCGGCCCCGCTCTCGACGGGGCGGACATGGGTCCCCAGGCGAACGAGGGCGAACTCGAAGGCACCCTCGACGACGTCGAGACTGCCAAAGAGGAAGGAGCGACCGTCGAGTACGGTGGCAGCCGGCCCGACGGCGAGGCGTACGAGAACGGCTACTTCGTCGAACCGACGATCCTCTCTGGCCTCGATTCGGACGCGACCGTGATGCAGGAGGAGGTGTTCGGCCCCTTCGTCGGGATCATGACCGTGAGCGATCTCGACGAGGCGATCAAGCTGGCGAACGACGTCGAGTTCGGACTGGCGGCCGGGATCGTCACCAGTGATCACACACAGGCAAACCGCTTCGTCGACGAGGTCGACTTCGGGGTTGTGAAGGTCAACGAGGCCACCACCGGCCTCGAACTCCACGTTCCCTTCGGTGGGATGAACGCCTCTTCCTCCGAGACCTACCGCGAGCAGGGCGAGGAGGGGATGGACTACTTCACCATCATCAAAACCGTCTACGATAACTACTAATATATTACAAAGGTATAGTATATGGTGAAAAACAACTGATTACAAAACAGTTGAGATAATTTTCGCAAAAATTTCACTAACTCGTTCATCCAGCATACACGGCACTGTCTAGTCAAAGTACGAGCAGTTTCTGGATGTGCATGACACCAGACCCATGAACTGCTTTGCTGCTGATTGACTTTCTCTTGTTCTATGCTTATTCAGAAGGTTCGCTTCTAGACGACTCTTTCTGATTTAGTTAGGCATCGGTAAGTGGTTCACTGTCCCAATACGGGTGCTCATCGCTGTAGTCACGGAAGCATGCAGACCCATGTCCATCACTGTCTCTATCTTGAAGACTTGGATGATCTTGCTTACAGACCTCTCGGGCCTCTGGGCACCGAGTATGGAACCGACAGCCTGTTGGTGGATCGACTGGATCTGGAATGTCGATCCCACGAATTGGTGGACTCTCAGCCGATTGATCAGCATCAAGTTCTGCTGTAGACCACTTTAGAACCTTTGTATACGGATGTTCCGGATTGCTCACAACCTCTTCTGCAGGTCCGATTTCCACAATCTCGCCGAGGTACATGACACCAATCCTACCGCCTGCTTTGCCAGCAATATATCTGGCATTTGATAGGTTATGCGAGATGAACACATATGACGTATCGAAAAGATCTTGCAGTTTGAGCATGAGATCCATCATTTCTACACGCAATGAAACATCTAATGCGCTCACAGCCTCATCTGCAAGTATGAGATCTGGATTCATTAGTAGTGCTCGAATGAGAGCAACTCGCTGCTTTTCACCACCACTGAGTTGGTGTGGATACCTTCCAGCATAGTCTTCGGGTGGCGTCATTCCGACATAATCTAGTAATGAAAGGATTCTCCCCTCTCGTTCGTCCTTACTTAGGTCGGACTGAGTGTGCTTTAGTGGAACTTCCAAGCTTTTCATCACCGATCGGTTCGGATTTAGTGCACTACCAGGATCCTGATGAATGATTTGCAGGGAACGACGGATCTCCTCGAACGGAATATTAGCATCCTCCTCGTTGTCATGTGCAGCC
Source organism: Halococcus sp. PRR34 (assembly GCF_028617175.1). NCBI lineage: Archaea > Methanobacteriati > Methanobacteriota > Halobacteria > Halobacteriales > Halococcaceae > Halococcus > Halococcus sp. PRR34. Next base: position 32,894 of record NZ_JAQJDA010000014.1, on the reverse strand, counting down.
CATATATCTTGATTTCGGTAGGAGACGCTTCCCGTGGTCGGGCGTTGTCCACCGATTAGCGTTTTACCGAGTGTAGTCTTTCCACATCCACTTTCACCAACGAGGACAACTACATCATTTTCGTAGATGTCGAGATCAACATGATTGACTGCCTGGACAGTCTCTGGATCGGAAAATATCTTATTAGTTAAGCCTTCACTCTGCTCAAAGTGCACAGAGAGATCCCGTGCTGTAACAAGAGGTTCAGTGGACTGTTGACCTTCGAATGTAGTGACACTCGAATCGGGATCTTCTGAAATCAATGGGATCTCCTCTTTGGAATCCTCCCAGTGGAAACAGGCAGTCTGATGACCATTCTCCGCGTCGAAATATGGCGGATCTTCAGTCCGACATTCTGCGTCTGCGAGAGGACAGCGGGGATGATATGAGCAGCCAGCGGGTACATTCACTGGATCCGGACTTGAGCCTTCAATGGGTCGCATTTCTGAAAGCGGTGCGTTAAGATTGGGAACCGCTCTAAGTAGATCTCGTGTGTAAGGATGGGCCGGCTCACTTAGCATCTGATCTGTCGGACCCACCTCAACAATGTCAAACGCGTATAGTACTGCTAGACGATCACACAATCCTGCAACAAGTGGGAGATCATGAGTGATGAAAACGATCGTTAGTTCGTATTTTTCTTGTAGGTTCTGTAGAAGACCGAGAATTGAGCGCTGCATTAGTAGATCAAGCGCTGCTGTTGGCTCGTCCATGACAAGTACATTGGGCTCAAGAACGAGACTCAGAGCAAGCAACGCCCGTTGTTTCATTCCCCCGCTAAGCTCGTGCGGATACGAATCGAGAACTCTATCGGAATCAAGATGCAGATCGGAAAGCAGTTCCTCTGCGTTTGACATTCCCTCTTGCATTTCCACATCATGAGCGCTGATGGTTTCTTCAAAATGGGTCCGGATATCTAATGTTGGGTTGAATGAACTCATCGCACCCTGGAATACCATGGAGATCTCCTCCCAGCGTAGTTTACGAAGTTCTTCGTCACTCAGGTTTAGTAAATCAATGGGATCTCCATTGTCGGGATAATACGTAATCTCACCAGTTGTTTTTCCGGGATCGACAACAGCGTCAAGCAGCGACGATGCAAACATCGACTTTCCACTTCCGCTTTCCCCTACAACACCCAGAATTTCTTCCCGGTATATGTCTATACTGACATTATCGAGAACCTTAGAAGTTCCCCGGTCCATGTCAAACGAGACAGAAGTATTCTTAAGGCTGAAAATGGTCTCATTTTCTGGTTTCTGTCTTGTGGTTGATTCCTCTGCCAGGTAACTACTATCTGATTGGTTAACTGTCATTTTGGTTTACTGTATTTCGTGATTGTGATTGAGCTTCTTGACGTCAATTCTATGACTGATTTGAGGTCAGCCATTCTCTGCACTGTAGTACTGCGAATGGCTCTCACACCACCTGTAGTGTTATAGGTTGGCTACTTACTACTTAAGCATTCCCCTATCATTCTGTGTGCTGTTAACTTTTTTGGCTATCTGACAGGTGATCCCCTATACAGGGTGATGTATGTGGAATTGTCCGAATTGAGCGATATGCTGGATAAAATTGAGTTTTAGACGGGAACTGGCAAATCGCCAGTTCGTATGCCAACGATCCTGCTCTACAACTGCTATATGTGTCTTCGTGGTAGTGTTGATTGCGTGTGGCTGGATTGGCGCCGAGTGCTCACATGTGAAAATGGGATATAGTTTTGGAGTTTTAGCCAGCCATTGCATAAAACGGTTGATGAAACATCGCCGACTTCGATGTTATACGAGGATACTGCATTAGAGACTCAATCGAATGTTGAATATGTGTCATGGTACATCGAATCGACACTATCCAGCTTCGCTTATTGGAACGACGTTGTCTCCAGAAACGGCTAATTGCGCCAATAGGACCGAATTAGGGGTACATACCTGAATTTACAGCGTCAATATAGGGAGCAAACCACTGGGTTAGTGCTTATTAGACTCAGTTCATATCAAACTTTCTGCACTTATGGAGCATCCATCCAGATGATAATAAACCAACACTAAATATGATCAAATTAAATTGCAGAATCACATACCCAGCCGAAGACCGGTCGAGAAAGATGAATGAAATCCCCAGAAGAACAATGAATAATAAGTTAAGGATGAAGATGTAGAATATGGTTCGACGAAATTCACAGAAGCTCTGCCAGAACCTTGACCTGAAATTGCCGTCCATGAAAGCATATAACTGTTCCTATATAAGAACTTTCCGACGTCATTCTCCCTACTGGACACTGTTAGATTGAACTCTCCCGTTCGAGTGCTTCGATCGGCGGTTGATTCTCCAACGCTTGGTGACCTCCGGAGATGGTTGGAGTAGTAGGCGGTGTAGGCAGTCAGCCAGCGCCGTAGAACCTAGCGTGACTTTTTGACGCTCATTCTCGTTCAGATCGTCGGAGCTCGCTGGAGAAAGCGTGCTGACCGATATTGAACGTCAAAAGGTTGCGCTAGCCCCTAGAGCGTTGGCTGACTGCCATTCCAAGTTTCGTGGAATCAACCGATCCGCATGGTGTAGGTCTGGAACAGATTCTCAACGATGTTCCGGTTAGAGTAGTTGAGGTCGCCGAGAAGGTCGGTTTTAGCCAGTGCCGTCAGGTAGCCCATGCCGTCGACGAGGAACTCCTCGTCGGAGACGCGGTGTTCCTCTTTGAGCTCGCGTAAGAATATCGTTGCGGGCTCGATGCCGCGATTCTGAGAAAGTCGTGCTCCACGCACGATTTTCGAATTGACGTCGATAGCAGCGTAGAGCCAAACCTTCTGCTCGTTTTCGAGCTGGATCTGTTTTTCGTCGATGGCGACACGATCAGGTTCGGCGGTGAGGTCCTGATCGTAGTGGTCGGCGTAAGACTGGTACCAGTGGTGGATGGCGGTTCGGGTTCGGCTGACGCCGAACCACTCACAGAGATCGCGACACTCCACCAGCGACGCTGCAGCGGCGTGAGCAGCGCACGCCAGCCTGATCAGCCAGGCTGGCGTGCTTGTCCGATCAGTGTCCAAAACGGTACATCCGAGCAGTTCGTGACCCCCTCCTGGAGTTTTTCGAGCATGGTTCCAACTGTCTCGAAGAATTCCGCTCAGTTCAACCTCAATCTAGCAGCGCCGTCCCACAGAACGAAATTGGACTGTGAATATCCTAACTGGTGTCGATATCTTCTCCCGCTCTCACCAGTCACTATCTTATCTGCCCTAATGCTTCACCGAACGATTGCCACGTAGTACGAGTAACCAGCCCTTCGGCCTGCTCACTCTTGGCCAGATAGCGCCGTCCTGATATTGTATCTATCATGACGGCAGGAACAGTAATATATCGACGACCGATCTCATCGGCCATCTCGACTACTCCGAGCGCAACATCGTCGGGAAGAGGTTTCAGACCTATACGATGCGGATTGGCCGCTTCCACGAAACGGGGACGTCGATCAGCTCAGAACAGAATGCTGGCTGACCACCTATACTACAAAGATAACCATCTACGCGGTCATCAAGCGCTGAACAAACGTCCCCTACCGAACAGCGAGGGATCCGGTCTAATGATGTCGAGTGAATCACTATATCTGGTCTCTTTCGTCAGCTTTGTGCTTTGCTCTAATTCGGGGGTTGACAACTCGGTCGAGACCCTGTACCAGCATGATCATCGCCCACGAGAGGAGAACGATAGCAAGGATCGGGAAGAGCAATGCGTGGAATTGCGATGGCGTTTGTGCCGACCCTGCTTGGTATGCCATATTCATTAACACACCCCAATTGAGTCCCTCAAAGGGAAGAACTCCGAGGAAGTACAAAGCAACAGAGCTAAAGATAACCTGTTTTGAGGTGTCTACGAACCCGATGAGGATTAACGGCATCATCTGTGGGGTGATGTCCTTCGAGAGGATCTTTCTCGTCTTAACACCCATAAATCGGGAGGCTTCAACATATGACTCCTCCCGTATTGTGAGGACCTGCGAACGAATTCCACGAGCTTGACCTGCCCATGAGTTTATTGAGATGAGAATACCGATTACTACTGGATTAGTTGGCTCGAAAACTGCTGAAAGGACGATGATTAGCGGGAGGCCCGGAATAGTCATAGCTACGTCTGTAAAGGTCATGAGGAGGCTGTCAATTCTCCCTCGCTTATATCCAGATACGATTCCTATCGTAGCGCCAACTGCGGTAGCAAATACTCCTCCAGATAGGATCATGACATACATCGAGGGTGCCGCATGTACGATAGCACTAAATACACCTTGTCCGTTTCCGTTCGTACCTAGTGGGTACTGCCATGTAGTGAAGGGTTGAATCCACTCCTCGGGGTATAGTGTTGGCTCAGGAACAACCAATACCCCAATGGTACCCATGAGAGCGTATAGTCCCAAAATGATGAGACTTACTTTTGTTCTCCAATCGGACCATGCAATTTCCCAGACTGCGCGGATCTCTGTCATCATCCCTCGCAGCTGGTCTCTTACCAACTTATTCTCAGTTGATTGCTCTTTTTGGAATGATGAGAGCGGGAAATCTTTTGTTCCCCCATCTGTAACCTTGCGGGGCTGCTCGGATGAGGTCTCATTAGTAGGCTTCATGTGAATCACCCCCAGAACTAGCCCGTGGGTCAATTAGCCCATATGTCATGTCTGCAATTGTGACTGCAATGATAACCGCAAATGTGATAATCAAGAATCCACCCATCATAAGTGGATAATCGCGTGAGCTAATTGACTTGAAGAAGTAAAACCCGACACCTGGGTATCGGAAGATTTGCTCGAGGATAATCGAACCACCAAGAACAAATCCGATTTGGATCAGGATACCTGTGTAGATTGGCAATACCGCATTGCGAGCTACATACTGGGTTCGGATTCTGCTGGATCTCAGACCACGAAGTCGTGCGACCTGTAGATAATCTTCTCCGAGTACGCGAATTGAGTTACCTCTCATCCGAAGTGCTCGTCCTCCGAATGATGTAATCACAACTGAAAGAATTGGTAGCGTCGCATGCCAGAGGACATCAGTAAAGTATTCCAATGTGAAACCAGCTTCGACTCCTATACTCGTTCGATTACCAGACGGGAAGAGTTCAAACGTATATGCGAATATAACCAAAAGGAACACTCCTGCTATATAATATGGAATAGAATTCAAGGTGACAGAAAGTGTACTTAGGAGGTTGTCTACCTTGGTTCCTTCATGATATGCCAAGAAAGCTCCCAACACAATCGAAATTATCAAACTGATAATCAGTGCGACTCCCATGATGAATAATGTCCATGGTATTGCCTCCGCATATATGTCGATCACTGGCCTGTTGTAGAAAAATGAGGTACCTAAGTCTAATTGAAGTAATGACACGAAATACTCGATGTACTGTTGCCAAATTGGTTCATCTGGCGTTATACTTATATATTGTGACACCATCTGGTTGATCTGTGCTGGTCGAGCAGCAGGATTGTTTCTTCGTATCGTAGCCCGTACGTAGTCTGCGGGACCCCCTGGCATGAGCCGGGTTAGCACAAATGTCAATGATATTACAATATAAGCGGTTAATCCTGACCGGAAAAATCGCTTCAGGTAGTAATTCATTGGTTCACCCTTTTGATAGCGTCTGTGATATGTGTGGTTGGCTCTGTCTTCCCCAAGGCACAACACCTCTTTTCAGGACTTTCTAGTATGTGCATACCACTCACAGAAGATCATGGAATGTACTCACACATAAAGTTAGTGAATCGGTCCAGATGTCGGCGCGAGCCATCCGAACGTTCGAGACCACTATCCCGAACCAGCAACAGGTTCGTGACGGCCTCGATGCGCTCGGCCATGCCGCGTCGAAGCTCTGGAACGTCGGTCGCTACTACGCACAAGGCGTGTAGGACGAAACGGGCGAGATCGTCGGTAACGCGGACCTCAAACGCGATCTCAAAGGCCACGAATGCTATAGGGACCTTCTATTCACAGTCCAGTCAGCGCGTTCTCGAAGACCCCGCCGAGGCGTTCAACGGCTGGTTCGCAAAGCGTCGGAACGGCGATAGCCGTGCCCGACCGCCCGGCTACCGCAAACGCGGCGATTTGCACCCACGCTCCACGGTGTCGTTCAAAGTGGCTGGCTTCAAACCCCACGCACAGTATCAGCGCGTTCGTCCCTTGAAAGGCCGGATCCTCAGTGAACACCGCTCTGGCTTCGTGATCTGTGAGTATGGGACGCGCCCGGACGTGGATCTCGCCGAGGGGGGTATTCAGCAGGTCTGGGCTGTCCACAAACGCGGCGAGTGGCGGTTTCAGTTTGTCTGCTGGACGATCATCGATCCCGACTCACCGGGCGACGAGGTTGCCGGGATCGACCTCGAAATATACAACTCCGCCGCCGTCTCGTTCGGAGGCGAGTCATTGCTGTACCCCAGTGGGGCGCTCAAGGAGGACAAATACTACTTCGACAAGAAACGCGCAGAGTGCGACGACTCGTTCTCCCGCGAGGCATAGCGCCTTGACCGGAAGCGCACCGATCGCCGTACACACTTTCTCCACACGCGCTCGAAAGAGATTGTGGCGAAGTGTGTCGAACGCGAGGTCAGCACGCTCGTCGTGGGCGACCTCGGTAGCATCCGCGAGGACGCGAATGGTGACCCATTGAACTGGGCGACCATGGCAACATGGGCTCTGTAGTTTCGCTAGACGGAGCCGCCGCGACTGCGTTATTGCTGTAGAAAGCGAAGAGACGGAGTGTTGTGACTTCGGAGTTCCGTCTCCTCACGCGTGTTACGGTCGCTAAGGCTAAATCAGTTGTCGCTAACCCGGACGAACCCGCCGACCCCGAAGGGGGTGGCGGGTTCGCCGAGTGGGCGATGCTCACGCTGCATGCACTCCGCATCGAGCTGGGCAAATCCTACCGCGTCGCGGTGGATTTGCTCAGCGAGATGCCCGGCGTCCTTGACGAGATCGGCCTCACGCGATTGCCTCACTACACCGTTCTCCGCACGTGGTTTGCACGGATTCCGACCGAGACGTGGCGTGCGTTTCTCGGCGCGTCAGCCGAGAAACGCACTGGCCACGCCGCCATCGATTCAACCGGCTTCGACCGCGACCAGCCCAGCCGCCACTACGCCAACCGCACGCACTACCGCGTCCGAGCGCTGAAAGTCACTGCACTCGTGGATGTCGAAACGCTGTACATCACCGACATCCATTCAACCACGAGCAAGAAACACGATGCGAAGATCGGCCCGCAGGTCGCCCGGCGCAATGCCGGCGACCTGCGGAGCCTCGCAGCCGATCGAGGCTATGACGCGAAAGCCTTCCGCGACGAACTTCGTGAAAACGGCATCAGACCGCTGATCAAACACAGGATCATGAACCCACTCGATCACGCCCATAACGCCCGTATGGACGGTGATCGATACCACCAGCGTTCCATGTCAGAAACCGTCTTCTCGTCAATCAAGCGCACGCTCGGCGCAGCCGTGCGTGCGCGAAGCTGGTGGTTGGAGTTCCGTGAAATGCTGCTGAAAGCCACCGTCTACAACCTCCGACGGAGCGTCCGATACACGTGAAATCAGCCGCTGTGTACCGAAACTACAGAGCCGCAACATGGACCTCTACGGTGGGAGTTCGACCGTTTCACCACGTTGCTTGACTACGAGGCCGAAGCCGAAGGGATCGAGATCGAACTCGTCTCCGAACGGGATACATGGAAGACCTGCTCGGTCTGTGGGACGAAAGCGGACAGCCAGCGTGTCGAACGTGGCCTGTACGTGTGCGACGACTGTGGGTTGGTCGCCAACTGCAATGGCGCGGAGAATATCAGACAAAAGGTACTCTCGAATCTCGCCACGGATGGCAGTGATAGGGATAGCGGCTGGTTGGAACAGCCAGCGACCCGTCTCTTTGACCGAACGCGGGGAGTGTTCTTTCCGCGTTCCGAGGCGGATTGCAAACCGGAATATCTTACCGTGGATTACCACGCTTTCAGGCGCGGGATAGTGTCCATTTGAAGACAGCTCCTCAAAGAGTACTCACAGTTCGTTTACTGAACCGATGGAAAGCACCGATAGTGCGGTTACTCTTCGTCGAGATTCCCTTTCGAGTCCCAGATCTCGGTCATTAAATCGGCGAATAGTGTAGTCCGAAGTGGATAACCGTTGTCATCTTTTTCTTCGATTGGAGCTTGTCTCACGTTCTCGACGAACGATTGTTCAAAAGTCATGTCTGCGAGTGTATCGTGAACATCGAAAGTGATCCGGCCGTCTGCATCAGTTCGAAGCCAAGCTGCTGTCTGCGTCTGGTTATCATACTCGATCGTATACGTCTTGCCACCGATCAGGTCGTAAATGTCGTCAATGTCCCCGACATCGAACCAACCGTCGTCGCTTTCGATTACGTATGTTTCACCTTCGAACCGTGTCTCGTATCGGTCCATACTCACTCTATTGTCGTCAGACGATTAAGATACACGAATTTCGTCGCTCTGAGACAAATCCATAACCACTACAAATACGTCAAACAAGAAACTTGATTGGATGTTCAGGGACGTCTTCATTTGGTAGGGTTGTCACTGTGTTCGAGTCGCTTGACACTGGCCGTGCCCACGAAGCGGTCTGAAACTGGACTACCACGCTCTGATAATCAGGGGGCCGCTTGTCGACGGCGAGAAGAAAGGGCTCTATGCGGCGATCGATACCGATTCGAAGTTTTTCTTAGCGCTTGACGTGTTCAGCCGATACGGGACTGAGTGACTGCGTAACGTTTGGATAGTCGATGATCGCGACTGTTTTTCTGTGACGAAAACCGAACGACGAGGATGAGTAGGCTGGCGCGCTCTCCGACCAGTATTCAGTTCTTACGCAGACCATTCGACTCCGCGTCGGCGTTCCTCCACTGTCTCAGCGAGAGACACAAGGTCTCAGATACCGAGTTCCTCACCGACGTAGGTGGGTATCTGACCGTTCCCGCTCGGCTTAAACTGGACGGCGGACTCAACTTCAGCGAGTGGAATATCATCAAAGAATGATTACAGACCGTGACGATGCGGATCGACCGTTTCCACTCGTCCTGGCGGCGAAGTCCAGCCAGGGCACGGCACTGGCTGCAACGGTTCAGATACCACTACAACCACGACCGACCGAATCAAGCGCTCGATGGACGAACGCCGATCGAGGAGGCTCTCAACTAGACAGCGCCCTGTCGCCCGCATTTGCCGCACTTTCGTCTGGAATCAGCGGTAGGTGCATGATGATCTCGATGAGTTGGTTTCGGCCAAGTACTCACCAATAATCTCGTCCTCTCAGTATTATCCCGCTTTCCAAATAGTTAAGAGGGTGTAAAACGGACTGACCGATCGCTGCATGACAATACCACATGCAACCTTACCAAGCGGTGACGAAATGCCAATTGTCGGGACTGGGACGTGGAACCTAAGTGGGGAGACTGTACGTGAATCAGTACGTACTGCCCTCGATGCGGGATACACACACGTAGATACTGCCGAAGGGTATGGAAACGAATCAGAAATCGGCGACGTACTCTCAGAATACAAGCGAGATGGTTTGTTTCTCACATCTAAAGTTCTTGCAAAGAACTTGAACTACGAATCAGTCATCGAGGCCTGCAAGAATTCCCTGGAAAATCTTGGGACTGACTATCTGGATTTATACCTGATTCATTGGCCAAATCCGGCAATTTCAATTCGGGAGACGATGGACGCTATGGCCACACTACACGACCAGGGTTTAGTTCGAAACATCGGCGTGTCAAACTTCAGTGCTTATCAACTCAGTTGTGCCCAGCACGTCTCTGAACTACCAATAGCTGTTAATCAGATCGAATTCCATCCATGGTTGCAACGCCCAGATATCGTCGAGTATTGCCAGGAAACGAACACTATCGTTGAGGCTGCGGCACCCCTCGCTCGAACAGAAATTTTGAGTGACGAGATCGTCCAGGAATTGGCTGAAGAATACGAAAAGGCCCCTGCTCAAATTGTGCTTCGGTGGGCTATCGAAAATGATGTTGTTGTCATACCGAAATCATCTTCTTCAGAGCATATTAAAGAGAACGCTGAGCTCTTCGACTGGAACCTCAAGGATAGCGATCACCAGCGATTAAATGAGATTGATCGAGACGAACCGGTATACGACACCGCTGCAAAGGATTGGACAGGAGAAACCTACGGCATTCAACAGTAGTCATAGTATTCTCCACTCATAGCAGCGGAAAAGTATAAACATAATTTCAATCGGCAATGAGATCCACCCACAGATTCTTTGGGTTTACTCACGCTGTCACTTCCTTTTCAGTCCAGACGAAGAATCGAATGAGTACTGCTTCCATTTAAGTACTAAAAAGGAAGGATGGTGTCTCCCCTACAGATCGTATGACCGACCAACTCTGACATGGTTTCGTGCTTCTGGGGCGGCTATATCACCATACCATGATGAATTATTCGAGTAGAGAACTATTCAATTATAGAATTGAAAAATATTTATATTCATATTAGAATCTCTGGAAATTGGACTCTTTAGTTGGGGTGGCTTGAGAGACAAGCAGGTCGTAGCGAGCACTGTTCGTGGCACTCGGTGACCTGCTCAGAGGGACGTTGAACGTGGACTGTGATGAGATTTGAAACAATGGACGCACCCGAACATCTTGAAGGGTGTTCGGGGGTATCTCCATTTGATGGGGCTATCACTACGAGAGTCCGGAGAAAATAAAGGGAAACGAAGACGTGATCGACGAACCCGCCGCCACCATTCAGGGCAGCAGAATCGTCTCCATCGCCAGAACCCTTTCACCGATCGAGACACACTACTCGGTAGAGCGGGAGATTTGTGTCATAGACAACGCAAGCCTCCCCTTCAGTACCTTTGATTTAGCGACCTATCTCGCTGCCGTCTAGTGATTCAACACAGTCAGTGAGTCCTCTGCTCACTGAAATTCTTCGAATCGCCAACAGTATTAGTGTGGTGCGTTGACAGAAATGATTGCGTAGTTCCAATAATTCTGGCCTGATAATGTTGATATCAACCCTTGTACTTTGGGTAGCCTACTCGAATCGGCCAGAATTGGGGGTTGCCAATCCGCATATTGGGGTTTTGGTCAACACCGTATTCATCCTTGCTGAGCCCTCGATCGCCAGAAGGCTGAGGCCATTTCCAATCATCAGTCGTGTATGGAGCTGCTTGGTTCCGAACTACGTCATAGGTTTTGTCCTGGTTCCAGTTGTATACCCAAGCTACCTTCTGCAGAAGCGGTCGTTGTTCGTCTTCGGTAGTCGCTCTGGATAGATCTGTGATGACTTGGTTGACATCGACTGTCGAGAGTTTTCCGTTGGGTTCCCCGATCGGAGGTACTTCTATTTTGTACTCATGCTCTGAACGACTGTCATCCCAGTTATTGGGCCAGGCAGTAATCCCTGCTTCTGAGATCATATTAGTCCGGTACCCGACGGTAGGAAGTGGTGGTACCTGTCCCTGCCAGTAGTGCAATGCATCGTACTCACGATTTGGAACCGATTGACCCTCGTATGTTGTAGATTCCTCATTATAGATTTTAACTCTAACTCCGAACGACTCTAGCGTCTGCTTGAATGCCTGACTCCGACCGGAGAAATACGGGGGTGATTTTACATTGACTTGGAACACCTTTCCATTCGGACGCTTCCACCATTTCCCGCTTTTCGTGAATCCCTCCTCCTTGAGCAGTTTGGATGCTTCATCTTTGTTGCCAGTTTTTCCAAACTTGAGATAGTCTCCCTTTCGATCACCGAGCCACTTGTCTGTTAAGAAATTAGACATTCCACAGGGCACGTCGGCAGCCTCGAGCATAAACTCGCCGTAGGCTTCTCCTTTAACCATCAATTCTCGGTTAATTGCGTGAGCTAGCGCCCAGCGAACCCTTCGATTGTCGAACGGCTTTCGACGAGTATTCCAAGTAATGGCTCTGCCGGTATGACGCTGTTGAACGATCCAGTCAATCCAGTCGTTGCCATTGTCGTCTAGTTGTTCGACCTGTTTACTCGTGATTGAGGCGTTTTGTGAGACATCAGCCTCTTTATTCGTTAGTCTCTGCCAACGCTTTTCTGGCGTATCGATTGGAAGCATCACAACTTGATCAAATTCGAAATCGTCCGCTGTGATGTGGGGATTTGAGTAGTCTTCGTAAACCTCTAGGATCAACCGCGTGGCGTCTGAAGCTTTGTATTTAAGCGGGCCACAACCTAGTCCTTGGTCTAGCATCTGTCTACCGGTGATTCTCTGTTGAGTGAGGTCGTTCATTGCACTCTGACGCTCAGCGTCACTATTGGCATCCTTGAGTGCGTTCAGGTTCTCTTTAAACAGATCGTCACGGTACATCCATCGCGTACCTCCGAACAACATATCCTCAGCGAGCAGCGGGTTTACTCTCGTGGATAGAGTTAGTTCCGCCGTTTTCTCTCCAGTAGCCTCTGCTTTAGAGATGTATTCCCAGAGAGGATCTTCATAAAATTTAAAAAGTTCAAGGTTTCCGACGAAATCTTTCGCTTTATACGGGGTGCCATCATGCCAGGTGAAATCGTCGTAGATATGGACTTGAACCGTTTCTCCCTCTTTAATCGTCGAAGGCCATTCCCAGTTGTCTATAAGAACGTTGTGCCACTTCTCGCCTTGCTGGTCGTAGCCGGCGGCGAAGTCAAAGACAAGGCTGCGATGCAAATCATCGGTTCCACCGTTCCATGGATTGAAGTTAATCTCGTTCGGTTTCACCGCATCCATAAACATCCGGAGCGAAACAGGATCACCGTTGCCATTACTACCGCTGCTGTTGTTACCACTAGTTCCACTACCAGAGCATCCGGCCAAACCAACAGCTCCGATAGTGCTCAGCGCACCTGCTGATTTCAGTATCTGTCGCCGCTTAGCTTCGTAGCTGTGTCTGGTACTACGCTTGCCACTGTTTGGCATATCCATACCGTATTTGTGCATGAGTATAAGTGTTTCCCTATCCATTTGACTTCTGCTTGGTACACTCTCTACGGTTTCTGTTTAGTATAGATCCATCGTAGATGCCCATTCACGGACCTTCGGCTCTCCTCATAGAATCAGTACCTCACAAAGCTCGTCGGCTGACTGCTTCTGAGATGTGTGTTCGGTAGAGAAATCGGTGCCGAGCAACTGCTGAGAAGGACGGTTCGACACCGAGAGTACCAAACTTGTCGCAGTCGGCGGCGTTCCGCCGCCGACGCGACGGTGTTGTCACTCGCCGAGCGGGCGGTCCCGGTCGGTGGGTCAGCGCTTGAAGCGGTCGTCCGGAGGCTTGTTTGCGGGGACGGCGCGACGCACTGCGAGCGCCGTCTCCGCTGCTCTCCGTACCATCCCGAGGAACTCGTCGAATCGCCATGGCTTGAGGTGTCGTGCACCTTCGGCGCGGTGACGCCACGTAATCCCAGTGCAGATATTGTCATGCATTTTAGAGAAGGAAGTTGATTAGTACGTACAGAAACCGCACCGCTGAATTCTGTGTCGTTGTCGTCGCAATGCTTCGTTCGGACAGACGGTAGGTCGATTCGATCTCGAAGCGTCGGCTGTAGTACTTCCGAACCTGACGTGGAGTATCGATAAACGGCACGTCACGGCTACGCCGTTGACGCGCCGCACCTTCCTCGTTGTACTTTCCCTGCTGGTATATACAGTCGTTGTAAAACGGAAAATCGACGGTCCACGTGTGACCGTCGATTTCGCCGTGGAGGTCATGGTTGGTCACGCGGCTCCAGCCTTCACTCAGTTCGGTCTGAATCTTCTCGCCCCACTTCACTATCGGCATGGCGAAAGCGTAGTTGTGGGCAGCGAGCAGCGTCAGACAGTGCGTATCGTGGAACTCGCGATCAAGGTAGACGGCCTTGACTGCGAGGTTTAGGCCGTTGAGCACACCGAGCAGTTCCGCGAGGACCAAGCTGGCGATGTCGCCGTCGGTGAGACGGCGCACCGCCAGCGTGTAGCGTTTGTTGCGTACGCGGGCGTAGAGTGTGGCATAGCCCTGGAACGTGGTTGTTCCAGCTTTAGCGAGTAACTCATAGAGTCCCTCCTCAGAGTCGTACTCCTTGCCATAGTACGGACGGAGGTGGAGGTCAGAGACGCCCTCCACGGCCGATCCGAGAGGAGTTCAAGGATGTCTTGCTGGATGAGTGTCTTGCCGACTCGCTCGAGCTCTCAGAGTTCGAACTTCGTCTGGAGATGGTGGAGGATCGTGTTGCCGTGGGGTGAGTCCTCCGAAATCTCGCAGAGATGACTGACTGAGTCCTCGTCGGTGCAACAGCTGACGAGGACGTCCTAGATGTCCTCGGAGTCGATATCGGCACTTTCGCTGAGGCCGATATCGATCTCCTTGTCGAGAGTGTTGACGAGAAAGTTGAGCACCTGCTCTTCGGTGAGTTCATTGGCTACTTGGTTTGGCTGCATCAACCGACCAAGCAGTCCGTTCACCTGCTTGCCTTGTGAACTACTGATGACAATTAGGCGTGATTTGTGTCCCCATTCCGAAGATATAAGATACACCCGCGAACAGAGCAAGATATGGCTCCAGAGAAAGAAGAGTGTGCCGAGAGCGATCACACACAAGCCACTGCAGCTGATGACCCCGTACTATTCACCAATCGTGGTGCGAGACACGCAGTTACCGGAAACCATGGAAAACAAGCAGAATACGTGGAGAGTGAGGACACCACCTTTGTTGTTATTCGAGGAGACCTTGGTCAGCAGTACGCACTAACTTACGACCACGAAACCGGCGAGCGATCGCCTCACTATCGGATTGACGAAGATCATATGGCAGATGATCGCCACGCCACTCCAGCACTGGCCATCGATGATGATGGGATCATCCACGTCTTCTACAGTTCGCACAACAGCTACCACTACTACGCTCGAAGTGAGAATCCATACGATATCACTTCTTGGGAGCGTCGAGGTCAGATGACAGATATCCCAGAAGGCACGTACCCAATTCCGTTGGTCTATGAGAATGACGTTTACGTGCTCTATCGGACCGGTGGTGGTCTGGCTGACGGCACCAGTTCACATGGCGACAGTTATCCTGTTCACGAGTTTGCGACTATTGTCCGATCGACAGATAGTGGAAATACCTGGGAGGACATTGGGCCGGTTCTGGACGTAACCGAGCATCCGGAGCAGGATTCAGACGCGTATATCACGGATTTCGATGAGCGTGATGGCAAGTTCCACATTTCGTGGTTCGTCGCCAATGGTGACAACCACGATGACTACCATTCGGATGCCTACCACGCCTACTACGATCCCGAAATGCGCGAGATGTTCGATCTCGCTGGCAACAGCTACGGTGACACTGTCGCTTGGAGTCAACGCGAGGAGGGGCATGTTAGAGTGTACAATGGCGAGTACGTTACCCCGGTCAAGCATGCTCTTGGTGAGGACCAGACGCACGTCGTCTTCGGTGCCGAGCACCCTGAACGGGGCGATGGGCAGTACTTCCTCGCCACGTGGGACGACGGCTGGGAACTCGAGGAAATCCCTGGCGCGACGCATAACTACAAGTGGAAGAAGTGCGATGCGCGGATATCAGACGACGGCTACCTCGAAGCCCACCTAATCACTGACGACGACGGCGTCTTGCACCTCGAAAACGGGCGGCGTCACAGCGTCGGTAATTACGACATATACGCTAAGGACCACCACGGTAAATGGACCTCTCGCCGCCTAATTGAACGGTACTACCATGAGGGAGTCTCCGTCGTACGCGAAGGCGCAGAGAACATCGCCGTCGTTCGTAACGGACACGACGAATTCGCGGCACTTGGTGCGGAATACACCCCAATGGACGATTCACGCCAGAGGCCGATGGCACGCGTGTGGGCCATCGGTGATATCGATATCAGCCCAGCCCTGCAATACGTTAATGACCAACCTAAGACAGTCGCCCAGCGTCACCGCTTCTCGGAGGATCCTATCCAATTCAATCATGGTACGGGTGACAGCGGCTGGATTCAGCTCTTAGAGTTCGCCGGCGCAGGCTACAGTAGCATGTTCGGACTCGGGATCGACGCCTCTGAGCGGGCGCTACACCTGTTAGGTCACGAGAATTGGACCGACAGTGTCTCGCTTTCACTCCGTAATGTTGCCGAGAACGTTCTGGAGATCCATAACGATGGCACCGCCCGCTTGGGCAACAACGGTTTGGTCTACCCAAAGAAAGATATCTCCAAAGGCGGTTACACTGGGGTCTACGACGGCGAGATAGTTCAGAACGAGACGAGCCAAAACGACAATCCCGAAGGCCTCTGGCGGTGGGATGAAGACGGAGCACAGTGGAAGGTTGAGCGTGACCCCACTACCACGGTCTCGCCAAAGTAAAATCGGTTGAGAAATTCACTTCCCGCTTCTTTCCCTCAATACTACTCGTTTCCGTTTGTGCTGCTATTTCTATCCTTCATCTGAGACACTTCGAGTTACCTCGATTAATAGTAGCCCCTTCTATATACGATATTAACAAGAATGAAATCGAGAGCAACGGAGAGAAAGGCAGTGTCTAGTTGAGGTGGGTTGGGGAGTGAGCAGGTCGTAGCGAGCACTATCGATGAAACTCGCGGACCTGCTCAGAGAGACGCTGAACGTGGATTGTGGTGAGGTTTGGGAGAACGAGCGCACCCCGACACCCGTCAGGATGTTCGGGATGCGTCTCCATTCGATGGGGCTGTCGCTGCGGGAGATCGTCGCGGTATTCGACTGGCTCGGCGTTGACCGTTCACACGGAGCAGTCTAGAACTTGACGCACGCACTCTCAGAGGCCCAGCCAGCCCCGCCGACGGCGAAGCCGTCGCGAGTCGCCGTCGACGAGAAACAATCAAAGTAGATGGCGAGAAGAAGTGATTCTATGCGGCGATCGACACGGATTCGAAACTCCTCTTAGAGGTCGACGTGTTCAGCCGCCGCGGGACAGACCCCGCGGTGTTCACGAGAGCGAAGCTCTCGTGCAGCCCATCAGAACGCTTCGCGTTCTGAGGACGGCGTTCCTTCACCGACTCACCGAGAAACACAAGGTCTCAGATACCGAGTTTCTCACCGGCGCAGGCGGGTATCTCACCGCGTTAGCTCGCCTCGACCTCCGCGGAGAATTCAACTACAGCGGCGGAATCTGATCGAGAAGTGGTTCCAGACCGTGACGATGCGGACCGACCGCTTCCCCTCGTTCTGGCAGGGGAGTCCAGCCAGCGCACGGCGCTGGCTGCAACGGTTCAGATACCACTACAACCACGACCGACCGAATTAAGCGCTCGATGGACGAACGCCAACTGAGGAGACTTTCAACTAGCCACTGCCATGAGATTTCTTCCATGACTCGACAAATGATTAGTGCCTCTGCTTTTCGAGCCACTATCGACGTGATACGAGGAGGTGAATGAAAAACTTCCCGCATAGAGGAACAGGTTGCTGTGGAGCATTCATTAGGAAAACTTAGAGTTGAGTTCGATTATGTTTGCAGTACGCGTGACTACATTGGGAATTTCTTGGTTGAGGCGATCACCTTTCATTCGTCGTGATGGACCTGACACGCTGACCGCACCCATGATTCTATTATCCTGAATCACAGGAGCTGCGACACATCGAAGTCCGATAACATTCTCCTCATCATCGATGGCGTATCCACGATCCCGTATCTTCTTGAGATCCTCAAGGAGTGATTCTCGATCGGGAACCGTATTCTCAGTCTTTACTGGGAGTCCGTGACGGTCAATAATTTTGCCAACACGATCATTGGACATATACGCCATCATAACCTTGCCTAACGACGTGCTGTGAAAGTACTCTCGTGTTCCG
This sequence comes from Halococcus sp. PRR34, assembly GCF_028617175.1. Taxonomy (NCBI): domain Archaea; kingdom Methanobacteriati; phylum Methanobacteriota; class Halobacteria; order Halobacteriales; family Halococcaceae; genus Halococcus; species Halococcus sp. PRR34. The sequence goes on along the minus strand of NZ_JAQJDA010000014.1, from coordinate 15,016 downwards.
ACGTTCGAGGACGTTTGGACACCATTCTTACCGTATGTTTTGTACAAGTAGACTACCCATCCATGTTCCTTGGTTGCGAATTGAGCAGTTTCACCGGTCTCTTCGGCAAGACTTTCGATCTCTTTGCGGATAACATCGTAGTTATCGATTTGACCGCGGACGCGCGTAGCCATGTCAATATACTTCAACCCGAGCTGGTATTGGCCACCATTTTTAATAAGGTACTCTTTGCTGTGAAGTGTCCTGAGTTGCCTGTGTGCTGTGCTCTTGGAACAACCTATTTCGTCAGCCAGTTCAGTCACGCCTGCACTACCGAGCTCACAGAGTGCATCAAGGACATCACAGGCGAGACCAACAGAATTGAGCAGGTTTGTGTCTTTCTTTGGCATATGACATTGATTATGCTGCACACACTTAACCATTGTTCTTCTATGTGGGAAAGAGGGTTTGTTAGATCCTTTGGAAACCGATCTGAAATAGTGGAGTATATTAACCCCTGTAACGCTCGAGTTAGCTACGAGAGATAGGCAAGCAGAATACTTTCGAGGAAAAGCCCACCCACCTGAGTAACACGAATACATTCGTTATAGTAGCGGGAACAGCGATGGTGTGTAACATTGATATGCGTGTTATAGACGCAAGGTTCATAATCGCCACAGCATATGTACCACTGAAGATAGGGACATGGCACAATGAAATCAAATTAGTGACTGTACCGGAGCCACGATCAGACAGCACTCATATAGGAAAAGACTATTATTGGATTTGCTTGTTTAACCATATCTACTACTGTTCCTCAGGGTGGAACGGATGTCCCATGATAATCACCGAGCTCACCGAGTTTCATAGACAGTGCTCGCTACGACTTGCTCACTCCTCAAGCCACCTCAACCAGATAGTGCAGATCGATTACTAACCGCTATAGAGCCCGTCTAAGAATTCCGCCCCATCAGTCCCCTGACGACGACTGAAGATACTGCTGCACGATTCAACAGACCAATTCATCCGTCGACAAAAAAGAGGACCGGGCTCAGTTATCCGACGATCGCGTCCGCCACTTCGTGGCCGTCCGGCCCCCGGCCGGACCGCCACAGTTTCAGCAGGTTGTGCGTCGCTGAGAACAACGACCACTCCGCTTGTGCCCCCGTCTCCCCGCGTAACAGGAATCGGTCGCAGCCGCGGGTGACGTGCTGACCGAACACTGCTTCAACGCTCTGGCTGCGCTTGCGGTAGATGCCTCTACCCCGTTTCGTCCGGAGTTTCCGCTCCATGCGTTCTTTCAGCCCGTACCATTTGGGGATCCGCCCTCGTGGCGGATCCGCCTCTCGAAGTTCTTTCCGTCGCTTCCAGTCTTTGGTCGTGGCGATGAACAGTTCCGTCTGCTCATCCGCTAACTGCGCGTTCGCTTTGCTCCAGTAGCCAGCATCGGCAAGCGCCTTCTCCGGGCGCTTGCCGTTCACCTCCTCGCAGTTCTCCAGCATCGGCTTGAGTTGCTGTACGTCATTTGCGTCAGTAGTGATGTCCTGAGCGACGATGACCTGCGTGTCGCAGTCCACCATTGCTTGGCCGTTGTAGCCCTGTTTCCAGCCGTTGCTGGTTTTGAGCGTTTGACTCGCTGGATCTGTCGTGTTTGCTTTCTTGTCGTCCGGAAGCTCCACCTCCTCCGGAGGTGTGGGCTTCCGGCCACGTTTCTTCCGGCCCATTTCTTCCTCTTCTTGTTCTCTCTGGCGGATTTTCTCGGCTTGCTCCTCCTTGAGCTGTTGTTCCTCAGCGTCGAGTCGGTCCTTGGCTTCCCGCAATCGGTTCAGTCGGTCCTCTTGCTCCCGGAGTTCCTCCGGGAGCTCGTCTCCACGCTGGTACGGACCGTATTCTTCATCTTCGGCCTCGTCGATCTCGGCGGCTTCGTCGAGGATGTCGTGGATTTCGTCGGTGATCTGCTCACGAGTACGGTTCTGGTCGAGTGCAGCGTCGCCTTGGACGCGCCGGCCGTCCAAGGCGACTTCACCCATCTCGGCCATCCCAGCTTCTCGACAGAGGCGGAGAATCTCGACGAAGAGATGCTCGAACTCCTCGCGATGGTTTTTGCGAAAGAGGCTGATCGTGCGGAAGTCAGGGTGTTGATTCGCGGCGAGATAGCGGAAAGCGACGTTACATTCGAGGTGGCGGTCGAGTTTGCGGGAGCTTCGGACGCCGATACAGTAGCCAAAGACGAGGATTTTGAGCATCATGACGGGATGGAAGGGCGGCCGGCCACGGCCGTCCGCCTGTTGATCTGGATAGAACGGGTCGAGGCGGCCTTCGTCATCGAGATGATCGATGACGTCGGAGACGTAGGCTTCGAGGCTGTCGTCTTCGACCCAATCCGCGACGTTCTTCGGGAGGAGGTGTTGCTGATCTTGATCGTATCGAACAAAGTTAGACGTCACGGGTAATCCTTACGCAGTACAGGGGTTTCAGCTAGATAAGATTTGTGTCATCTGAATCCGGATCCATAGAACCAAACCCATCCTGTCGTTGTTTCTTGGACAGGCTCTATAGCTTCGAATACGATAATCACAAAGATATTATACATAATGTTTTCATCAACGTTATCATAGCGGCATTGTTCCCACCTGAATCACCCTGTCTACTCCCTACTCAGTCATACACCACCACATCAGATGGCAAATTTATAATAGTTTGAGATTGCGCCATCACGTAGACGTTCCACAGAGTGGAACAGAATTAAGTACGTGCATCGTCATTGACCGATCATGACAAAGGAGATAAAAGCGGTGCACCTTGCGTGTGAGATTCTTGACGAACTTCAAAATACACATACTGCTGGTGTGACAGAGATTGCAAATAGAGTCGGTCACTCAAAGAGTACTGTACATCGACAACTTGCTACGCTTGAATCTAATGAATACGTGGTTAGGGAAAATGGAACGTATCGTCTCAGTCTACGCTTCCTCGAAATATCGGAATATTTAACGGAACATATCGAGAATTATGACGAGATTGTCCGATCGGTAGATGATTTAGCAAAAGAGACGGGCGAAGTAGCTCAATTTGCGGTTGAAGAACATGGCCAAGTAGTCTATCTGTATAAGTCTGAAGGCGATCGAGGAGTCAAGACTGCATCTAATATAGGATCACGTAAGGAGATGCATTCGACATCACTCGGAAAGTCAATCCTTGCGCATAAACCAGATGAGGAAGTCAATGAGATAATTGAGAGGCACGGCCTCATGAGTAAAACAAAAAACACCACTACTGATCGCGATCTCCTTCGCGAAAATCTTGAGGTAATCCGAGAACGTGGATACGCACTCGATGATGAAGAAAACGTGCTAGGTCTTCGCTGTATTGCTGCTCCCATAATGCATGAAGATCGCGTTTTCGGTGCTATAAGTGTTTCAGGACCTTCTCGCCGCATGAACAGAGAGCGGTTTCAAGATGATCTTCCGGAAACCGTCACCCGCGCGGCCAACGTAATTCAACTCAATTCTAGATTCTCTTAGATAGATTAATTTCTGCTATCGCTGTTTGGTTGAGTGTGGCCATGCCAAAGGAGCGTTGTCTGCGTGTCTTCAAATGGCGATAATGACGTATCCGGGACAAAGGATACAGGCTGTAGTGATCGAGAACAGACCACGGCGTCCATGTGATTGTTCATCCCTTGCCTCTACTCAATCGTACTCCTTCTACTATCGCCAACCTATCTGTGAATCCGTTCCATAGCCACATATAGAAATACTGAGGAATTATGAATTAATGAGTCTAGCAATAACATTTATATCCCTCCCCGATTACGACTCATATTGCAGCCCATGCAAGAACATAGTAGAAGATCCGTCCTTCGTAGGGTCGGCGCGACTAGCATCGTTGGGGGAGTTGCCGCAGTAAGCGGAATCGTAACGAGCGAAACGGTTTCAGCTGCGGGACGTGACCATACCGTTAGTCCCGAAGAATCGATTCAAAAAGCTATCAATCAAGCACAGCCAGGTGACACGATTCACATTGAGCCTGGTGAGTATCGAGAAAATCTGGAAACTGTCCGGAGCGGTAATAATGGCTCACCGATTACACTTACTGGCCCCTCTGATGCAGTTTTCATGGGTGGTGGCGACGCACGAAGCTTCGAAATAAAACATAGCCACATTCACCTGACCGGGTTGACGCTGAATGGGCTCCACGATGCAGACAACCCGAATCAACTGAGCTCATATCGGGATAAAATGGTCTACGCTGAGCCGGATAGCTCAGAGTACCTTGAGGATTTGATTATTTCGCCTCATGGTGCTGGTAACACTACTGGCGAATGTATCCGACTTTCAATGACTAAGCAATCAATGGTTGGAGATTTCAACGTAATCGGGGCGACCGGTCGTGAGCACTACGGACCCGGAAACCAATCGGGATCGAACGGTGAGGTCGTTTACTTGGGAACGTCGCCTTCCCAGATCGATGAACCCCCACATAATGGGAATATCGACGAAACACGCAATATCTGTGTTCGACAGATCGACAACAGTGATGGACATGAGCACTCGGAACTCGTGAATACTAAAGAAGGAACTCGCAACATTCTAATTGAATATTGTACCGACAGAAACTCAGTCTATCCTGAAGGAGGTGAAATCAATATACAAGGTCAAGAGACTATTGCCCGGTACAATGATCTCCAAGATGGGGATGGAGCCGCTGTTCGAGTGGGATGGTCAACACCTGACCCGGATGCTCCCGATGCTGGGAAGCTAAATTCCGTATATTATAACACTCTGAAGAATAATGACGGAGATGCAATTAAGTTGCCAAAATCGAACGCTGGCCCAAGCGAACAACGTTACTTGTGTGGGAACGACTACAACGGTAGTACCGCAGATACCCCTGGATCATCGTGTCCCCGTAAACTTCCGACAAGCAGTACTTGGGGCGCCAGTGGTGGTACCTGGAAAACGGTCAAGAGCCAAAAAGGAAGGATGATGGCGAACTTCCGCTCTAGTTGGATGAGATTCATCGTGCGAGCGCGCTCCACCAACTAATCGTCAAACATCTTCTTTTAATGAGACTACCAGTAGCTGAATCAGATAGCTAGTGCGTCGCCAGATCTCGACCGACTAGCTGAGAAAGAGCCAGTCGCTCGATTGTGACTCGGCAGTCGACGCTTGCGAGCTTATTAGTGTAATCGCAAGCGTCGACTGCTGAGAAAAACCGGCTTCCTCGACCTTCCTGAACTAGTCGGTCGAAACCTGGCGAGGTACTATAGGGATTAGCAGTGATGTCTGGTGATTCGTTTGTCGAAACCGACATCAGCTAAAACCGACCGACGAGAGAAATTATGGGTTTGGCTGCTAATCTCTATAGTAGCGTTATCAACTACCAGGATTCCAGTCCTAATTGCTTTAGCAGCCAACGCAAGACACTGCACCACAGTGTCCGGATAGTGTACGTCTAAACCAGCTTTTCGACAATATTGGAACCAGTGTCACAACGAAGAGATTTCACGTTCCCAGTCATCAAGTACTGGTGATAGCACTCATCATCAATGCGCGCTATGCGTGTGGGCGTTGGAGAGAACACGCAGTGTTTGATGGATAGTCGGACTCCGACCACTCTGAGAGGTTCGCAGAAGCTCATGCTGTTGTAGCCCTGTTCGCTGCAAGATTGAGAAGTTGCCCGCGTTCCGCAGGGCGACTTTTGAAGCCGAGTCGAATTCCTCTGAGACATTTCGTACTGCAGTGGAGGTCGAGCTCTGTCGACCATGTCGCCCAGAAACGCCGCCTGGATCGTTCGACCTGCCCGCATGGGATTGTGGGCCGATGCCTGCTAGCGGTCGAAATGGGTAGCACCCATTGCGGTGTGACCGCTTTGGTTGAGCAGTTCCGCTGGTCGGCGAAGCGGTGGACCCACTGGAAGACCGCCTGATGCGAGCGCTTGATGCCGAACAGCTCGAGCACAGCCGCCGTCTCCCGCAGCGTGGAGTCGCACCTCGAGCACCCTGACGGGTGTCGGGGTGCTCTCCTCACCCCTACATTCAAGAGATGCCGTGTTCAACGTCTCTGCGAGCAGTTTCTGGATGTGCGTGAACACCAGACCCAGGAACTGCTCGTGCTTTAACTAGACAGTGAGCGTGTCATAGAGTTCGTCACACAGGCCAACAGCAGGACGAGAACCAGTGCCTGACACCGGGGCGGTATTATCGCCATTGAGAACCAGCGGTAGCAGACTTCTCGGACGGTGGCCAAATACCATGCGAATCTTTCTATGACACGCTGAGACAGCGCCAAACGATGAATCGTACAAGACAGATCGTTAGCGACACGGTAAAAGATCAACGGCCGCCGACACGACGTTATCGTCTACTTTCTCTTAGTAAACCTCAAATTTCTTGGCAGAGCCTTTCCCTATAGCGTTGCATTCTGAGTCCGCTGGTAGCACTCTTCAATCCGTCGCTTATCTTTTTCACACAGTTCGACCAGTGGTTTCCTAACTGGACCACCGTAGAGACCCGCCAATTCCATTCCGTACTTCACTGCGGGGACATTGTTCGCATTAGGAAGAGAGTTATTCGGACCAGTCTCCTCACGTAGGTCCTCGAATGGCCTGAGGATGTCTCGAATATACCGTGCCTGCTCCCAGTTCCCGGCTTCAAGCGCTTCCTGAAGTGAAATAACTGCTTCAGGAACGAAGTTTCCGATCCCGGTTGTATTCCCCTCCGCACCTTCAATAGCGAAGGAGAGTGCATATCGCTCGGCGATACCATTCAGCCAGACTAAGTCGCCCGGTGCGTCCGAGACTGTCTGTGAGAAGTCATTGATGTCGTTTACCGCATATTTCAGGCCGATGATATTCTTTATTTTTGAGAGTTCTGAGATAACGTTTCTAGAAATTGTCCCCCCGCGCTTGTATATGACAAGGCCGAGGTCAGTATTGTCAGCGATTTCTTGGAAATAGTCGATTAGGCCCTGCTCATGGATATAGGTATGGCGAGGATACATGATCATTACTGCATCCACATTTAGATCCTCATACTGAGAAATGAGATACTTCACTGTCTTCATGCTCCCGCCAGCACCTGCGATAATAGTTGAATCATCGCTGGTCGCTTTGACGTGTGTAGCTACGACTTCTACTCGTTCTTTGTTTGATAGTGAGTAATATTCGCCTGTATTCCCGCAGGGAATGAATATTTTCCCACCAGATTCCTCAATCATCTGGAGGTTCTCGGTCATCTTGGCTTGATCTACCTCTTTCCCGTCTTCGCTAAAAGGGGTAGCTGTGGTGAATATTACACCTTGGAGCTGCCTCTTAATACCGTTATAGCTCATCCTGTGAGCTTTCTGCACGCGATTATATAAGGATTGTGTCTGTCGGACCCTACCAAGTCTGGTGTTGTTGAGAGGGAAGACAAGGCCGTTACAGCTAGTTAGCTGATACGTGTCGCGGTCGGGAACGATACTTTTGTTCAATATAATAGATAAACAAAGAGGTTTGTATTTATTTCTATTACTTCCGTGAAGGTGAATTCACGTCACGATAGCGCAGCCGCTCCGCATGGAGCGGCTCGCGCACCTCTTCCTATCGATTAGCCTGCCTCAAGATCGCGGCTCCACAGATACCGCTTCTTTGTCTCGGTGAAAAGCGGAATCACTGCCTCCATCTCGATCTCCGGGAAGAGCTCGCGCATCCGCGCGAGCGATTCCTCTCGCGAGATGTAGCCGTGTTTGACCGTCCGCACGGTCATCTGGGTCTTGAGGAACGACTGGACGCCCTCATCCGTCCGAAATCGACGCTTTACCTGCGTCGATTTCGTGTGGCTGAAGTAGCGCTCGGCGTTGTTCGATGTGCTCGGGACCCACTCATCCCGAAGATGGATGGCGAATTTGTCGAAGTTCTCCATCACCTCCTCGACATAAGTCCGGACCGCTGGCGGCAGGTGCTCGATTTTATCGAGCACCGCCTCAAACCGCCGGAAAGCCGCTGGATACGACGGAGCCGCGAACACGCTCTTGAACTCACTCCAGACGATCGTGGCGTGAAGCTTCTCCGCGTTCGAGTAGCGAACGCTCCGGAACACCTCGTTCCGGAGCTTCTTCTCGCCGTTTTTCAGGAAGTGGTAGTGACACCGGTGGTGGAACGCGCCGAGATCGTCTTCCACGATCTCGGCATAATCCGAGCGTCCATCCGTGGTCACAACGAATACGGGCTTGTTTTCGAGAGTAGTGTTGAGAAATTCGCGAACAGTGGCCTTCTCGCACCCGTCGACGACTTGCTCGGCGACGGGTGCTCCCATGAGGTCATCGTAAAGCAACAACCGGTATGCGCGCTTCCCATCGATGCGGAGATACTGCTCGTCATACGTGTAGATGCCCGAATACGTGGGGAGATCGTTGCGGACGATCTCCCCTGTATCTTCGGTGATCCAGTTGCGAATTTGCTCGTCAGATGGTCGAACACCGAAATGACCGGTACAGATGTCCTGAAGTCGTTCAAGGGACGCGTCGGTGAACGCGTTCACGACGCGTACCAGCCGTCTAACCTCGTCGGGATACTGGTGTTCGTCCTCGATGTAGGACAGACTCGGCGAGAACGTCCCTCCACAGATGCGACACCGATACCGTTGCACTCGCACGGGCGCGTGCCCGTGCGGGTGCCTATCGTAGGTTCCGTGCTTGTTCGCACGCTCTGACCCGCACTCACAGACCAGCGTCGGGTCCTCGACGAGTGAAGGTTCATGAGGCGTGGTCCCGAACGATCCGGTTGGTGCGGTGTGAGTGATTGTCATTACATTCACTACCGCACCAACCTTCTAAGAACATGATGTGCTGCGTCGCTGCGGCGCAGCGACGCCACAGTAATCCGAGACGACTTCTCACTATTCGAGCATAGTTGCGCTCGTCCTCACCAACACTCTACTTGGTAGGGCCGTCTGTCGTGGTATCGTGCCGTAATTCGGACCTTTGGTTATTCCCTCGCTAGGTCTTGGTGCTGGGGTTATAAATGATCCAATCTCTGTTTGATACAACCGAAACAAAATTTGAATGTTTAACGAGTGGTCACAGGGATATCTTGAACCAGGTGTCCACAGTCTCGTCAACTGACCGGATGAGTGGCGACAGGAGTCGTTAAATATATATTATCAACGGTAGGATGATCAGTAATGCCTATGAATGTGCTTGCAACTGGGGTGTACGGCCGCTGTGGCACGGCTATTATTGATCACCTGCATGACCGCGACGAGTACGAATTCACGTATTTGAATAGGTCAGATAGGCCGGACGACCATCCCTATGGCGGATACGACACACACGTTGCGAACATTAAAGACTACGAAGCAAGCCGACCGGCGTTCAACGACCAGGATGCGGTTATCCACCTTGCGGCCTATCCCTTTGACTTCGGGACCTGGGATGATGTGCGGGCTCCCAACATTGACGGAGTCTACAATGCATTGGAGGCCGCTCGTGAGGCTGAGGTTGAGTCGTTCATTTTTGGGTCGACAAACCACGTGATGGGGATGTACGAGGTTGAGAACGCTCCAGATATCTACTATCCTGACTCAGATATTATGATTGACCACACGGATCCGAAGCGTCCGGACTCGTACTACGGAGCGACGAAGTCTTTCGGAGAAGATCTCGGTCGCTACTACGTTGAGAAACATGAGTACCCAAAACAGTTCTATGCGATCCGGATATGCAGTGTCCGTATGCCGGAGTACGACCACCCTTATGGCGACGCCGAGCGGATGGTTGACGAGGACGAGATCGAGCGCGGTAGTCCCGAGTACAAGGAGCAGGTAGCTCGAATGAAATGCATGTGGCAATCCCGACGAGATTTCGCCCATCAGGTTGATTGTTGTCTACAGGACGAATCGACCGAATTCGACATTTTCAACGGCGTCAGTGACAACGACCGCCGTTGGTACGAAATCGAACATGCGCGTGAAACCATCGGATATAATTCACAAGATAACGGCGAAGAGTGGGATTCGCCGCCGGAGTGACGAGATCGGTGGTGTAACCGACGTTGTAGTGCTCTGTTCTCATGGTAATGATCTGTCCTAGAGTGTGTTTTGCGATGTACCAAACCGCAAGTCATTGCTACTAATCCTCAGGGATAAGTTTGGAGGATAATTAAAAACTTTTGAACTGGGAGCACCGTATTCAATGGAACATCTACAAAGCAACTTTTCGCGGTCCAAGAAACGAAACCTTCGGCGTTGTGCCAGTCACTTCTAGCTGAGTCGATCAGTCCCAAGGAGTCTTGTTTCGAGTGGGGCTGAAAATGTCAATACCGGCAAGAGGTTCATCAGTTCTGTTCTCAGCAGCATGTGAAATACCACCCGGGATAACATATGACTCGCCGGCCTCGAACTCGTATTCTTTGCCTTCCATGATGACTGTGAACGTTCCCTGTTGGAGGTAGACAACTTGTTCGCTTGGGTGACTATGCTCCATCGCTGTTGCGCCTGGGTCGAAGCGGAAGTGCTGGGCGTTCATGTTCTCGCCAGCGACGAGTTGAGTAACGTGGACGCCTTCTTCCGGTTCTCGTGTTTCCTGTTCGGAAACTGATCCAGTTTCCATATTCATAACGTTGATTGCAATCCACCTAAACGTACCGATTGCAACACGGGAGTCTTCTCGCACGTACAGATGCATTTTTCACACAGACGGAATTACACGGAATAAAATCCGATGAGCCCTTACTCGGTGATTTGTTCTATGAGTCCCTGAATATAGCCGATAGCGTGCAGACGACCTTTTAGTTCATCGTCGCCTCCACCAGCCGTGACTTTCGGGTAGTGGTCAGGTCTGATCGGTCCCTCGAAACCGATTTTCTCGTATGCTCGTATCGCAGCGAGCATATCAGTCTGACCGTTGTCATGCCAAGATTCGTAGAAATTCTCGGCCACTCCTCTGACATCCCTAAAGTGGACGAAATGGATGTCATCGCCGAAGTGCTGAATCGTATCGGGGATGTTGGCGCCCATCGCGGAGAAGTTCCCCTGGGCAAGACAGATTCCATTATGATCACTCGGATGCAGATTAAGCAGGCGATCGTAAGCCTCTGGGCTCGTCATAATCCGATTTGTCCCTTCGATATCATTATCGATTGGTGGATCGTCAGGATGAATCGCAAGTTTGACTCCCGCCTCCTCAGCAACTGGGACCACCTTATCGAGGAAATACATGATGTTCTCCCAGAGCTCAGCCTTGGAGACTTGTGGAGCCCTCGCGGCTGTCGGGTCTCCCTCGAGATGACCATCGAGATGTGAATGGACGTACGCGGTCCCTCTCGAGCCGCCGCGCAGTTCAACATGGCCTGTGCGGAGTACGGAAAAGTGTGTCCGCCAGCTCCAACACCAGACGGGAATGTCGAGTCGCCCCATGTTTTTCAGGAGGTCACACACTTGCTCAATCTGCTCATCCCGACCATCACGGGCCAGCCGGATGTCATCCATAGGAGGGCGCTCCTCAATGACCTGTACAGATAGGCCGGCTGCTCGGGCTCGTTCAGTCATCTTTCGAAGCGGTTCGTACGCCCATGGCTTCGCATCTCCCGCCGGACTCGGGAGATCGAAAACGCCATTCTCAATTCCCAGCTGCGTCGCAAGGTCCCAGATCGGATCTGGGTCCGGTCCAAGTCTTAGTGAGAGCTGAATTGTTCTTCACACTCCAGCAGATCTGTTGCGTTCTGAATTCATAAAGCTAGGGGGAGCGGGACCACTGCGAGGGGCACTGGAAAGGGGTGCGTAGACTGCGCAAGCTCAACCTGATGCGAGCAAATAGACCCAGAACCAAGAAATACGTCGTCTCAGACCCAGAAAGCGAAGAAAACCACGACTCTGGCGACAGCCGTCGCTGACTGACGACGGCTGTCGCTGATGCCGTGTGATAGGATTAGCCGAACGAAGTCAGCGTCTCATTCCAGTGCGTCCGGACTTTCTGGATTGCACGCGCCACGCCACCCTTGACCGGGTGGCGTTGGCGCAGCCACTCTACAAGCACGTATCCAATCAACGCACAGAACAATTCAAACAACACGCCGTTCAGCGATTTCGAATGGAAGTTCTCGATATTCAGATACTGCTTGAATTCGCGAAACAGGATCTCGATCATTGTCCGGAGCGTGTAGATACTGATCACGTCGATGGGATCGTACACTGACGACGCCAGCGTCGTCAGGTACTGAATCTCTTCTCCGTCCGGCGTTTCCAAAATGATACGACGGAACTGTTCACCGGTCTCGGCCAGTTCGATTCGCTCGTCACGAATCCGTCTCGTTCCATCCTCGGTAGTGACCTCGACGTTCTGGACGCGCTCCAGAACGTCGAGACGGGCGTTTGACTGGAGTAGCGTGACAAAGTCATCGTCTTCGTGCTTGATCTCACAGAATCGGTGATAGAGTGTGTATCCACGGTCAAAGACCCAGATAACCGAGTCGAGGTCTGCGAAGACCTCGATATCATCGCTGAGGTAATCGAACTGCGGACTTTCGTGGGTTTCGCCCTCTGTTACGGTGGCTCCGAGCGGATGCTTGTGTTCACCGTCTACGCGTGCGGCACAGTGAAGTTCGAGTCCACCGTCGTCCGGGTCGATTTCATAGACCTGCTCGTCGTCTCCGACAAATTCGTCGGAGACGACAACTGAGCGAGTGAGTTCGAGATTCGTCGCGTCGACAGCAATTACCTCTCGCGTAAGCCACTCCAGGCGTTTTCGTTGGACAGCACGCTGATGATACAGCTGTGGCGTGTGGAGCAACGCGAACAGCATGCGAACGACCGCGCGGTAGTCGCGGTCGTTCGTGAGTTCGGAGAACCGTGACTCGGGCATTTTCTCAAGAGAGTCATCAACAGCGGTCTTATCGGCGAGTTCACTGAGAGAGCTAGACGGATCAAGTCCTTCCCGAATAGCGACTTTGAGGTGGTTATCGAAGTCGTGTGTCTCGTTGTGGATGCCGATATCGAACTCCTCGGCGATGGACTCGCTGTCGCCTTCGGCGAGCAGCGAGTACAACTCATCGGCGACAGTTTCGACAGAATTGATGTTGTTGGCATTCGTTTCACCCGATGACGGCCTATCTGATGACGTGGAAATCACAGACATCAGGCCGTCACTACCGGCTCACGCCGGTTTTAAATAGTCGAAACGCCACAGCAGCAGATTGATCAGGGCCAGATGAGTAAATGTGTTGCCTCGGATGACAGATTTTCGATGATAGTTGGTTTCTTGTTCGGATTGGCGATGTTCGCTGGAGAAGGTGTGTTAGCCGATATTGAACGTAGAAAGGTTGCACTAGCTCCTATCACTGCTGGGCATGTTTGACTTCTCAGCGTGCCTTTTTGACAGAAATAGAGTATCTGTTGTCCAATCATTCGCGGTAACCCATATCCCAAGAAGGCATCCAAAATCTTTGGAACACAATGATGAAACTCACCGATTGCGACAAGGATCAACGGAGTACCTCGCTTTCTCGTACTGACACTCAACTCATTAGTGTGCTGTCCGGTAAAGATTTCGTCGGTCATCCATCGACGGTCACCTCGGTTGCGAGAAGGTCGCCACCGCCCTTCGCTGGCGATGGCACCAACCGCTCGAATGCCTCGGCTGGCGTCTCCAGCCTGTTCCAGTCGAGGCTCATGTGCGGTCGCTCCTCGTTGTAGAAGGTGAGGAACTCCTCGAGAGTTCCGAACCGCTGGCGGTGTTTCTCGTAGGTCTGGAAGAACCGCTCGATCTTCCCGTTCGACTGTGGCCGCCCGACTTTGCAGAGCGTGTGGTCGATGTCATTGTCATGAAGAAAGCGTTCGAACTCGTGATCGAGACATGGCCGATCGTCCTGACGAGGATTGACGAACTCCGATCCGTGGTCGGTGATGACTTCCAAGATCGGGACAGGGCTGTCGAACTCCCCGTCAATACTGTCGAGGAGTTCGACGGCTTGACTCGCCGAACTGGAATCGGTCTCGATCATGTCGAAGACGCGCCGTGAGGCGTCGTCTTCGACCGCCAGTACCTGTTGTCCGCGGTCGTTGTGGTACCAGTCCATGTGGACCGTCACCGCCGCATTCTCGCGCTCGAACCGAACCCACGGCCGCCTACGGCCCTGCTTGTTCGGATGTTCGGTCACGTGGTCGTGCTCCTGGAGAATCTCGTGGACGCGGTTGTTGGCGATCGAGAGACCGTCTCTGATACGAAGTACGTGGGCGATGACGACTGCGCCAGCGCCTCGGCGCTGGCGTAGGTCGAGTATCCGGTCTTCGAGGTCGTCAGGATACTCCGCGTAGGGTCTGCGTCCCGGCGTCTCCAGCTGTGGGATTTCTCCGGTCTCGCGGTAGGTTTTGGCGAGCTGCTGGACCCGCCGCCGACTGATCTCGAACTGCTCGGCAACCACCCTCGTATCCACACCGTGGTCAACAACTCGCTCGCATATCCGGGTAGCATCGTCCTGATCAAGTTTCAGTACCTCACAAAGCTGGTTAGGTGAAGGGACTGCTTGGTGGATTGATGGAGGCCAACCAAGCAGCCAGTGAACTCACAGAGGACCAGGTGCTTAACTTTCTCGTCAACACTCTCGACGAGGAGATCGATATCGGCCTCTGCGAAAACGCCGATATCGACTCCGAGGACATCTGGGACGTCCTCGTCGGCGCAACTGCCGACGAGGACTCAGTCAGTCATCTCTGCGAGATCTCAGAAGAATCGCCGCACGGCAATACGATTCTCTACCACCTCCGGACGAAGTTCGAACTCGGAGAGCTCGAACGAGTCGGCAAGACACTCATCCAACAGGATATCCTCGAACTCCTTCCAGATCGGCCGGTGGAGGTCGTCGCCGACCTCCACCTCCGGCCGTACTACGGCAAGGAGTACGACTCCGAGGAGGAACTCTACGAGTCACTCGCCAAAGCTGGAACGACCACGTTTCACGGATACGCCACGCTCTACGCCCGCGTGCGCAACAAACGCTACACGCTGGCGGTGCGCCGTCTCACCGACGGCGACACCGCCAGCTCGATCCTCGCGGAACT
>NZ_JAQJDA010000013.1:0-102426 GCF_028617175.1 Halococcus sp. PRR34 | reverse complement strand
CTTCCTTTCAGGTATCAGCTACGGCTTCTTGCCGACGGGTATCGTCCCGATTCTAAAGGATTCTGCGACGCGACCAAACGATGGCGTGGTTCATGGATGCGTACTCGATGCAGTAAGGTGAGACGACGCCGGGTGTGGTTACCGGAAAGCCTCCCGTTATCGGCGGCTCGCACGGTCGTGAGGGAGCCCCCGGCCGCTCAGTTGCTCTCATTACGCGTGAAGCCATAAACTACTACGATCGAGATATCGCAGAAACCACTGTCGCTGTCCAGGCTTCATCAACAGTCGCGGCGTTGCTTCTCGCTCCACAACATCCACGTGTATTTCGTCCAAACAACCGTCGAGGTCAGTGGATTTCCGCATGGATCACTGAAATCACACCGTGCCGCACTGTTCAGCCGTATCTGAACACTACCGTCGGGTGGGCCGTTAGTGCTCACGGACGGTGCGTGACCTGCTCGACTCACTCTCCATCGATCTCTCCCGTCGTCCCCGTTTCGTCGGTCGTTTCCTCTTCGCCAGTCGTCTCCTCCTCGTCAGTCGATTCCTCGTCTTCGGCTTCGTCGGTATCATCGCGCTCCGTGGTCGTGGCCGCCTCCCCACTCCGTTCGCTACTCGTCGATGACAGTGGCGACGTAGTGGTTTGACTCGCTGTCACCGTGTTCGTCGTCGCCGTGGTCGTTGCCGTCGCTGCTGACGTCGTGGTTGTCGACGAGGCGGTTGTCGTTGCGGTCGGCGTACTCGTCGTCTGACTCGCTGTGGCCGTTTCCGTAGCGCTCGGTGTACCTGTATCCGTCGGTGTGTCGGTATCCTCGGTCTCCGATGTCGCCGTAGCCGTCTGCGTTGGTGTTGGTGTCGCTGTCGGCGTCGGGGTTTCCGTCGGCGTCGGGGTTTCCGTCGGCGTCGGGGTTTCCGTTGCCGTTGGTGTCTCGGTCGCTGTCAGTGTGTCGGTAGTCGTCGACGAGGCTGTCGCCGGGGTGTCGCTGGGTGTTGGCGTCGCGGTTGGTGACGGCGTGGGTGCGGTCGTTTGGGTCGCTGTCGGTGTTGCTGTTGGCGTCGGTGACGGCGTGGGTGTCGGTGTAGCGGTGGCGGTCGGCGTCGGTGTGGTCGTCGCCGTCGAGGATGCGGTGGCTGTGGCGGTCGCCGTATCGGTAGGTGTCGGCGTGTCGGTGGATGTCGGTGTGGCAGTTGCCGTTGCTGTCGCAATCGATGTCGTCTGTGAGGGCGTGGACGATGCGGTGACTGTCGGCGTTGGCGACGGTGTCTGCGACGGTCGTTCCGTCGTGGTTGGTCCCGGTGTCGTGGTGGTTTCGTTCGTGGACCGTGCCGTTGGTTCCGTCGTCACGGCCGGCGTGGTCGTGGCGTTCGCGCCGTCGACGATCGGACCAGCTGCGGCCGGGTCGGTTTCACTCCCGCCGGGATCGTCGAGCACGCTCGTGAGGAGAAACCCGACGCTTGCGAGGAGAACGACGATCACGAGGACACCGACCGCGGGTGCCAGCCACCGCTCGATGGCGGACAGGTCGTCCTGATCGAGCAGCTCCGATTCTGGGCCCGGTTCGATCACTTGAAGGACGTACGTCGCTCGACCTTATCTGCCTTGTCGTGGCGTACGAAGGCCCGATCGCTGGAAACAGCTCTCGGTGCACCTCTCGATCGATGGTTCCCGTCGTTCGGTTTTCCCCCAACCGAAACGGTTTGTAAGTGGTCCGTGAACACCGGTCGTGCTCTCTGACATCGAGCGCTACCTCAACGTCCGCAGCGCATCGACCGGGTCGTTCGCGCCCTCGGGTGACCTCGCTTTCCTGCTCGACACCACCGGCACGCCCCAGATCTGGACCCTTCCCGAATCCGGCGGCTGGCCCGACCAGCGAACGTTCGCCGACGAGCGCGTCACCTTTGGGTCGTTTTCGCCGACACGCGACGAACTGATCTTCGGGCGGGACGAGGGCGGTAACGAGCGCGTCCAGCTCTCTCGACTCGATCCCGACGGCTCGGTGACGCCGCTCACCGACCGTCCCGCAGCCAAACACCGATGGGGCGGCTGGAGCCACGACGGCGACCGGTTTGCGTTCACCGCCAACCGGCGCGACGAGTCGGTGTTCGACGTCTACACCCAGGCACGCGACGCGACGGGCGACAACGCCGAACTCGTCCACGAGGGCGACGGCTGGCTCACCGTCGCCGGCTTCGGCCCCGACGACGATCGCCTCGTCGTGAGCGAGGCGCATTCGAGCTTCGATCAGGACCTCTCCGTACTCGATCTCGATACTGGAGCACTCGAACACGTCACGCCCCACGAGGACGACGTGCGCTTCATGGGTGTCGAATGGGGGCCCGACGGCGACGCGCTCTACTGCCTGACCGACCGCGACAGCGACACCCTCTCGCTCGCACGGCTCGATCTCAGTAGCCTGGAAATCGAACCGATCGTCGACGATCCGGAGTGGAACGTCGATCGATTCGTGCTCGACGGAGACACCGGCCGGCTGGTCTACGGGCGCAACGTCGACGGTTATACCGATCTCACGGTCGGGCGACTCACGGACGAGACGACGATCGAGACGTTTCCGACGCCCGATCTCCCCGACGGCCTCGCGGGCGCGATCGAGTTCGACGACGACGCCGAGCGCTTCGCGATCACGGTGACGGGTCCGTGCGAGAACGCGAACGTCCACGTCGTCGACATCGCGTCCGGCGAAAGCGACCGCTGGACGCACGCCTCGACCGCCGGCCTCGCCGAGGATCGGTTTCACGACTCGGAGCTCGTGCAGTTCGAGAGCTTCGACGGCCGGGAGATTCCGGCGTTTTTCTCGCTGCCCACCGATCCCGCTGCGGGCGACACACCGGTCGTCGTCGACATCCACGGCGGCCCCGAGAGCCAGCGCCGGCCACGATTCAGCCCCGTCACCCAGTACCTCCTCGATCAGGGGTACGCGGTCTTCGAGCCGAACGTCCGGGGCTCGTCGGGCTACGGGACGGCGTACACCCACCTCGACGACGTCGAAAAGCGGATGGACTCGGTCGCCGACATCGAGGCGGGCGTCGAGTGGCTCGCCGAGCTCTCACCCGTGGACCCCAACCGGATCGCAGTGATGGGTGGCTCCTACGGCGGGTTCATGACGCTCGCGGCGCTCACCGAGTATCCCGATCTGTTCGCCGCCGGGGTCGACATCGTGGGGATCGCGAACTTCGTCACCTTCCTCGAAAACACCGGTTCGTGGCGGCGCGAACTCCGTGAGGCCGAGTACGGGTCGCTGGAGGAGGACCGCGATCTCCTCGAATCCATCAGCCCGATCCACCGCGCCGACCGGATCGACGCGCCGCTGTTCGTGCTCCACGGCGAGAACGACCCGCGCGTTCCGGTCGGCGAGGCAGAACAGATCGCCGAGCGCGTCCGCGAGCAGGGTGTACCCGTCGAGAAACTCCTCTTCGAAGACGAGGGCCACGGAATCTCGAAGCGCGAGAATCGGATCGAGGCCTACACCGCCATCGCGGGATTCCTCGACGAGCACGTCTGACTCGCTCGCCCTGACCGTGATAGCCCCGATAGCCCCAATGGTCGCGGGCGATAGTGGTTTCATCGACATAAAATCATGTGAAACGAACGAAAACGTCAGAGCGATCTGACACCACCAGACGGGACGGCGATGAAAGATACGGCGGGTTTATTCCGCTGGCGGGAAATCGTCCGTAGTATGGATGCCGCCGGTCGTTCGGAGCAGTGGGTCGAAGATCAGCTCGGGAGGCTGACCGACGAGTACGACTCGTCGTCGGTCCACCAGACGAGCTGGGCGGTGCCGGCGGAGCGCTACGAGCGGATCGCGGGCGTCGCGGCCGACGAGCGCGCCGCGGCAGGGGTGCGCGTCACGAACGAGGACAGCGAGGTGCTTCTCGTTCAGGATCGGCGCGACGAATGGGCCGCCCCGCGGGGACGAGTCGAGCCCGACGAATCGCTCGAAACCGGAGCCATTCGGAACGTGCGCGAGGCGACCGGCGTCGAGTGTGCGATCGAGGACGTCGAACGGATCTCGATCGTGGGCGTCGGCGACGAGACCGACCGCGACCGCGACCGCTCCTCGATCTACTGCCTCGTGGTGCTGTTCGCCGGCTCGTGTGGCCCCGACGAACGCGTCGATCCCGCCGAGACGCCCGTGCGGTGGCGGCGGAGCCGGCCAACCGACGGCCTCGATCCCGGCGTGCTCGCGATCTGACCGCAAACGATTCGTTTTTTCCATAGCTGGACCGGCGGCGGGGGACGGCGAACCGACGGACAGATACATACTCGCGGGGCGCGAACCCCGAACCGATGCTTCGATCGGTCGCCGGGCTGCTCGCGTGGGTGGTCTCGGTCGTGTTGCGGCTCGCGTTCGTGGTCGTCATAATCGGCCTCGCCGCCGGATTCGCGTTCGGTGGGGGCGATCTCCCGACTTCGGTCGACGAGCTGAGCGAGGACGTGCGCGGGCTCGGCGACGCTGCCGCCGACAGTGTCGGCGAACTCGGTGGCGTCGGCGGCGTGAGCGGCGTCGAAAGTGGCGATGTCGCCGGCAACGCGAGCGTCCCACAGATCCCGGATTCGGACGCGAGCGAACTCAACGGAACGCGGGTCGAGTATCTCGTCCATCAGGAGGTCAACGAGGAGCGCGTCGAGCACAACCGTTCGAAACTCACGTTCGACACCGAACTCCGTCCGGTCGCCCGGTACCACAGCGCCGACATGGCGAACCGGAGCTACTTCGCCCACGTCGGTCCGGAGGGCGAGACGCTCGGCGATCGCTACGCGAAATTCAACTACCAGTGTCGCGTCCCCACGAGCGGGTTCAAGTACGCGACCGGCGGCGAGAACATCCTTTACACCTACTACGACGCACCTGTCAGGATGGACGACCGGTCGGTCAACTACGACACGCCCGAGGCGCTCGCCCAGGGGATCGTGAACGGCTGGATGAACTCCACGAGCCATCGGGAGAACCTCCTCAAGCCCTACTGGCGACAGGAGGCGATCGGCGTGTACGTCCAACAGACTGACGGCCGGACCCGGGTGTACGCCACCCAGAACTTCTGTTGAGTCACACGCCGCCATCGCCAGGCAGTTCGCGATTGTTCCAAGACGCCGCGAACTGCGAGTCGAGCAGCGGGGGCTCTTATTCCAACATCCGCTAGTAGAACACCACAAAAACTCAATACACCAACTGGTGTGTTTTAGATACGTCTTCTATATGGTTCATAGCAAGCGCGGAGACTGGTGCTCTGGATGGGGTGTGAGGTGACATTCTGGTTCCACAGAAACTATTAACAGATTGCAGACGATTGCTGGAAGCGTATGCCATTGGATGATTGGGATCCCGAAAACCACCCGGATTCAATTCAAGTCGACGCATTAGACGAGACGGTTGCAATGCCGTTTGGACAGACAACCGATATTTATGGCCAAATTGCCCTAAGTCCCATACAGCAACTGGAGGAATTATATGACAATATGACGAATGTATTGGAGGGTCAAGAATACGCTACCGATGCACACGCGGATACAATAGGTCAGTATAACCGCATCATTGCTGAATTAGACAGTACTGGGGATGAGGCGGATCTTGATGAATTTTTGCTCCGACTCATGAGAGAGGGGTTAGTCTCTGATGTGTATGCCTCTGAAATAGATGCCTACGAGGAACGACTTCCGAAAGAGCAGAACGAAGTCGTAAATGAAATTTCGAAGAGTGTAACCGATAAACCCAGGGAAGAGGTATCAGTAGATAACATCCAAAATTCATTGCGGGAAAACATCCACGCTCATCCCGATACATCGTAACACAGCAGTTTCTCGAACCAATCGTTCGGTGAGTTGAGCTTCAGTTCGAGGAAGCCGAGGTATTTCTGGAGGTGATGTTTCGAGACACCTCGGAACTTCGCCAGCCACTGGCGGAGGAAGCTATGGCGGTTCTCGCAGGTGTTCGTGTGAGCGTCACCGATCACGTAGGTCTCGGAGTGGGTGACGGCCAGATGGCCGTCCACCCCCTCCTTGTCCTCGATGTCGTCGTAAATCGTGTAGCCATCGGTGCAGAGGATGACGCTTCCATCGCCGTACTCGGCGATATCTTCGTCAGCATCTTGTAGGTTCTCACAGACCAGAAACCGAACTCGTCCGTCATCCCGACGGACGAGTGTCAGGACTGGCGGTTTGTCTGATCCGAAGGTTCCGCGTCCTTTTTTGAGAGTCCGCGCGAGCGCGGACTCCCGTTCTCGTCTTCGAGTCCTTTCTCACCAGCCGTGACGTAGACCTCATCGGCTTCACACACGTTGTAGAGGTCGAATTCGTCGATATCACCGCTGACGTCCTGGACTTTGTGGACGAAGTTAAGGACGGCTTCGTAGTCTCGGTCAAGGTCCCGAGCGATCTGAGCGGTCGGCTCAGATCGCATCTCCTTGACGATGTAGAACATCTCTTCGAGTCCGAACCGATGCTGCCAGAAGATCGTCTTCGTGAGGTCGCTGAAGTAGGTCTCGCAGTGCTTGCACCAGTACTGCTGGGCGTCCTTGTCGGTCGTTCCGCGTTTGATGACGGCGTCATCTCCGCAATGGACACACGTCACCGTCTCGCCGAAGCGGGCGAGACGGAGACGCTCGAAGCATCGCTCACGCGGTGGAAGGAAGACCTGAGCTGACTCCTCGTCCATCGTTAGCCGATGTTTGATCCTCCAACGGAATTGGCGTTACGATCTATCGAGATGAGCGAACATCCAATCATTGAGAGAGTCTACGTCGTATGATGCGACTTTTATAGGATCTGTCGGTTCAGAGCCGATTCTGACGTATTTTGCGACGGTAGTGGGAGTGATTGAACACCGTACCAGTTGGATCATCCATGAAAGGTTCATTGATGACGAATACAAAGAGGACCCAAAGGACTCCAATAACTCAGAGACATGGGAACTGATTCGTGGTGTTAGCGGCCTAAATGAATCCCAAAGAGAACGATGGCTACTTCGAACCGGAGTCATTGATGAGGGTCTGCACGGAAATTTGGCAGCGATTAGAGGAATGAGGAATGAAATTGTGCATGATCCTCTTGCGCCTGCTATGGTGTTTGCATCCCCTAATGAGATTCAGGAAATCGGAGAAAAGGGCTTGACAGCGGCTCGGAAGTTAACAGAGAAACTGAACGAAGAGGTAGTGGACAGCACGCATTAACTGGGGTGAGCATCCAATTGTTCTGATCTTCTACTATTGGGCCATGAGATTTCTCAGAGAGGAATCAGCGGGGAGATGGAAACTCACTCATATCCCCACTCTGGATGTTCTTCAGCGAATTCTTCTACTAGCTGTTCTAGAAACATCGGCGTCATCGTGGTCCACTCCTCACGCTCCTCGGACGGGAGATACTCGTGGACCGACCGTGGCGCATCGAGGGTGTAGCGCTCGTCGAGAAACGCCCGAACGCCGACCTCCTCGGGCCCTCGGATGACCCGGCCGATGGCCTGGCGTGCGCGCCGGACCGCGGGCACGGTGAGCGCGTACTCGAAGGCCTTGTCCTCCCCGAACGCCGCGCCGTAAGCCCGCCGCACGGCGCGAATCCGCGGCGAGGCGACGTTCACGAGCGGGACGCCGACGACCGCGCAGGCGCTTAGTTTCGCGCCGTCGTAGTCCACGCCCTCGGTCAGCGTCCCGCGTGTCGAGGTGACGAGCACCTTCCCATCGTCGGCGAAGAAATCGCGTTTGAGGGCTTCGGTGGTCTCGGCGCTCGACGGTTCGTCGACGAGGACGGGTTTTGCGACCGACTCCGCGAGGCGCTCGGCTGCCCACGCTGCCTCGCGGTAGCTCGGCATGCAGACGAGCACGTTGCCCGGACTCTGCGCGATCTCCCGGAGCGCGTAGGCGTAGGTCTCGCGGACCTCGCTTTCGGAGTCGGGCGGGCCGCGATTTCGTGCGGTGAACGCCGGCACGTCGACGATCCAGCTCGCGCGGTTTGCGGCGGGGAAGGTCAGATCGTACGTCCGCTCGGTGATCGGTCGCTCGACTTCTGAGTGTTCGTCGCTGGCCGACTCGGCCCCGGCAGCCTCGCCGTCAGCGTTCGCCGCCCCGCCGTCACCGTCGCCCGATTTCGGACCCTGGAGATCGACGCCATCGGGAACGTCCGGGATGTCCGGGGCGTCCGGGGCGTCGGCTCCATCGGCCGAGTCGGTCACGAGTCGGTCGAGCCCGACACACTCCCGAAAGACGTCCATCGGTTCGAGTGTGGCGCTCATCAACACTCCACCACCGAGGTCCGCAAAGCGCTCGCGGAGATCCGCCGCCGGCAGGCAGTCGTAGCATTCGAGCGCCGCGGTGTAGTGGCGTCGCCATTTGTCACTGTGTTCGCGGTCGGTGCGTTCGAGTGTCACCTCCCGAAAGTACGCAGCGTGGTCGTTGGTCCACCAGTTTCTCATCAACCGGCCGACGCTGCCGCAGACACAGCTCCGATCCGGATCGACCGTTTCGAGCACGTCCTCGACTGCCGCACCCACAGTATGAAGCGATTCACAGAACGCCTCGGAGTAGCCCGCCTCGGCCGCCCACTCGGTGAAGTCGTCGGGCTCGTCGACCGCGGGATCGCGGAGCGGGATCTCGGTTCGCTCGGGGAGGTCGCCGCGTTCGGCCGCCCGGTCGAGGTCATCGAACTCCTCGTCGAGGTGGGACTCGACTCGGCGATCGAGCCAGTCGATGGCGTCGTCGTAGAACTCTCTCGTCTGTGCGAGCGCGTCGGTCGAGAGTTCCCAGCTCGCGAGCTGGCTGGCGATCGCCTCGCGATTCTCTCGCGACTGGCGCGCGTACGAGGCGAGCTGGGCGACGTCGTTTCGCGCGCGCCGGAGCGACACGCTACCGATCCGGTCGCTCAGGAGGTCCCGAACCCGCCCTTCTAGCCTGTGAGCCTCGTCGACGATCACGAACGTCCGCTCGTCGACCACGCCGTCGGTCAGAACGCGTGTCCGGGGGTCGAACAGATGGTTGTAGTTGCCGACGACGACGTCCGCATCTTCGAGCAGCGCCCCCATCGCCCGATGGGGGCAGGTTCCTGCGGGGACTGCGCCGGCGAGCAACTCTTCGGTCGTGACGACGCCGCTCTCACCGTCGGCGAAGCTCACTGGCGAGCCCTTCTCGCGGGCGTACCAGTCCGCCTCGAACGGGCAGAACACCTGCTCGCGGTCGCTCTCGGTCATCGCCTCGGGGGCTGCTGGCCGGCCCGTCGAGTACGGTGCGTCGACGCCCGCCGTCGAGAGCCCCTCGTCGAGCGTGCGCCACGAGTCGGCGTCGATCTTGGCCGAGTCGACGAGTTCGGCCGCGCGGCCGGCGTCCCACCACGCCTCGCCGCCGTCGTCGCCCGCGACGAGCCCCGCGGTGGTCTCCCGAAGGTCCTCGCAGGCGTCCTGCACCCCGCGGTCGAACGCGTCCGCGCGCTCGTACGGACAGAGCGCGGGCTTGCCGACGAGTGCGAGTCCCGCAAACGGCTCGTCGAGGTCGGCGTTGATCGCGCGGAGGTCCTGGATGAACTGTCGGCGTTGCTGTTTGACCGGCGTCGCCACCACGACGTTGTCGTAGCGGTCGGTGTTCCGGAGGAGGTGGCCGGCAGCCGCGAGCGCGGCCATCGTCTTCCCGGTGCCGCAGGCACCCTCCATGACGAGGTAGCCCCCCTCCTCGCCGGCGTCGATCGCGGCCTCGATCGCGTCGGCCTGGTTCGCGTACGGCTCCTCGTAGCCGAAGAACCCGTGCCAGTCGTGTTCGCTCTCACGATCGCCCTCGGCAGCGTGGCTGGCGGTCCCATCGCCCGTGACGGCTGTCTCGTCTCGACGTTCGTCGCCGCTCATCGATCGTAGTCTGGATTCCGGCGGCATCCGTTATAGACTGTCGGTCCGCGAAACGGCCACCGCTGTTCGGCGTGACGGTTCGCGCCCTTCTGTCCCGAACGGAGGCCCGGTGCTGGCGCATCGATGGACACGGTTTTGTCGGTACTCGCCCCCGTTTCCGCATGGCCGACTACGGAAAGGTGGACGCCGACTTCTTCGACGAGCACATCTATCCGCGCCTCGGCGCTGATCGGGCAGATGTCGCACTCGGACCGCAGCACGGGGTCGATTTCGGAGTTCTGGAGATCGGTGAACGGGGCGTCGTGGTCGCGACCGATCCGATTTCGATCCTTCCTCAGTTGGGGTTCGAACGGGCCGGCCGGTTCGCGCTCGACGTGGTGCTCGCCGACGTGGCCGTCAGCGGCCTTCCACCCTCGTTTCTCTCGATCAACTTCAGCTTACCCCCGGAGATAACCGACGAGGAGTTCGCGACGCTCTGGGCGGCGATCGACCGCGAAGCCACCGATCTCGGGACGAGCGTCGTGGCGGGACACACGGCGCGGTATGAGGGCTGTTCGTTCCCGTGGGTCGGCGGCGCGACCGCGCTCGCGGTCGGCGATCCCGACGAAATCGTCAGGCCCGACGGCGCGCAACCAGGTGACCGACTCGTGCTCACGACCGGCCCCGCCGTCGAGGCGGTCGGCCTCCTGACGACGCTGTTCGGCGATCGAATGGACCTCCCTGCAACGACACTCGAAACCGCCAGGAAACGACTTGACGACACCGACACCGTTCGGGACGCGCTCGCCGCCGCGGCCGCTGGGCCGGTCACCGCGATGCACGACGTCACGGAAGGCGGGCTTGCCAACGCGCTCTGTGAGGTCGCCGGGAGCGCGGGCGTCCGCCTCGATGTCGACCGCGAGGCAGTGCCAATGAGGCCCGGCGTCGAGCCCGTCTGTGAGTACCTCGACATCGATCCGTGGACGGCGACCAGCTCCGGCTCTCTCCTGATCGCGGTCGATTCGGAAAACGTCGAAAGCGTTCTTGCGGCGCTCGACGATCGGGAGACGACTGCGGCCGTCGTCGGCACCGTTGCCGAGGGAGCCGGCGCGCACGTCGACGGCGAACGGATCGAGCGCCCGGCCGTCGATTCCTCGTGGGGCGTGTACGCCGACTACGCCGCCGGGGAGAAGGAGTCGTAGTCGTAGTCGTCGCGTCGCTCGAAACGTCGCGTCGGCCGACGTCGTTTTCGGTGGCTCAGACGACGCCGGTCACGCTCGCAACCTCGCGCGCGGCGGCCTCGTTCATCCCGTTGCCGAGAATGGTGTAGCGATCCCGGATCCCGTGGGCGGTCGTGAGCGCCTCGATCACGTCGGCCTCGTCGATGCCGAGATCCTCGGCGGTGGTGGGTGCGCCGATCCTGGCGAGCGCGTCGCGGACGTTCCGCCACTGGCCCTCGTCGCCGGTGTGGAGATACTCAGTCAAGATCGAACCCACACCGACCTGGTGGCCGTGGAGCGCCGCGCCCGGCGCGATTCGGTCGAGCTGGTGGCTGAAGAGGTGTTCAGCGCCGCTGGCCGGCCGCGAGGAGTCCGCGATACTCATCGCGACCCCCGAGGAGACCAGCGCTTTCACGACGACCCACGCCGACTCCTCCAACCCCTGCTTGATCGAGTCGGCGTTGTCGACGAGCATCTCGGCGGTCATCCGGCTGAGTGCACCCGCGTACTCCGAGTATTCGACGTTCTGGAGACGGTTTGCGAGTCGCCAGTCCCGGACCGCGGTGTAGTTCGAGATGATGTCGGCACAGCCCGCCGTCGTCAGCTCCCACGGCGCGTCGGCGATGATCTCGGTGTCGGCGATCACCGCCAAGGGCGGCTCGGCGGCGACCGAGTGGCGGGTGTCGCCCTCGGGAACCGAGCCACGCCCCGAGACGATCCCGTCGTGGCTCGCGGCGGTCGGCACCGAGACGAACCCCATGCTCAGCGAGTCACTCGCCATCTTCGCGATGTCGATCGGCTTGCCGCCGCCGACGCCAACGAGAAAGCCCGCCTCCTCCGCCTCGGCGGTCTCGATCACCCGCTCGACTGCCCCGAAGCTCGCCTCCTCGACCACGACCGTCGCGGGCTCCGTTCCCGTGGCGGCGAACCCCTCGACGACACGCTCGCCGGCCACTTCCTGAGCTGTGGGGCTGGTGACGATCAGGGGTCGTCCGGCGAGATGGAGCTCGGCCACGGCCTCAGTGGTTTGCGAGAGGACGCCGTGGCCAACCACGACGTTTCGTGGGAGACGGATCCACGTCGATTTGTCGAACATGACGCGTTCTCGGTGGCACGAGCCAAACCGTTTTCTCTCCGGATCGGGAATTCACCACACAAATCGTCTCCCGGACTCCCTCTCGGTACCGTCCACAGTGAGCGAGAATCACCTGCCGGATCACACAACCATCAGGTTCGTTCGTCCGACACGACGTGGGCGTAGTAGTTGAAGAGATCCGTCCACGACGGCTCCTCGATGTGTATCCCGTCGTCGGCTGCGGCCCGCTCGGCCTCGACATCGGGTCCGAGGAATCCGCGGCGGCCGGCGTCACCCTCGAAAAATCGCCCGGTGCGAACCAACTCACGGACTTTCTCAATGTCAGCACGGGCCGTCGTCCGTACGATCGGCGGTACACCATCAAGCAGCGCCTCCGAGCCGTCGTCCGCGACGATCCGACCGTCCGCGACGAAGACCACTCGGTCGGCTGCGCGGGCGTCCCGGGGTGTGTGACTCGTCATGACGACCGTCGCTCCATCGTCCGCCCGTTCTTCGAGCAGCGCGTGGAACCGATCGACCGTCGTGAGATCGAGTGCCGCGGTCGGCTCGTCGAGTAGATAGAGCGGCACGTCGACGCTCAGCGTGGCCGCGAGTTCGAGCTTGCGAACCATTCCGCTGGAGTAGTCCCGCACCTTGCGGTCGAGATCGTCGGCGAGATCGAGTCGCTCCGCGATCGCTCGCCATTCACCGGTTGCGGCGGGATGGAGGTCGGCGTAGTATTCGAGGTTCTCCCGACCGGAGAGTTCGGGGATGGCGAGGGCGTTCTGGAGCATGAAAGAGAGCTGCGCGCCGGCGAACGAAGGTTGCTTGCCGAACACTCGTATCTCGCCCGCCGACGGATGGAGGCCGCCCGCGAGACACGCCAGGAGCACCGTCTTGCCGACACCGTTCGGTCCCATCAGTACCGTGGTCTCGCCGTTCCGGACGTCGAGATCGATCCCGCTGAGAACCCCTCCGCCGTCACCGTCGAAACGTTTCGTCACGCCGCGAGCCTCGATGACGGCCTCGGAATCGGTTCGGTCGATCTCGTGATCCCCGGCGTCCGTGGCAGCCGTCGTTCGATCGTCAGTCACGTTCATTCACCCCCGTCGCCTGCATAGATGTAGCGGCGCATGACCACCGATGCGACCGCTCCGATGACGACGGTGTACCCAGCGAGCAGCGCGAGATACTCCGGCCCGGTCGGCAGCGGGGGCGGCGAGAGCGGTCCGTTCGGCCCGATCGTCGTGAGGTGATAGATCCCGAGCCGCGCCGCGAGCGCGTTCGGGACGTAGTTGACGAGTCCGGGCAGCGGTTCGGGCATCAGTCCCGGGACGAGGCCGTTGTAGCCCGTCACGAAAAAGAGGCCGAGCACGAGCATGTTCGTCACGCCGACAATGTACTCGCCCTCGTCGATCACCGCCGCGACCAGCACGGCGGCCGCCACCGAGAGCAGACAGAACAGAAACAGGCTCGTCAGCACGATCGGTATCGATAGCAGTCCCCGGAGCGCGAACGACGCTCCGGTGACGAGCCCCACCGCCAGTACGAGCGAAAACGATACCACAGCAAGGGCGAACCCACCCACGAATCGGCCGAGAACGTCGGCTGACGGCGCGATCGGCAGCGAACGAAGCTTCCGATAGCGCTTGTTGGTGAGATCGGCGCTCAACGTGGCAGCGAAGATGACGAGTGTGACGCTGAACGCTCCGAACACCCCGAACGCGACGGCGTTCGACGCCTTGTATGCGCCCGAAGACGGGCCCTGTGGAACGATGACGCCGAACAACACGTAGAAGAATACGGGCGAGACGAGGCCCCAGAACAGGGCGCTCCGGTTGCGGAACAGTTCCCGGAGCGTCCGGAGCGCGAACGCCTTCACCTGGTGAAGCCACGGGACGGCCGTCGTCGGTTCGTATCGGTCCTGGACGGTCGTGGTGGGTTCGGTGTCCGTCGCCATCGTTATCGGTTGGGCCCAGGACAGACGACCGAAACGGCGGTGTCGTCCGTGTCAGTCGGTTCGTCCAGCCTCGCGTCTGTTCGTGCGAACGATCCACATTGATTCATTCGATCAGCACGTCGTTGGTTCGTCACTTATCGCTTTCCGGGAGAGCACTCCAGTTACGGATTTGAACTGTATGCGCAGAAAGGTTTTGCACGACGCCCCGCCAGTTCAGGTATGAGCGCTCAAGCGGAGCGGCGACCCACGCCGACGGAGGCCTTCGAGGTGCTAGGCCACGAGACACGGCTGGCTATCATCGAGGAGTTAGCGAAGCCCCGGCGGACCGAGTGGCGCGTTGCGGGCCTTCCGTTCGCCGAACTCCGCAAGGCGGTCGGTGTCGAGGACGCCGGAACGTTCAACTACCATCTGCAGGCGCTTCAGGACCACTTCGTCGGGAAACTCGACGGCGAGTACGTCCTCCGGAACGCGGGCTTTTACCTCGCCGGCGCGATCCGCGCGGGAACCTACACCGAACGCATCGAACCACGTCGGACGGAGACCGATCAGGAGTGTCCGGAACACGAGGCGGCCATCGAAGCGGTCTACGAGGATGGGTTCTTCCGGCTCGAATGTCCCGAGCACGGGATGATCAGTGCGAACGCGCTGCCGCCCGGTGCGGCGCTCGGACGCACGATGGACGATCTCCTCGCGCTCGCAGACCGAGACACGCGGCGCATGGTCGAAAAGATCCGTGAAGGGTCCTGTCCGCACTGTTGGGGACCGATGGAGACAACCGTTCCCTCTACGCCGTCGCCGCGACTCGCCGAGGGGGAGACCACCGAGGTACTGTTCGCGCGGTTTTCCTGCGCTCGGTGCGGAATGGATGCATGGAGTCCGGTCTCGATCGCCGTCCTCGACCACCCGGCAGTGGTCTCGTTTTACCACGAGCACGGCATCGACATCCGGAAGCGTAGCACGCTCGAAATCAGCTTTCAGGACAGTTCAACCGGCACCGTTCTCACTGAGGATCCGATCCGGATCGCCATCGAGTTCGAACTCAGCGGAGACGTGCTTCGGCTAGTTCTCGACGACGAACTGGCGGTCGTCGACACCGACTGATTGGACGAGCCCGTCGTTCAGAGCGTATCCAACACCGAGAGCACGCGCTCCTCGGCCTCTCGATCGGGGCCGTTCTCACGGCCGGTGCGATCGCTCGCCTGGTGGTCCTCGACCGTCCGTTCGAGCGCCGTCCCGATCGGCGTCGCTTCCCAGCCCAGCTCCGCGAGTTTCGCGGTCGAGAGGACGTGGGGATACGACCGGTAGAGCGGGAAGTCGTCGGGCGCGAGGTCGGCCGCACCGAGTTCGCGCTCGTTCGCCGTCACGATCTCGATCTCGGTGTCGAGGGTGTCGGCGATCAGCTCGACCCACTCCGAGAGCACCGGCAGTCGGCGGTCGCCGGTGTTGTAGGTCTCACCAGGCGTGCCTTCCTCGGCCACCGTTCGGAGGGCGCTCGCCACGTCCGGTGCGAACACGAGATGCCAGAGGGAGTCGCCGTCGCCGGGGACGATCACGCGGTCGTGATTGACTACTCGATCGATCCAGTAGTCGAACCGCTCGGTGTAGTCGTGTGGTCCGTAGACCACGGGCGGGCGGACGCTCATCGCGTTCACGCCCTCGTCGGCGGCCGCGGCGACCGCGCGATCGATCTCGGCTTTTCGGGGGCCGTAGCTGTCCATCGAGTCGTCGGCCGCCTGCTCGTCGGTGCAGCCGTGGAGCGCGGTCGTGTCCTCGCGTTTCGGGATCTCTTCGTCGTCGTAGGCCGACCCGCTCGAAATCACGACGTAGGCCTCACAGTCGGCGAACACGTCGGTCGCGTGGCGCACCTCGCCCGGATGGTAGGCCACGCAGTCGATCACGATGTCTGGATCGACCTCGCGGGCGGCGCGTTCGACCGCGTTCTCGTTCGTCCGGTCGCCCGCGACGTGCGCGACGGCCTCGTCGTCGGCGAACGGGTTCTCGTGGTTCCCGCGGTTGAAGACGGTGACGTCGTATCCGTCGTCGAGTAGCTCCCGGACCGTGTGGCGGCCGATGAAGCGCGTGCCGCCGATGATCATGGCGTGAGACATCGACGACCCTGCGGGCGGCCGCGAGATAACAGTTGTCGGTCGCGACGACTGGTTTCACTCGGTGTGAACGGCTCGTCGTGCTCACGGTTCCGGTGATCGGGGGTCGCCCTCGGTCTACTGTTCACCGTGTGCGAAACTCACTATGTAACCCACTATTTTGCCAATGGCAAACTTTATCTAACAGAAGTTAAATCCCTCCGGAGCTAACCAGGTGTATGGAGAAGCGATCCACGCAGAAGAACGACCGAAACGAGTTCAGACCATATCTTCCGGCGATGCCCCAGGCGTCCGCCGAGCCGACTCGAATCGAGCGGTTCCTGACGCGGCTGTTCCGCCGTCGTGGCGGTCTCCGGCGCGTCGTCCGACCGAAGCACCGCTAGCCGACGCCGCCATCGAACGGCGACGAGCGTGAGATATAGATAGCTGGCCGACGCCGATCACCATATGGACTGGCTTCGGGACAACGCGCTCGCCGTCTGGCTGGGGGTGTTGCTCGTCTCCGGTATTCTTCTGACCGTCGTGCTCGGGTACGTCGGACTCGTGGTCTCGACCGCACTCGGCAGCGGGGCGGGAGCCGTCGGCGTTCTGTCCGGGCTCGCGTTTCCCTATCTCCCCATCGTGGCCGTGCTGGTGGTGACCACGGTGATCTCGGGGCTCGGATTCAGTTGGTCGCTGCTGCGCCGGCTGTCGATCCCACGGAGCAAGCGGCTCCAGTCGGCGGCCGAGCGCGTCGAACGCAAGTACCCGGCGATCGACGGAGTCGGGCTGTCGGGAGTGGTTTCGCCGCCGGAGCCGTCGGCCGAGGACGCCCTCGACGACCTGAAACGCCGGTACGTCGCGGGCGAGATCGACGAGACGACGTTCGAGCGCAAGCTTGACCGCCTGGTGGCGAACGAATCGGTCGACGACGCCACCGCCGCCCGCGAGCGCGATGCCGTTCTGGACGAGCGATCGTCCTGAGCGACAGTCGATTTCGGGGCGTTCGGACAACCGATCCATCACTTTCACACGGAATCAGTCGCGCGAAACACGTCCGCTACGAATCACGGTACAACTGAGAACCGCAGGCCACGCGCTCCCGCGCGCCGGCTGCAAAGTCGATCGTCGCTGGCCGTCTCAGTCCGCGCCGCCCTCGACGACCGGCCGCTCGCCGCCCGCGGTCGTCGCGTGGGCGGGCGGCTGCGTTCGCACGTCGGCGCTCTCGCGCTCGGCGATGACCTCGGCGTAGGCGTCGGGCATCACTTTCACGACGTGTTCTAGCTCCGACTCCCAGTTGTCGAGGACGTACTCGCCCCGATCCGAGCCGGTGTAGGCGACGTGGTTCTCGACCAGTCGACGGAGCATTTCCTCGTCTTTGTCCTCCAGTTCCCGAGTGGTGCTCACCATGCCGTGGTTGACCGACGACTCGAAGTCGCCCTCGCGGTCGAGGACGTACGCGACCCCGCCGGACATTCCGGCAGCGAAGTTTTTGCCTGTCTCGCCGAGCACCGCGATCGCCCCGCCGGTCATGTACTCGCAGCCGTGGTCGCCGACCGACTCCACGACGCCCTTCACGCCGGAGTTCCGGACTGCGAAGCGCTCACCGGCTTTCCCATTGACGTACACCTCGCCCTCGGTCGCGCCGTAGAGTGCAACGTTGCCGATCAGAACGTTCTTCTCGGGCTCGTACGGCGCTCGCTCGGGCGTGTTGACGACGAGCTTCCCGCCCGAGAGCCCCTTCCCGACGTAGTCGTTCGCGGTCCCAGTCAGGTTCATCGTGACGCCCGCCGCGAGGAAGGCCCCGAAGCTCTGGCCCGCGACGCCGTCGAAGTCGATGGTGATGGAGTCCTCGTCGAGCCCATCGCCGCCGTGAGCGTTCGAAATCCGGTTCGAGAGGGTCGCGCCGACCGCACGGTCGACGTTCGAAATCTCCCGGTCGAGATGGACGGGTTCGCCGCGCTCGATGGCGGGCTCGGCGTCGGCGATCAGGTCGTGGTCGAGCTGGCCGTCGATCTCGTGGTTCTGCTCCCTGGTCTTGGTCCGCTGCTCGTCACCACTTTCATCTCCGTCCCTATCTGCGTCGCCATCGGCCCACGGCTCGGCGAGCACCGCGGAGAGATCCAGCTTCTTCGCCTTCTCTTGGGTGACGTCGTCGCGCTGGCGGAGGTGGCTGGGCCGGCCGACCATCTCCTCCACAGTACGAAAGCCGAGATCGGCCATGATCTCGCGGAGCTCCTGGGCGATGAACGTCATGTAGTTCACGACGTGTTCGGGCTCGCCAGGAAATCGGTCGCGGAGCTCCTCGCGCTGGGTCGCTACCCCCACCGGGCAAGTGTTCTCGTGGCACTGTCGGGCCATCACACAGCCCGAGGTCACGAGCGATGCGGTCCCGAAGATGTACTCCTCCGCGCCCAACAGCGCCGCAACCGCGACATCGCGACCGGTCTTCATCCCGCCGTCGGCAGACACCCGGATACGAGAGCGGAGCTTGGTTTCCCGAAGCAGCTGGTTCGCCTCGGCGAGTCCGAGCTCCCACGGCAGTCCCGCGTTCTTGATCGAGGTGCGGGGGCTCGCACCCGTGCCTCCGGAGTGGCCCGAAATGTGGACGACATCAGCGTTCGCCTTCGCCACCCCGGCCGCGATCGTCCCGATCCCCGCCTCACTCACGAGTTTGACGTTGATGTCGGCGTCGGGGTTCGCGGCCTTCAGGTCGTGGATGAGCTGTTTGAGGTCCTCGATCGAGTAGATGTCGTGGAGCGGCGGCGGCGAGATCAACCCGACTCCGGGAGTAGCGTACCGAACGTGCGCGATCATCTCGTTGACCTTCTTGCCTGGCAGGTGGCCGCCCTCGCCTGGCTTGCTCCCCTGGGCCATCTTGATCTGGAGCTCGTCGGCCGAGGAGAGATACTCCGAGGTGACGCCGAACCGCCCCGACGCGACCTGTTTGACGTTGCACTCCTTCTCGGTGCCGAACCGTTCGGGTGGCTCGCCGCCCTCGCCGGTGTTCGATTTCGCGCCCAGCCTGTTCATCGCGATTGCATTGGTCTCGTGCATCTCGGGCGAGAGACTCCCGAGGCTCATCGCCGCCGTCGAGAACCGCTCGACGATCTCGTGGACCGGTTCGACTTCCTCGATCGGAATCGGCTCTCGGGAACTGTCGAACTCGAGGAGGCCCCGGAGCGTCTGGAGCTCCTCGTTCTGGTCGTTCATCAGCTGGGCGAACTCCTGGTACTGCTCGTAGTCGCCCCGCCGGACGGCTTGCTGGAGCGCGCCGACACTTTTTGGATTCCACTCGTGGAAGATGCCGTCCGATCGGTGTTCGTACTCGCCCTGGCGCTCGATGTCGGGGTCGTCGCCGAACGCGACCGCGTGGCGGTCGTGGAGATCGGCCTCGATCTCGTCGAGCCCGATCCCCTCCGTCCGGGCGGCCGTGCCCTCGAAGTACTCCACGACGAAATCCGAATCCAGCCCGACGGCCTCGAAGATCTGCGCGCCCTGGTAGCTCTGGACGGTGGAAATCCCCATCTTCGACATGATCTTTAGCAGGCCGTCTTCGAGCGCGTCGACGTACGACGCGACCGCCTCCTCACGCGCCGCGCCATCCGCGCCAGCCGTGAGGTCCGCGATGGTCTGATAGGCGAGGTAGGGGTTGACCGCGCCAGCGCCGTAGCCCACGAGCGTCGCGAGATGGTGGACTGCCCGGGGATCACCGGACTCGACCACGAGACCGACGTGGTTCCGGAGTCCGTTCCGGACGAGGTGGTGATGGACCCCGCCGGTCGCGAGCAGGCTCGGGATCGGCACCCGCTCGTCGCTCGCCGCCCGATCGGAGAGCACGAGCACGTCGTGGCCCGCCTCGGCCGCGGCGGTGGCCGCCTCGCGGACGCGTTCGACCGCGGTTTCGAGGTCGCCGGCCCCGTCGGTCCCGTCCGCGGGCTCGTACGTGATGTCGATCGTTTTCGTGGTGAGGCCGTTCGCGCCGTCGCCGTCCATTCCCTTGATCGCGGCCGTTGCGGCGTCCGAGAGCACTGGCGAGTCACACACGAGCTGGCAAGCGTGAGCGGGCGACTCGTCGAGGAGGTTGCGCTGGTGGCCGAGCCTGGTTTCGAGCGAGGTGACGAGCTCCTCGCGGATGTAATCCAGCGGCGGGTTGGTGACCTGCGCGAACAGCTGTTTGAAGTAGGTGAAGAGGGGGCGGTTGAACTGCGAGAGAACTGAGAGTGGAGTGTCGTCGCCCATCGACCCCACGGGGTCTTTCCCTTTGGTCGCCATCGGTTCGAGCAGGTTGTCGAGCTCGTCGTGGGTGTAGCCGTAGAGCGCCTGGTGGGCGCGCAGCCCGTCGACCGTCTCGTGTGGCTCGCGATCGGCGTGCTCGTGCGCCGCCTCGCCGGCGATGCCGTCGAGCTGGACCTGCTCCTGCTCGATCCACTCGGCGTACTTCGGATCGGCGAGGTCGTCGAACACCTCCGCGTCGGGGACGACCCGACCCTCTTCGGGATCGGCGAGGAACAGCTGGCCTGGTTCGAGCCGGCCGCGCTCCTTGACCTCGGCCGGATCGAGATCGAGCGCGCCGGTCTCGCTTGCCATCACCAGCCGGTCGTCGGTCGTGACCTCGTACCGACAGGGTCGGAACCCGTTGCGGTCAAGCACCGCCCCGACTCGGGTGCCGTCGGTGGCTGCCACCAGCGCGGGGCCGTCCCACGGTTCCGAGAGCGAGGCGTGGAAGTCGTAGAACGCCTCGCGGTCGTCGCTCATCTCGTGATCCTCGCCGCGGAACGCCTCCGGGATCAGGAGTCGCAGCGCGTGGGGCAGATCCCGGCCCGACTGCATGAGGAGTTCCAAGGCGTTGTCGACGCTCGCGGTGTCCGATTGGTTCTCGTCGGCGATGACGGGTTTCACGGCGTCTACGTCGAACGCCTCCGTGCTGACGTCGGTCTCGCGCGCGCGCATCCAGTTGACGTTCCCTTGGATGGTGTTGATCTCGCCGTTATGGATGATGCCCCGGTACGGATGGGCGAGATGCCACGCGCCGAGCGTGTTGGTCGAGAAGCGCGCATGGACGAGGACGAACGTCGAGTGGAGTCGAGAGTCGGTGAGGTCGGGGTAGTAGCCGGCGACCTGGTCGCCCTTCAGCAGGCCCTTGTAGACCAGCGTCTGTCGATCGAGCGAGCAGACGTAGAAGCGCTCGCTTCCGTCGAGATCGCGCTCCGTGATTCGCTTCTCGATGGCGCGCCGACCGACGTACAGCCGATGGCCGAACGTTTCGTCGTCGATCGAGTTCTCAGGAACGACGAACGCCTGATAGACGGCGGGTTCGGAGTCGAGCGCCGTCTGTCCGAGATCGCTGTTGTCGGTCGGGACCGCCCGCCAGTGACGCACTGCAAGATCGTGCTCGGCGAGCGTGTCGGCGACGAGGGTCTGTAGCTCCTCGCGTGCTCCGTCGTCCTGCGGGAAGAACAGCGAACCGACCGCGTAGGTATCGGGAAGTGAAATATCGAGTTCGTCGGCGAAGAAGTCGTGTGGGGTCTGGACCATGATTCCCGCGCCGTCGCCGGTCGACTCCTCGGCTCCGGTCGTCCCGCGGTGTTCGAGGTTCGTGAGGAGTTCGAGCCCGTCGGCGACGACCGAACGATCGGCCCCGCCATCGAGGTCCATCACGACGCCAACACCACAGTTCGCCCGTACGTCCGTGGGATCGGCGAGGCCTGCAGTGGCCGCCGAACGCTCTCCGGAGAACGGTTGATCGGTCATATGCGGCCCGCTACCCCACTGGCAAATAAGAGGTTGTCCCTGAAAGACTATATGTGTGCCTGTACCAAATAAGGTAGTTTGTATTTCTGACGGACGGCTGTCAAACTCTCTCAGAAAATTCGAAACATGAGGGAGTAGTGACGAAGTCAGTACGACTTGGCGAAGTACGCCGTCTCGACTGCCGTATCGTCACAGACGACACACTCCTCGTGAACGGGGTCGGTGTCGCGCTCCAGCGGCACCATCACTATCTCGGCGGCGATCTCGTCTTTGATCGCGGCCTCGCAGTCCTCGTCGCCACACCAGCCGGTCTTCACGATCCCGCCGTGGCGACCGATGGTTCCCAGCAGCTCGTCGCGGCTCTCTGCCTCGCGAACGTTCTCTTCGAGGTCCTGCTCGGCGGCGGCGTAGAGCTTCGCGTGAATCGTGTCGAGGTGGTCGCTGACCGCCTCGACGATCCCCTCACGGTCCTCGACCGCGGACTCACCGTCGGGGCGGTGGACGACGGTCGCCTCATCACTCTGGACCTCGTTCGGCCCGATCTCGATCCGGAGCGGGACGCCCTTCAGCTCCCACTCGTTGAACTTGAAGCCGGGATTGCGCTCGTCGCGATCGTCGAGCTCCACTCGAACGTCCGCCTCGTCGAGTTCGGCGGCGAGGTCGGCGGCGTATTCGAGCACCTCGTCACGGGTGTCTTCCTGCCAGATCGGGACGATGACGACCTGTTCGGGCGCGAGCGTCGGGGGGAGGCTGAGTCCCTGATCGTCCGAGTGGGTCATGATCATCCCGCCGAGTGCGCGCCACGACAGCCCCCACGAGGCGGTGTGGGCGACGTGCTCGTTCTCGTCCTCGTCGACGTAGGTCACGTCGAACGCCTCGGCGAACCCATCACCCAGGTAGTGACTGGTCGCGGACTGGAGTGCCTTGCCGTCGGGCATCAGCGATTCGATCGCCGCGGTGGTGTGCGCGCCGGGGAACTTGTCGTGTTCGGGCTTTCGACCTTCGAGGACGGGGAGCGCGAGTACTTCCTCGTGGACCCGACGGTACTGGTCGAGGCGGAGCATCGTCTCCTCCCACGCGCTCTCCTCGTCGCGATGGGCGGTGTGGCCCTCCTGCCAGAGGAACTCCTTGGTCCGGATGAACGGCTTCGTATCCGTTGCTTCCCAGCGGACCACCGAACACCACTGATTCAGCCGCATCGGGAGATCGCGGTGGCTCCTGATCCACTGGCTCATGAACGGCGTGATGATCGACTCGCTGGTGGGGCGGACCGCGAGGCGCTCGTCGAGTTCGTCGCTGCCGGCCTGGGTCACCCACGCCACCTCGGGGTCGAACCCCTCGACGATCTCCTTCTCGCGTTCGAGGTAGCTCTCAGGGATGAACATGGGGAAGTAGGTGTTCTCCACCCCCGTCTCTTTGAACCAGCCGTCGAGATGGTCCTGAATGCGTTCCCAGAGCGCGTACCCGCGAGGGCGCGTGACGATGAACCCGCCCATCGGGGCGTAGTCCGCGAGACCCGCCTTCTGGACGACTTCGGCGTACCACTCGCCGGGGCTGTGCTCCTTCGACTCGGTGATGCCGAGTTCCTGTGTTTCCGGCTCGCTCATACGTACTGCTGTTTCCGGGGCGGCTTAAACGCGGTGTGGTTCGGTCGAACGCGGCGAACGCTGGATCGAGACGCGCGACAGTCGATCGTCGTCCTCATACGTCTTGCACTATTTATCCGGTAAGTTGATTTGTGCGCGGACGAATCCATCACGAATGGCAGAGAAAGACGCCAACGACCGACGAGACACGATCGATCGAACTCGGAACACCTCGCGGCGGCGGTTCCTGCAAACGGCCGGCGCGGTCGGCGTCGTGGGTGCGACAGGTCTCGCGGGCTGTAGCGGCGGTGGCGGCGGCGAGAACGGCTCGGGCGACAACGGTTCCGGTGGCGGTGAGACCGCCTCCGGTGGGGCGGACACCACATCCGGAAGCGGCACGGAAAGCGGCGGGGGCAACGAGAGCGGAAACGAGTCCGGCGGTGGCGGGGGCGGCAGCAGCAACCTCGTCTGGGACGCTGGCGGCACCGGCGGGACGTACTTCCCGCTCTCGAACGAGATCAAGCAGGTCGTCGAGGACAACACCGACTTCAGCCTCCAGGTTCGCTCGACGGGTGCATCGGTCGAGAACGTCGGCAGCCTCTCGGACGGCTCCGCCGACTTCGCGCTGATCCAGAACGACATCGCCTCGTTCGCGAAGAACGGCGAGGGGATCGAGGCCTTCGAAGGCAACGCCATCGAGAGCCTACGGGGTGTGGGGACGCTGTACCCCGAAACCATCACCGTCGTCACGCCGGGCGACAGCGATATCGCGTCGATTGCGGATCTGAGCGGCGCGACGATCAACACCGGTGACCTCGGTAGCGGGACGCAGGTCGACGCGCTCACGATCCTCGAAGCGATCGGCGTCTCGGATTTCACCGAGCAGAACACCGACTTCTCGCAGGCGGCCGAGCAGATCCAGAACGGCGACATCGACGCCGCGTTCATCGTCGGCGGCTGGCCGGTCGGCGCGATCGCCGAACTCGCCGAGACGAGTTCGATCGGGATCGTCCCCATCGAGGGCGAGGAACGCCAGCAGGTCAAGGAGGCCGCCAGCTTCTTCGCCGACGACGAGATCCCCGGCGGCACCTACGCGGGCATCGATGAGGCGAAGCCGACGGTCGCAGTGCAGGCGATGATCGCCACGACCACCGAAGTCCCCGAGGCCACCGTCGAGACCGTGACCGCCGCGATCTTCGACAACGTCTCCGATCTCACGATCAAGACGGAGTTCATCAGCGCCGGCTCCGCCCAGGAGGGGATGTCGATCGAACTCCACCCCGGTGCGGCGGCGTACTTCGAGTCGGCCGGTGGCGCTGGCAACGCGACCAACGCCTCGGATGGGAACACGACCGACGGCGGGATGACCACGTCGGATGGAAACATGACCGGCGGCAACGCGTCCGGCAATACGACGGAAGACAGCACGTCGATGGCCGAAACGACCGCATCGGACGCCGGAAACACGACCGACACCAACGCCTCGTAGTCTGCTGACGCGGCCGCCGGACGGGCCGTGAGCTTCACCGGTCCGCCCGGCTCTCGAACCGACGCGATGACCATCATCCGAACACGATCGCTCCGAGAATGACGACCGAACGTCTTCATCGATGACACGACGGCGACGGCTCCAGCGTGGCGTCCGCGTTCTCGTCGTGCTGTTGGCGTTCATCGTCGTGATCACTGCCGTCGCCGCGGCGACGCCCGCCAGCAGCGCGCTCGTCGTCGAAAACGCGAACAGTGGCGAACGACTGCTCGCCACCCCGGTCGACGAAGGGACGACGGTCGCGCTCAACTACACTCACAGCGTCGAGAAAACCCCGGTTCACGACATCTACACCGTCCACAACGGTAGCCTCGAAATGACACGAATGGAGTTCCAGTCGTACGGCTGGGGCCTGCCATCGCGGGCGAACGTGACACGTGAGAACGGGTGGTACGTCTTCGACCCGCCGGGCGACTACGAGGAGCTGTACGTCGAACCGGGACGGGTCGCGGGCCACCGACTCCGC
The DNA here is from genome assembly GCF_028617175.1 of Halococcus sp. PRR34. Lineage (NCBI taxonomy): Archaea > Methanobacteriati > Methanobacteriota > Halobacteria > Halobacteriales > Halococcaceae > Halococcus > Halococcus sp. PRR34. Next base: position 76,917 of record NZ_JAQJDA010000013.1, on the reverse strand, counting down.
GTCGGCGACCGGACGTATGATCTCGTGGCGCTCTCGAACGCGGAGGGCGTTCGGCTTCACGTCGCCGAACGCTCCGTTCTGCGGACTGCACTCGATAGAATCAACTGATGACCTCCGATCCACCACCGACCGACGATTCCGACGTATCGACCCCCGACACGGCGACCGCCACGCCATCCACCGCTCCGGCGACCGCAGACACCTCGCCGGAGCAGGACGCGGACGAACTCGTGGAGGAACTCGAACGCCGGCGCTCGCTCCGCGGACCCGCCGCCGTCGCCGTGCTCCTCATCGGGGTCACGTTCTCGGCGTTCCAGATGTGGCTCGCCGCACACGGGTTCATCTTCCAGCTCTCGCTCCCGCTCGTCGGTGAGGTCAGCCTCGGCTCGCTCCAGTCGTTGCAGGTCAACAGCCTCCACGTCACGTTCGCCCTCCTGCTCACCTTCCTGCTCTTCCCAGCGACACAGGGTGACGGCGCGCTCTCACGACGGCTGTCGCGGATCGTGCCCGCGCTCGAAACCCGTTTCGGGGAGACGAACCCCGTGACGCGCGGTGCACGCGGCGTCCGTGGTGGTGTTCGCTGGCTACTGCTCGATCCCGACCGCGACCGCGTGACGCCGATCGATGTCGTGTTGATGGTCGTTGCGGCGCTCTCGTCGCTCTACATGCTCACCGAGTTCGACGAGATTCAACAGCTCCGTGCGCTCGGGCTCGATGGCGGGCGTACGACCTCTGAAGTCTATCTCGACGCATGGCGCACGATTGCGGAGTTCGTCCCTTATCTCGATCTCGAGTTCGTCGTGAAGGCGGTGGCCGCACTCGATATCCCGTTCGCCGAGTCGTCGTATGCGTTCGTGCTCGGCGCGCTCGGCGTCCTGCTCGTGCTCGAAGCCACCCGACGAACGCTGGGGGTGTATCTCATGGGGATCGTCGGGATGTTCATCGTCTACGCCCGGTATGGCTTCTTGATCCCACGCGACGCGCCGCTGATCGGCGTGCTCGGCCAGATTCAACAGACCGCGTGGAGCGACGTCGTTCAGAACCTCTGGTACAACACCGCGAACGGCGTCTTCGGCGTTCCGGTCCGGGTGAGTGTTCAGTTCATCTATATTTTCATCCTCTTCGGCGCGTTCCTCGAGATGAGCGGTGCGGGCCGGTGGTTCATCGATCTCGCCTACAGCGCGACCGGCCGGCGGAAGGGCGGGCCGGCGAAGGCGTCGATCCTCGCGTCGGGGTTCATGGGCACCATTTCGGGCTCCTCGATCGCGAACACCGTCACTACGGGGGCGTTCACCATCCCGTTGATGAAGCGGACGGGCTATCGTGCCGAGTTCGCCGGTGGCGTGGAGGCGTCTGCCTCCTCGGGCGGACAGATCCTCCCGCCGGTGATGGGCGCAGCGGCGTTCCTGATCGTGGAGTTCATCGGCGTCCCCTTCGCCGACGTCATCGTCGCGGCGACCGTTCCCGCGCTCGTCTTCTTCTTCGGGGTGTGGGTGATGGTCCACCTCGAAGCCTCGCGAGCGGGGATCGGCGGCGTCGACGCGTCCGAGCTCGTCACGCTCCGTTCGCATCTCCGTCGGGGATGGTTCTACCTCCTCCCGATCGGGCTCTTGCTCTACTACCTGATCGGGGCACGACTGACGGTTGCACGTTCGGCGTGGTTCACGCTGGTCGCGATCGCCGCGCTGATCGCCCTCGTCGCGGCGTACAACGACCGGACCCAGTGGCCGCTGCTTGGCACGATCGCCGGTCTCGCGGCGGTCGAGTTCGTCTCCTACCTCGTCGCTGGGACGACCGTGGTCGGCGCACTCACCGGTGCGAGTGGCGCGGGGATGGCCCCGGCGGCGGCCGCCGCGGCCGTCGTTGGCGAACTCGGCTGGATCGTGCTCGCGGTGAGCTTCTTCACGCTGCTCGCGCGTCCACACGCCGACGCACCGTTACTCGACTACGATGATCAGGTCGACGAAGCTACGGAGACAGCAACTGGGACTCTCGGCCGCCCGCAGCTCGCCGACAACCGGGCTGTCGGTTACTTCTCGTTCGTCGTGCGGTCGATGGAGGCGGGTGCGCGCACCGCGACCCCGGTCGTGATCGCGGTCGCCGCCGCCGGCGTCATTCCCGGCGTCATCAGCACCACCGGCCTCGGACCGAACCTCACCACGCTGATCCTCAACGTCGCGGGCGGCTCGCTCGTCTTGCTGCTCCTGATCACTGCGATCTCCTCGATCATTCTCGGGATGGGGATGCCGACCACCGTGACGTACATCATCCTCGTCGCGCTGCTCGGGCCCGCGATCGCGGCGTTCGAGGTGCCGCTGTTGGCCGCACACCTGTTCATCCTCTACTTCGGCGTGATCGCCGACATCACGCCGCCGGTGGCGGTCGCGGCGTACGCGGCATCCGGGGTCGCGAAATCCGATCCGTTCCAGACCGGTATCGAGGCGTTCTCGCTCTCACTCAACAAGGTCATCGTGCCGTTCGCGTTCGTCCTGGTGCCGGGGATCGTGATGCTCCGACGGATCCCGGGTGTGGATCCGGACGCCGACCAGGTCTATCGGGTCGTCGGATTCAGCGACGTGCTCGATCTGGGTTACTTCGTTCCCGAGGTACTCATCCCGATCGTGGGGGTGTTCCTCGGTGTCATCGCGCTCGGAGCGACAGTCATCGGCTTCCTCTACACTGACGTCTCCCGGTTCGAACGTGCGCTGTTCGCGCTCGCCGCACTCCTCCTGATGGCTCCCGGGCTGCTGTTCAACAGCGTCGAGAGCCTGCTCGGGTTGGTCGAAATGAACGTCGGGTTCGGGACGATCGTGCTCGATCTCGCACTGCGCACCGTCGGCGGAGTGCTGTTCGGCGCGCTCGCGCTCGCTAACCGGCGACGATCGGGATCGGGTGCCGAACCGACCGAGCAGACGGAGCCAGGCGCGTCGGAAGCCTGAATCAGCTCGCGGACGTGGCAGTCGCGGTCTTGCTTACTCAGTCCGTCCCGGCGCTATCTGGGGTCTGCTGGGCGATGCGTTCACTCGCCCGCGCGACGAACTCCTCTGGGAGGTCGCCGATCTCGCCGGCCTGAACCCGCCAGAGGTTGGCGTACAGCCCATCGGCCGCGATCAACTCGTCGTGGGAGCCGCGTTCGGCGATCCGGCCGTCGTCGAGCACGAGGACCGTGTCGGCGTCGCGCACCGTCGAGAGCCGGTGGGCGATCGCAAAGGTGGTCCGGTCGGCGGCGAGGTCGTCGATCGATCGCTGGATCAGGAGCTCAGTTTCGGTGTCGACCGCCGAGGTGGCCTCGTCGAAGATCAGGATGGCGGGGTCTTGGAGGATGGTCCGTGCGATCGCGACCCGCTGGCGCTGGCCACCGGAGAGTTTCACGCCGCGCTCGCCGATGTCGGTATCATACCCCTCGGGAAGATTCGAAATGAACTCGTGGGCTTCCGCGCGCTGTGCGGCCTCGACGACTGCCGCGTCGTCGGCGTCGAATTTCCCATACCGGATGTTCTCCCGAACCGTGCCGTCGAACAGGAAGTTCTCCTGGCCGACGTAGCCGATCGACCCGCGGAGGCTTTCGAGCGTGAGATCCCGGACGTCGTGGCCGTCGAGCCGAATCGAACCTTCGTCCACGTCGTAGAGACGCAGAAGCAGTTTCAGAACTGTCGTCTTGCCCGCGCCGGTCGGGCCGACGAGGCCGACGGTGTCGCCAGGTTCGACGGTGAAATCGATGTCGCGGAGCACGTGCTCGTCGTCGTAGCCGAAGGTAACGTCGTCGTACTCCACTTGGCCTTCGACGGTATCGAGCCCGGTCGCGCCGGGGGCGTTCTCGATCGAAACGGGAATGGACATCAGCCCGAGGATGCGCTTGGTGGAGGCTTTGGCGTCCTCGTAGCGGTCGACGATGGTTCCCATCTGTGAGAGGGGTTCGACGAGGCGCTGGGTTAGGAGGAGAAAGATGACGAGATCGCCCGTGGAGAGGGTTCCCGTGAGGGGCCCGGGGGCCGTGCCGGTAACGACCCAAAGACCGCCGACGACGAACGTGAGGACGAACGAGATCGAGATCAACGCCTCCAGCCCGGGACGATAGATGAAGTTGAGTCGGAGCGCGAGCCAGTCGAGGCGGAAGTAGTTGTACGAGTGCTCGCGCACGCGCTCGTCCTCGTACTCTTCGGTGTTCGAGGACTTGATGACCTCGATCCCGCCGAGGTTGTTTTCGAGGCGGCTATTTAAACTGCCGACCGACGAGCGGACATCGGCGTAGCGCTCCTCCGCGACCCGCATGAACCAGTAGGTGAACGCCCCGGCGACCGGGATCACGGCGAGCGTGACTGCCGCGAGCTGGGGGTTGATCGCGGTCAGGATCGCGGCCGTTCCGAGAATCAGTACCCCGAGCTGGATCGCCTCGCCCATCATCGAATCGAGGAACTGTTCCAATCGATTGGTGTCGTTCGAGAGAATGCTCATGAGCTCGCCAGTCTGCATCTCGTTGAAAAACTCCATGTCGAGACGCTGCATCCGCTGGTAGCTCGCGGTCCGGACCTCGTGTTTGACTCGGTGCGAAAAGAGGTTGAGCGTGGACTGCCGGACGAAGTTCAGAACGGCGGCCCCGACCATCGCGACCGCCATCACGGCGACCGCGAACCAGAACTGTGCCGCTGTGGACTCCGGCAGCCACACCGTCGGAACGTACGGCAGCGTGAACGCCTTGGTGTTCTCGAAGAGCGAGTCGATCGCGACCCCGAGGAGTACCGGCGGGATCAGCGAGAGAAAGCGTGCAATCGTGCTCGACAGCACGCCGACGGCGAACCAGCGGCGGCTCCCCCGACCGAACTCGACGAACAGTCGGAGCAGCGGGTGATCGATCGTCTCGCGTTGCTGTTCGATGTACTCGGCGTCGAGAGTGTGGTCCGAGCTCACGGGTGGCTCTGCGCGGTTGGCTGCCGTCGGTGAAACCGGTTGGGGAAGCCCGCGTGTCTGACCGATACTTTCGGCTTCACTACCGAACGCATCGTGCGCACCGTGCAAACACGATCACGAGCGGGAGTCGTCGAAAGCGACCGCGAACGGACTTTCGCTCGTGGTCCAGTCCCACCCCGGCAAGCGTGTCTGAAAGCCGGCCGCGAGCGCGGCGTCGAGGTCGTCGAGCCCCGCCGTACCCTCGGTGTGGGTCGTGACGTCGGCGTAGTGGAAGGTGGCCTCGCCGAGCAGTCGAAGCGGCTGATTCCCAGCGATGGCCCCGGCAAGCTCGCGGCCCAGCAGCTCGTCGACGACGAAGCCCGGATAGTCGCCCTCGACGTCGAGTTCGCGCAGCAGGCGCGAGAGCGCGGCGACGTTCACCGCGAGGTCGACGTCGGCGAACACCACGTCGACTTCCGCACGGTACGTTTCCGGCGAGACGCTGTCGACCTCGGTATCGAAGGCGGCAGCGAGGTCGGTCCGGACGTCGTTGAGCAGCGGCACCACGGTCGGGGCGCGCTCTGTGATCCACTCGCGCTCGTCGGCGACGGTGGCCGGGGTGAGGCGCATACGGCAGAACGGAGTGCTGGCGGGGTACGCTTTGCGAAAGGTTTTATTACCGTCACCCGATAGGAGCAGATACACGCGGGTTCTCCGGGCTCTCAGCAGTCCACTGTCACGAGTCCGGACCCACGCGTCGTGCGGACCGAACGACCTCCAGAGAGTATTGTATGCCACAGTCCGTGCCTCTCGCGAACGGTTCCCGTCCACCGAACGGACCGACCCACACCGGCGATCAGGGATCGGTCCGACCGGGAGCCGGGGGCGACGCCGGACCGGCACACGCGTGGTCTCTCAGCACATGACCCGAGTCTTACTATGAGTACGGTTGACAAGCAGCTCGACGAGCTACAGGCAACGATAGTCGACGAACTCCCGAACGACATCTCCGTGTCGGACGTGACCTACGAGGGACCGGAACTCGTGATCTACACGCGCGACCCGAAGAAGTTCGCGCGCAACGGCGACCTGATCCGCAACCTCGCGGGTCAGCTCCGCAAGCGCATCACCGTGCGGCCGGTCCCCGACGCGCTCACCGATCCAACGACTGCACGCGAGCAGGTCATGAACGTGATCCCCGAGAAGGCCGATGTCTCCGACCTCGACTTCCACGCCGACACCGGCGAGGTCGTGATCGAGGCCGCCAAACCAGGCATGGTGATCGGCCGGCACGGCTCGACGCTCCGGGAGATCACCCAGGAAGTCGGCTGGACGCCCGAAGTCGTCCGGACGCCGCCGATCGAGTCCTCCACGGTTTCCAACGTTAGAAGCTTCCTCAAACAGGAGCGCGAGGAGCGCCGCGACATCTTGGAGCGGGTCGGCCGCCAGATCCACCGCGAGGAGATGGCCGACGACGAGTGGGTTCGGATCTCGACGCTCGGCTGCTGTCGGGAGGTCGGCCGCGCGAGCTTTATCCTCTCGACGCCCGAGACGAGAATCCTGATCGACTGTGGCGACAAACCGGGTTCGGACGACGCGCCGTACCTCCAAGTTCCCGAGGCGAACCCCCTGAATTCGCTCGACGCCGTCGTCCTCACTCACGCCCACCTCGATCACTCCGCGCTGATTCCCCTCCTGTTCAAGTACGGCTACGACGGGCCGATCTACACCACCGAGCCGACCCGCGACCTGATGGGACTGCTCCAGCTCGACTACCTCGACGTCGCGGCGAAAGAGGGCCGCAGCCCGCCCTACGACAGCGCGATGGTCCGGGAAGCGGTCAAACACGCCATCCCGATCGAGTACGGCGACGTCACCGACATCGCGCCCGACGTGAAGCTCACGCTCCACAACGCCGGCCACATCCTCGGGTCGTCGGTCGCCCACTTCCACATCGGCGACGGATTTTATAACGTGGCCTTCTCGGGCGACATCCACTACGACGATACCAGACTGTTCAACGGCGCAGTCAACGACTTCCCGCGGGTCGAGACGCTCGTGATGGAGTCCACCTACGGGGGCCGGAACGACTACCAGACCGATCAGGCCGACTCCGAAGAGAACCTGATCGAGGTCATCAACGAAACCCACGATCAGGGTGGCAAAATTCTGATTCCGGCCTTTGCGGTAGGGCGCTCTCAGGAGATCATGCTCGTCCTCGAAGAGGCGATGCGCACCGGGAAGATCCCCGAAATGCCCGTCCACCTCGACGGGATGATCTGGGAGGCGACCGCGATCCACACCACCTATCCCGAGTACCTTCGGGACGATCTCCGGGATCGCATCTTCCACGACGACGAGAACCCGTTCCTCGCACCCCAGTTCAACCACATCGACGAGGGCGACGACGAGCGCGAGGAGGTCGCCGCGGGCGATCCCGCGATCATCCTCTCGACCTCGGGGATGGTCACCGGCGGCCCGATCATGTCGTGGCTCGATCATCTCGGAGCCGACACCGACACCACGATGGTCTTCGTTGGCTACCAGGCCCAGGGCACCCTCGGCCGCCGCATCCAAAACGGCTGGGACGAGATCCCGCGCAACGGCCGCGGCCGTTCGGACACGCTCAACCTCGATTTCGACGTCGAGACCGTCGACGGGTTCTCGGGCCACGCCGACCGCCAGGGGCTGGAAAACTTCGTGAAGACGATGAATCCCAGGCCTGAAAAAGTGCTCTGCGTCCACGGCGACGAGTCGAGCGTCCAGGATCTCTCCTCGGCGCTGTATCACAACTACAACATGCGGACGTTCGCGCCGAAGAACCTCGAAACCTTCCGATTCAAGTGAAAGCCCTCGGCGTCTCGCGCGAGTAGCGAGGGACGCTCCGCGTCCCGCGGACCGTGCGAGCGGGCCGTAGGCCCGCGAGCAGACGAAGCGAAACGACGGCGCGCCTCGCCCTTTTCATGTCCACTGGAAGAGCGGAACTCTTCCAAGCCCTGCCTCGTGGTCCGAAAGACGCTTCGCGTCTTTCGTCATTGCAGGAAATCGGTGATTTCCTGCAAGCAGTCAGATTCCGTCGGAATCTGACGACATCACGAAACGGCTTCTTGGCGCGGCTTCGCCGCGCCAACGGTTCGAGGCGCGTAGCGCCTCGTTATCGCCGTTTCGAACGACTTCGCTCGTCAGGACACCAGGCTGCGCCGCACCGCAGTTGCGCGCGCCGGGAGCGTAGCCTCTGCTCACGGGCGGCGACTCGTACCGCAACCACTACGTTCCACTTGTGCGAGAGGTCAGCAAATGCGCCGTATCAATTCTCGACTCTGGCTTGCGGTTGCCACGCTCGTCGCGGCGATCGCCACGATCTGGAGCCTCTATCTCAGCCTCGGTCTCGGGCTGATCCCCTGCGAGCTCTGCTGGTACCAACGCATCCTGATGTACCCCCTGACTGTGATCCTCGGCGTGGCCGCGCTCGAAAACCGCCCCGGCGTCTACCGCAGCGCGCTGCCGCTGTCGGTTCTCGGGGCTGGCGTGGCGGCCTACCACTCGTGGTTCCAGGCCACGGCCGACTCCGCGACCTGCTCGGTCGGAAGCTGCGGCACCGTCCAGTACCAAATTCTTGGCCTGACAGTGCCAAACCTCTCGCTGATCGCGTTCGTCCTCGTTTCGCTCGCGCTGGTCGTCGCCGTCGCTCGCCGGTGATCCCTACTCCGCCGGCGCGTCGGCGGGATCGACCACCTCGCCCGTTTCGGGATAGACACCGACCTGATCGCAGAGATCAGCCATCGGACAGGCGTCGGGATCATCGAGACACGCCGGTTTGCGCGCGGTGCAGTACTCCCGCCCGAACTGGATCGAGGCGGTGTGGCCGAACCCACATTTCTCGGCCGGTACCTGGTCTTCGACGACCGCCCTGACTTCTTCGTGGTCGGCCTCGGGCGGCGCGATCCCGAGCCGGCGGTAAATGCGGTGGACGTGGGTGTCGACTGGAAAGACGCCCGCACGCCCGCCCGAAAACAGGAGCACGCAGTCGGCAGTTTTGGGACCCACGCCCGAAAAATCGAGGAGCGCGTCGCGCACGGTTTCGGGATCTCCCTCGGCAACGAACCCGTTGAACTCCTCCGCCCCACCGTATTCATCGACGATGCGCTCGGCGATGGCGATCATCGTCGCCGATTTCTGGTTGTAGAGGCCCGCCGACTCGATGGTTTCGGCGAGCGTGGGTTGGTCGGCGTCGGCGAGCGTGGCGGCGAGATCGCCGTCCTCCTCGCAGTACCGATCCATCAGCACGTCGTGGGCTGGTTGGCTCGCCTTGTCGCTCGTGTTCTGGCTCAGAATCGTGCGGACGAGACACTCGAAGGCGTCCTGGCCGCCGTAGGTCTTCTGCCAGTAGCGTTCGCCGAGCCGGTCCACCACGGCCTCGGTGCGTGTGTCGGCTTCGCGCTCCTCGAACGCCGTTTCGAGTCCACCGCCATCGGGACCCCCGCTGATGTTCTCGGACGGCTCCGCGTCGTTGCTCATGACGATGGGACGAGTGCCGGCCACAAAACGCTATTCGACCCGGAAGGTAGCCTGGAGATCCGCACCATCGGCGAGCGCCGCCACGAGGTTCCGATCGAGATCGGCGGCCGCCGCGTCCGCATCCACCATCACCGTCCGATCGTCGACGTACTCGCTCGTCCGACAGACCAGGCTCCGGTCGTTCGTGAATTCGAGTTCTGGATGGCCTCGCCCGCGGACCGTTTGGGTGTGATCGCCTGCCTCGAACGTCGCGGTGATCGTCGCGTCGGCGTCGCGACAGGCCGCGACGAACTCTTGATCGAAGTCGGCGGGCGTGCGATCGGCTTCGATCCCGATGATGCAGTCGCCGGCGGGCGTGAGGTAGTCGTCGCTCGTGAGTTCGAGCGTGCTCGCGTGCTGTGCGGTGACGTGTTCGTGGCCGCGCGCGTGGACGACTTCCTTCATGCGTTCCGTCGGCCCCGTCGGCGGTTAGGCGTGTGCCTTCGCGACCGTCACCGTGACCGCACCGCACGGACACTCGTAAGCGCGGCGCTCTCCCGACGGATCACGGAAGACGAGCGACGGCTCGTCCGGAAGGTCGCGGTCGCACTCGGCCGCCTCACACCTCGCGGCGAGATTCTCGAACATGGCTGTCGAACAGTCCCCAACGGGTATCAACCGATGCCATCCCCGGAGTGAAAGTGAAATAGCCCGAGACAAGCGACGACGGTGGCGCGGGCCTGGTGTCCCGACGAATGCCGGAGCACGCTTCGCGCGTGGTTCGAGGGAGCGAAGCTCCCTCGTCATCACGAAAGGCGCGAAGCGCCTTTCGAACGACTCCGAACCCTCGTTCACCTTCGGCTCACGAGAACGCAGCGAGTCGAGGCTCAGGAGAACAGAGTTCTCCTGGCGTCTCGTGTGAGTGAAACGAACACGAGGCTTGTCGGAGGTTTCTCTGACAGCGGATGAAGGGCGAGGCGCGCGAGCACAGCGAGCGCGCCGAGGGCTTCAGCGGTGCGAATAGAGAACGTCCGTGCGAGCGAAGCGAGCACGGTTCGCCGTGAGCGAACGAAGTGAGCGAGCGGGTGTTTTTAGTCCACCGGAAGATTCGCTTCGCTCACGGCTCGTTCCTCGCCGTTCGCATCGAGGTGCTCACTACGCTCGCACCTCGTGCCGCTCGTCTTCCGAGCCTCCGTTCGCCTTCGTCTTCGCGCGGCTCCGCCGCGCGAACGGTCCGCGGGACCTCCGGTCCCGCGCTACTCACGGAAACAGGTTTTTGGAAGGGGTTCGAGGGAGCGCGCGAAGCGCGTGACTGAGGGCTCCTTGTAAAAAAAGTGGGCTTCTAGTAGGTGAGGAGAACCCCAATCGCCTCCCGCGGGCGTTCGTCGAGAAGGCGATAGGCGTCGTCGGCCCGTTCGATCGGCACGCGATGGGTCACGAGTCGTTCAGCGTCGATCCGTTCGAGGAGCCGGCAGGCCTCGCCTAAGCGGCGTTCCTTCGACCACCGGCCGCGGTCGACGGGGTCGATGGTGCTGACCTGACTGCTCTGGAGGCGGATGCGACTCCGGTGGAAGGTCCCCCCGAGATCGAGGTGCATGGGTTTCGTGCCGTACCACGAGCCGATGATCACCTGGCCGGCGGTGCCCACGACGTCGATAGCGTCGTCGAGCGCGTCGGGCTGGCCCGAGAGCTCGTAGGCGAGATCCGCGCCACGGGGCGGCTCGTGGCCGTCGAGACGCGCGTCGAGGTCGTCGTCCGGATCGATCGCGACGTCAGCTCCGAGCGAGATCGAGAGGTCGCGTCGGCGCTCGTAGCCGTCGACGGTGACCAGCGTTTCGAGCGGGAGGTCGGCGAGCAACGCCGTCGTCAGGAGGCCGACGACGCCCTGGCCGAACACCGCGACGCGCTCGCCGAGTGCGGGCCGCCCGTCGAGAAGGAAGTTGACCGCGGCCTCGGCGTTCGCCAGCAGCGCGGCCTCGGCGTCGGAGAGCGTTTCCGGAACTTCGCGAAGCGCCGCCGGCGTGGTGACGAAGTGGCTCTCGTGGGGGTTGAACCCGAACACCCGGCGATCGAGCCACGCGTCGTCGACGTCGTTCCCGACCGCCGTCACGCGGCCGACGGCCGCGTAGCCGTACTGGAGCGGGTACTCGAAGTCACCGTCGAGGGCGTCGATCGACTCGTCGGCCGCCATCGATTCGGGCACCTGGCCGCGGTACACCAGCAGTTCCGTGCCGGCACTGATGGCCGACGCCGTCGTGCGGACCCGCACCTCCCCGTCGGCCGGTTCCGTGATCGGCATCTCGCGGAGCGCGATCTCGGTCTGGCCGGTGAAAAACAGCGAGCGCGCGGTCATCGGCGTCCCCAGCCACGGCCGACCGCCTGGCCGCGTGACGAGCCATCGAGCGGCCTGGGTCCGGCGCTTCGTCTCACGCTGGGGTTGCCCATGTGCGTCATCACGTCACACGATAGGAAGTATCTGTGTGTGTCGGAAGAACGGACGATTAAACGCCCACAACACCGAAGTCAGAACTACGTCAAAACGACGAATCATTGGAACGGCAGACGTCCGTCGGTCGAGAGGACGTCCGGAAGGTCACTGAGCGTCGAAATCCGAACGTCGGGCTCTCGGTACGGCGTCTCCGCGTCGTTTTCGACCCACACTGACGTCATCCCGAGCGTTTCGCCCATCATGAGGTCCTCGTTGTACTCGTCGCTGACGAAGGCGACTGGTTCGTCGCCCTCGGGAAGACACTCGAAGTACCCCTTTGGATGGGGTTTCGACCGTCGCAGGTCCGAAGAGACCACGAGATCGTCGAAACACTCGTGCACGTCGTGCTCCGAGAGAACCGTCTCGATCCATGGGCGCGCCATGTTGCCGAAGAGGACGAGCGTGTGATCGCGTGCGAGCTCCCGGAGGACGTCAACGTGTTCTTCGGGAAACTCGGGGTCGAGCCACGTTTTCTCGACGTACTCACGACACGCTTCGTGGGACGCCTCGGTGAGCGTCGAGAGGAGTTCGATGTACTCCGGGGTGCTCTGGACGAAGCCGTCACGAAACGCGAAGTAGGCGAGCCATCCGGGATACGGGTCGGTTTCGGGGTCGACGCCCAGAACGTGGGCGTGTTCGCGCTCGTCGCCGTGCTCGACGATGACACCGCCGTAATCGACAACGAGATGCATAGCTCTGTTGGATTTTCGGTTATCAGATCCGTTTGAACACGCCCTTCACGAGCGCGAGCGCGCCCTGATCCCACGCGACGCGGTGATCCAGTCCCGTGGCGTCGTCCTCGCGTTCGGGCTCCTCGTAGTTGTCGAGGTACCACTCGTAGGTCTCGACGAGCGCCTCCTTGTTCGAGTAGTTGGGCTCCCAGCCGAGCGATTTCAGCTTCTCGACCGACACATAGGAGTCCTCGTGGGCGGTCTCGTACACCCACGGATACAGCGGCGAGAGATTCAGCTTTTCGAGGACACGGAGCGCGAACACGGTGAGGGGCGTGGGTGTCCCGATCGTGCGTTTGCCGGTTCCCGCATAGTCGATCGGGGCCTGGAAGTCCTCTTTCATCGTGCCGAACTCGTCGGCACCGACGTTGAAGACGGTGTTCACGTCCGCTTCGTCCTTCGCGATCATGAACTCCATCGCACGGACGAGGTCGTAGACGTGCATGAGCTGGTACTTGTTGTTGCCCCAGCCAACCATCGGGACGTTCGCGCCCGATTCGATCCAGTCGAAGAGGACCTGAAAGACGCCGAGACGCTGAGGGCCGATGAACGTCTTCGGGCGGAGGATCGGCACGCACATCCCCATCCGGCGGAAGTCTTCACAGATCTTCTCGGCCTCGATCTTCGCCTCGCCGTACGCCCCGACGCCGTCGAGCGGCGACTCCTCGGTGATCGGGTGGGAGTCGTGGGTGCCGTAGACCGCCGTCGAGGAGACATAGACAACGCGATCGACGCCCTCCTCCTTCGCGGCCCAGAGCACGTTCCGGGTGCCGTCGATGGTGGTCTCGCGGATGCGCTGGTCGTCCCACAGCGGGAGCGCGGCGGCGGTGTGGACCACCGCGTCCGCGCCGGTCGACGCGATCGCCTCGCGGACGCTTTCCTCGTCGCGGACATCGCCTTCGACGTACTCGACGCCCTCGATCTCGTCCTCGTCTTTGAACGGCTTGAGATCGAGCGCGGTCACGTCCCAGCCACGCTCTTTGAAATACTGGCAGGTGTGGAGTCCCAGGAAGCCGGTACCGCCGGTGACCAGCATCGATCCTGGCTCCGCGAGTCGCTCGTCGCCTTCGGAGGGAGATGACATTATGTCGGCGTTGACGACCCGGTTTCAACTATCTACCGATACGACTTCGAGCACTCGTTCGGTGATTTCACCCGTTCGACCGCCCGACGGAGGGACGAAACGATCCGGAACGGTGCGTATCGATCGGTCAGGTTTATGGCTCGCGACGACACACGAGGGACAATGGCCGAGGCGCAGACACATCAGGCGAGCCTCGCACGGACCGCCGCCGGGCTCGCCCGCGAGATCCGCCCGTGGCAGTGGTACAAGCAGGCGGTACTCCTGATCGCGATCGTGTTCTCGGGCCGGCTGTTCGATCCCGTCGCGTGGGGGCAGGTCGCGATCGGCGTCGCGGCGTTCTGTGCGGTCGCCGGCGCGACGTACATCTTCAACGACATCAGCGACGTCGAGGCCGACCGCCGCCATCCCGAAAAGCGAAAGCGGCCGATCGCCAGCGGCCAGGTGAGTGTGCCAACCGCGGCCGCGTTCGGCGTCGGCCTCCTCCTGTTCGGGTTCGCGCTGTCGTACACCCTTGGAGGGTTGTTCGTGGTGATCGTGGCGACCTATCTCGTCCAGAACGCCGCGTACTCACTGTATCTGAAGGACGTCGTCCTCGTCGACGTCCTCCTGATCGCCTTCGGGTTCGTGCTGCGGGCGGTCGCGGGCGTGGTGGCGATCGGCGTCGCACTTAGCCCGTGGCTCGTGGTCTGTACGTTCCTCGCCGCACTCCTGCTCGCGCTCGGCAAGCGCCGCCACGAGTTCGCGGCGAGCGCGAACCCGGCCGAGACCCGCGCAACGCTCGACGAGTACACCCCCGAGACGCTCGATCAGCTGCTCGTGGTGGTCATCTCCACGCTCCTCATTTCGTACTCGATCTACACGTTCACGGGGGCGAAGCTCGCGATGATGCTCACGCTCCCCTTTGCCTTTTTCGGCGTCTTTCGATACCACCATCTCGTTCACACCACGAGCGGGATGGCCGCATCGCCGGGCACGCTCCTGTTCGACCGTCAGTCGCTGCTCAACCTCGCGCTCTGGGGGGTCGTCGCGGTCGTCGTGCTCTATGGACGCCCGCGGGCGTGGCTCGTCGGGCTGGTCGGATGAGTCGGTCGCGCTCGCGGTACGATCTTCAGGTCCACACCGACGCCTCGCCGTGCTCGGCGACATCGCCCGCAGCGGTCGCCCGCGCTGCCGAGAAAGCGGACCTCGATGGGATCGTCGTCACCGATCACGACACGCTCGAAAACGTCGAGCGCGTTGGGTCGTGTGCGCCCGACGATATCGATGTCGTCTCGGGCGTCGAGGTCACGACCACACAAGGCCATCTCCTCGGGATCGATGTCGAGCGCGCGCCCCCGCAAACCGACCCGCTTTCGGTGATCGACGACATCCACGACCAGGGCGGACTCGCGGTGCTCTCCCATCCGTTCGACGCGCTCCGCCAGGTCTACGACACCGATCTCGCCGAACTCGCGGCGGCGGTCGACGGCGTCGAGGCGGTCAACGCGCGGTGCGTCCGCGAGTCGTTCAACCGCGAAGCGCGCGCGTTCGCCGCCCACCACGACCTCGCGACGACCGGCGGGAGCGACGCCCACTTCCCGATGGAGGTCGGCCGCGCGTACACCGAGTGTGAGGGATCGCTCCGCGAGGCCATCCGATCCGGCACGACCGTCCCGCGCGGTCGCGGGCGATATCTCTCGGGCCACGTCGCCACCAAACTTCACCAGGCGCGCCGCGCGGCCGCGGGGTGGCGGTGATGGCGGAGTACCGCGAAACGGGCGGCTCATCCGATCAGCCGGGTGGCGCGGACCCCAGCGACGAAGCTGACGATCAGCCCGGACGGCTTCGGCGGTGGGTGAGCGAGCACGGCGTCCAGGCCACCGCGGTGCTCACGCTCGTGGTGTTCGGCGCGCTCTTCCTCTACGCCGACGCCGGGAGGGTCGTCGAGGCTTTCTCCCGGTTCGAGTGGCCCGCATTCGCCGCGGTGATCGGCCTCACTACCGTCGGCTACGCCTTCCGGTTCGGGAAGTGGGAGTTCTACCTCCGGGAACTCGGGGTCGACATCCCGCTGAAAACCAGCCTCACGGTGTTTTTCAGCGGGCTGATGATGGTCGTCACCCCTGGCAAGGCCGGCGAGGTCTGGAAGGCGTGGCTGCTGCGCGACATGGAGGGAACCCCAGCGAGCCTCACGACCTCGGTGGTCGGGGCCGAGCGCGTGACCGATCTGGTCTCGCTCGCCATGCTCGCCGGGGTCGGCGTCGTGGCCTACGGCCGCTCGCCCACGGTTCTCGTGGCGCTCGCAGTCGCCTTCGCCGCCGGAATCGGGCTGCTCCAGTGGCGCGCGGGCTGCCTCCGACTGCTCGATGCCGCCGAGTCGCTCCCGGTCGTCGGCGACTACGCCGCGTCGCTCGAACGGTTCTACGAGAGCACCTACGCGCTCTTCCGACTCCGGCCGCTTTCGGTGGCCACTCTGTTAGGGATCATCGCGTGGGGGCTCGAAGGCGTCGCGCTCTGGATCGTACTCGCGGGATTCGGCGTTGAGTCCGCGCTCCTCGTGGGAGTGTTCGTCTTCGCGCTCGGCTCCGTGATCGGCGCGGTCAGCATGCTTCCGGGGGGGCTCGGCGCGGCCGAGGCGAGCATGGCCGGTCTCCTGCTCACCTTCGGGATCTCCCAATCCGTCGCGGCGGGCGCGACGATGGTGATCCGGGTCGGCACGCTCTGGTACGCGGCGATCCTCGGGTTCATCGTGTTCTCGGCGCACAAGTATCTCGCCGACGAGCCGAGTCCCGACGCATGAGCGACGTGGTGACGGCGACAAACCTTGCTATCGCACCCCTCACCAGAGGTAGTCCCCGACGAGCTGCATCAGGAGTGCCTGTCCGAACACTGCGGCCGCGAGCAGCGCCTCACGCCGTCTCGTGGGGTCGGCAGCTCGGATCGCGGCGGCGACTGGAATCATCAAAAACGGATAGATGAACATCGCGCCGCGAGCGGTTTCGCCGGTGTGATAGACACCGACGGCGAACAGCCCGAGTAGCGATCCGGCCGCGAGCCCGAAGATGACGAGCGGCTCGCGGTCGAGCCTGCTGAGACCACGTGCGGACCGCCACAGCACACCCACCCCGCGAACCGCGAGCACCGCGAGCATCGGCGTGAAAAAGAGCGCGATCTCGGCGACGTTCTCGACTCGCGTGGTGAGATAGCGCAGCGGCTCGGCGAGCGGGAAAAAGCCGTTCGGGTTCTGCTGATGGGAGGCGGTCAGAAACGAGGCGATGTAGTCGTAGCCGAGGACGACGTTCACGAGGACATAAATTCCGAGCGACGAGAGGCCGATCACGACGAGCGGTGCGATGCGGTCGCGGCGCAAGAGTGCGAGCCCGACGAGTACAGGCCCCAAAAATACGGTCATGAACGTCTGGGAGGCGGCGACGAACAGGCAGACGAGCGTGCCGAACGTCGCCACGATCGGCGACTCACGGGTGAAGCAGTAGATCGCGCCGAGCGCCGCGACGGTGATGAGCGCATCGAGGGTCGTGAGGGAGTAGATCTGAACCGCGGGCAGAAGGACGAACAGATACGTGGTGTATTGGGCGACGTCGCGGGGGTAGTACGTCACGAGCAGTCGATGGAGGAGAAGTGCCGAGAGCGCGAGCGAACCGATCCCAACGGTGAGCGAGACGGCGCGGGTCGACGGGAGAAGCGTATCGAGCACCCAAAACGAGAGTACGGCCCCCGGCGGATGAGTCCGCGCGTGGAGCGGGAGCCCCAACTGGTTCGCCTCGAACGTCGTGACGAACGCGACCGGATCGGTGACCGTGACCGCCGCGCGGTAGTACGACCCGCCGTTGGCAATGGGTCTGATGAGTCCGGCCTGATGGCCCTGCGTGAGCGTGGTGAGTACGAGCAACACCGCCCCGGCGACGACGACCGGCCAGAGGCTGGTGCGATCGAACCAGAGGAGATACGCGGTCGCCACCGCGAAAACGACGACTGCGAGTACGACCAGCACCCCGACACGCGAGATATCGAGACGACCGAGCCGAACCGCGAACTTGCTGATCGGCCAGTGGATCGGCACCCCGACGTCGTTGTCGAGGATCGTGCGGTAGAAAAACCGGACGAAGACGTTGAAAAAGATCAGTGACGTGACCGTCACCCAGCCCGCGACGAGGATCTCACGGAACGAGAACAGTCCCGGGCGCGACCTGGAATCGGTGCCGCCAGCCATGTCCACCCCTCCGATCGATGGGGTTTAGGCACTTCCGTCTCGCCGCAAACACGATCGATCGAACGGTGCGGCCCGCCCGTGACTCAGGGACGGAAAACCCGTCCGTCGTTAGGCTCCGCCGCGACTTGCCGCGTCGGAGCCGGGCGTGTACTCCCACAACCCGTTCGCGCGCATCGCCTTGCCGACCCGCCGGTGCATCGTCTGAATGTCGTCGATCTCCTCGTCCTCGACGCCGTCGAAGACCTCGCGGAGGCTCACGACCCGTTCGTGGTTGAGCCGGATCGGATCGTCGCCGTGTGCATCGACGAACGCGGCGACGTCGAGCGGGAAGTCCTCTTCGTCGTCGACTTTCTTCGCCACGATCGCCTGTCCGTACTTGCGCATTCCCTCGCTGCCCTCCTCGCCGTCGGGATCGTGCGGCCAGTCAGCCATACCGGTCGATGGATCGGTCGGCGCAAAAGGGTTGCTGCTCGTCGTGCGTGGTCACGAGAAACGCGGTGGGGATGGGATTCGAACGACGGCCAGACGTTCCTGCTCGCTCACTTCGTTCGCTGTGCGGGCTGCGACTGGTCTACTTCGAATCCCAACGTCTCGATTGCTTGCTCACGTGGTTTGCTCGCGCACGAGGCGCTCACAGGATGTTCGCAAGCCATCGGTGGGGATGGGATTCGAACCCATGAGGCCATAGGCCACCTGTTTTCAAGACAGGCGCGATAGTCCACTCTGCCACCCCACCGCGATCGGGTCTATCGACCCACGCACCTAATCGCTGTCGGTGTCCGGTTTCGAAAGCGCGAGGTCGCCCTCGTTTTCGACGACTTCCAGACCGAGATCGTCGAGACACGCGGCGGTTCGCGCCGGCACTTCGCGGCCGGCACGCCGGCGCGCCCGGATCAGCGAGAGCGCGCCGATCATGTCTTCGCGGGTCTCGATGAGAGGGGCCATTGGGCCGAAGTCGACCTCGTGGCCGGCGTCGTGCGCACGATCGGTCAGTGTCTCGATCGCGGGCGGTGCGTCGGCGTCCTCGAAATCGATGGGCGACGCGAAGCCGGCGTAGTGAACCCGACCTGCCGACGCCGGCCCGAGCACGACGTCGCTCCGGCGAAGTTTCATCGCCATCCCGTCGAGGGCGCTGCGCGTCAGGAAGGGGACGGTGGGTTCGATCACCGCCACCGAGCCCGCGTCCTCGGTGTCGAGCAGATGGCTCACAGTGTTACCCATCCGGGCCGCGAACGTCGAGCCGATCTGGACCTCGTAGCGCGCTGCCCCTGGATCGTCGAGCGCCACGTCCGCGAGGTTGCGCACCGCACTCTCGGCGTCGTCAGCGTCCTCGCCGTCAGGCTCCCCTGGCAAATCTTCGTCGGATCGGTAGTTGACGAGCAGTTCGCTCGCGCTGGCTTCGACCGCCCGAAGGGTGTCGGCATACATTGCGGCGTAGAGATCGGCGGTCTCGGCTTTCGAGAGCGGTGTCGTCGCCGCCAGTTCGGTGAGGACGAGTCCTTCGTGCGGCGGATCACAGAGCACGGCGGTGGTGGGCATGGTCGGTATCGGCGTCGTGGTCCCTTCAACGACGCGGCTCGGGCGCGGTGGGGCCGAACTGTGGCTGCAGTCGCTATCGGTGCGACTGGTGGCGGTTTCGGCGGACCGCGAATCTTATCAACGATGGCCGTGTCCGAACGCGTGAGAACAATGGTCTCCGACAACGCGGCCGGTTCGTCGTGGGGCGTCCCACAGTGGCTCCTCTCGGGACTCAGCGCCGCCGACGAGACCGATCGGCCGACCGGGTCGATCCCGCTCTCGACCGAGACCGTCTGCGAGCTGATCAGCAACGCCCGCCGACGCGCGGTCATCCGCCACATCTCGGCGCTCGATCGCGACGAGAGCGTCCAGATGGGCGATCTCGCACGAACGATCGCCGGCGAAGAAAACGACATCGCGCCCACGGCGGTCTCGGCCGAACAGCGAAAGACCGTCTACGTCTCCCTGCTTCAGAACCACCTCCCGAAGCTCGATTCGGCCAGCGTGGTCGACTGGAACGACCGTTCGGGCGACATCGCCCACGGCCAGTCCGTCGACGAACTGGCGGCGCTGGTCGAGTCGATCGAACACGCCTGCGAGCCAGAACGCGAACACGAACCGGTCGCCTGATCGACCCCCAACAGCATCTCCGATGCACGCTTCACAACTCGCCGCCGCCGTCGTGGTTGCCGCGACGCTTCTTGCGGGGATCGGTGCGCTCGTAACGCTCGCGCTCTCGGCGCTCCAGCTTACGACCGTGATCGTCGTGGCGCTCGCCGCCCTGTACGTCGTGGCCGCGAGCGCAGTCGGCAGCCGTTCGCGGCGGTGGCTCGCGAACCCGTACTGGTGACTCGACGCGGAGAACGGCCGATCCGGACCGCCCGGCATCCGCGAGCAGAGTGCTTACCCGTACCGAGAACCAACACACACCTGTGAGGACACCCCAAGAACTGCGGACTGCCGACGATCGGGGTACCGTGGTCACTGAACACGACTACGACGACGGCAGCCTCGTCGCCGTGGATTTCGGGACCGCTCGCGGCGATCTCGCGGTCGACATCCTCGACGACACGGCGATCGTGATCGCCGGCGACGAGCAGTTCGAGTTCGAACTCCCCGCCGAGGCGAGCGAGGTCGCCGCCAACAACGGCGTGCTCACGATCACGGAGTGAGGCGGCGACGGGCGAACCGAACGCCTGCTTTCGCCAACTCCGCCGGTTCGCCTCAGTCGGTTTTCGTCGTCGCGTCCCCGTCCCTGGATTCCTGCTCGCGAAGTTTTCGGCGCTGTATCTTGCCGGTCGTCGTCTGGGGAAGATCCTCGACGAACGCGATCGCCCGCGGGTACTCGTACTTCGCGAGACGATCACGGACGTGTTGTTGGATTTCTTCACGCAGCCCGTCGGAACCCGACACACCCGCAACGGGCTGGACGAACGCCTTGATGATCTCGCCGCGGGTCTCGTCGGGGACGCCGATGACGCCGACCTGCTCGACGGAGGCGTGGTCGAGGATCGCCGCCTCGACCTCGCCCGGCCCGACGCGGTAGCCGCTCGTGATGATGAGGTCGTCGTCGCGGGACTTGAACCAGAGATACCCGTCCTCGTCGCGTGTTCCGAGGTCGCCGGTCAGATGCCAGTTTTCGACGGCGGCGGCCGCAGTCTTCTCGGGTTCGTTCCAGTATTCCTGAAAGATCACCGGGTCGTCGCCACGCCGGACGGCGATCTCGCCGGTCTCGCCGCGTGGATGCTGCTGGCCGGTTTCGGGATCGACGATCGCCACGTCGTGACCCGGCACCGGTTTGCCCATGCTGCCTGGCTGGGCTGGAAACCACTCTTGACTGTTGGTCACGAGCAGGTTCGCCTCGGTCTGGCCGTAGAGTTCGTTGACGACCACGCCAGCGAGTGTCTCGTCGGCCCAATCGAGGATCTCGGGTGTGAGCGGCTCGCCGCCCGAGCAGATCGCTTCGAGCGAGAGATCGTACCGCTCGGCCGGATGGTCGATCCCCATCAGCATCCGGATCGCCGTCGGCGGCACGAACGCCCCGGTCACGTCGAACTCCGCCAGCAGCGAGAACGCGGTCTCGGCGTCGAACCCTTCCATCGGGTAGCCGACGACAGGCTGGCCGTAGTGCCATGCGGGGAACACGAGGTCGCCGAGCGCACCGATCCACGCCCAGTCGGCGGGCGTCCAGTAGACACCATCGAGATCGTGCTCGAAGTACATCGCAAAGGCCGGACAGTGCCCGACCCAGACGCCGTGACCGTGGAGCACTCCTTTGGGTGGGCCGGTCGAGCCGCTGGTATAGAGGATGACCGCGGGCGTATCGGCGTCCGTTTCGGCGGTCTCGAACCCCTCGTCAGCGAGGAAATCGGCGAACGCGATCGCACCCTCGGTCGGCGTTCCGGCGTCCGCAACGTCACCGGGCGTGGCCTCGACGACGTGTTCCAGCGCATCGCAGTCGGGGGCCACGTCGAGCGCGGTCTCCGTCACGTCAGGGTCGGTGACGACGACCCGCGCACCGCTGTCGTCGAGGCGATAGCGCAGCGCATCAGTACCAAAGAGGACCGACAGCGGGAGCGAGATCGCGCCGAGCTTCCAGCACGCGAGGTGGGTCAGGACGTTTGCGGGGCGCTGGGGGAGAACGACCGCCACGCGATCGCCACGTTCGATCCCGCGCTCGGCGAGCCCGTTCGCGAGGCGATCCGAGAGCGCGTCGAGGTCGCCGAACGTGTACGTCTCGCGGCGGCCGTCGGGATAGGCTTGATAGAGTGCCGGCCGATCGGGGTCGTGCTTCCCGACGAGATCGTATGCGAGGTTGTAGTCGTCGGGCAGTCCCCACGCGAACCGCTCGCGCGCCGTCTCGTAGCTGTCGTCGTCGAGGGTGAGTGTCCAGGTCATTGGTCGTTGGTAACGTCAGTTGGGGTCCAGAAAACGGTTCGCCTCAGAGAAAGGCGAGCCGTGGTGATTCGATCTCGACTTCGGCCTCGGCCAGCGCGTCGCGCTCGGCGAGGATCTCGACGAGATCGGCCTGTTCGTCGCCACGGTTCGTGTTCGAGAGCGTCCACGACGTTTCGCCCTCAGCGTCGTCCCACGCGAGCGTCAGCCGTGCCCGTCTGGTCCGAGTGCCCTTGCGGAGTCGGAGTACCGTCACCGACGACAGCGGGACGACGAAGTTCCGTTCGTCGAGCCCGACGGCCGCCTCGATCGTCGAGCAGTCGTCGAGTGCGCGACGGGTCGACTCGCCCATGTCGGCCCGGAGGAGATGGGAACTGAACGACTCGCCGGCGAAACAGCAGGCGAGTCGATCCTCGCCGATCAGCACCTCCCAGAACTCCAGCGAGGTCGGCCGGTTCCGGAACCACTCGGTGAACCGTCCCTCGATGCCTGTCGATGGCTGCATCTCGCGCTGGCTCATCGCTCCATGATGGCGGCGACGTCCTCCGGAACGGACGAGTCGGACTGGGTGGCGAGCGAGACGCCGACGAACGCGACGATGGCCGCGAGCAGCGCGGCCGCGCCGACCGGCAGACCGGTGAACAGCCCGTCGTAAAAGTCGGTGATCGCGCCCCCGAACGCCTCGGCTCCCGCGGCCTGGCCGATCCGCGGCACCGCACTGAACACGATGTTGATCGCCATCCCGACGACGGCCGCGGCGATGGCTCCCTGCTTCGTCGCGCCCTTCCAGTTCATCCCGAGCGCCGCGATCGGGAAGATGGCGGCGGCGAAGAAGCCCCAGCCGATGGTGCCAAGGATGCCGACGAGTTCGTCGGAGAAGAAGACCACGAGCGTGGCCATCACGGTGAGCCCGGCGAGCGCGCCCTGGGTGACTCGGAGCTCGGTCCGGTCGTCGTCGATGGTGCGGCCCAGCGCGCGCGGGATGTCTCGGGAGATCGCCGCCGCGCCGATGTTGAGGAACGAGTCGCTAGTCGACATAATCGCGGCGAGCAGCGCGGCGAGGATCAGGCCGGCGACGACACCGGGTGTGTGTTCGAGGACGAACACCGGGCCAGCGATCGAGGCGCTCGCGGGGGCGGAGGTCTCGCCCGCCTCGACCATCGCGCGCAGCGATAGTCCTGTGGAGAGCGCAAGCAGGCTCGAAATCGCATACGAGATGGCGGCGATCGGCGCACCCCATCGGAGTATCTTGAGGTTCCGACTCATGTAGAACTTCGTGATGAGGTGGGGCTGGCCGGCCGCCCCGATCGAGAACATGATCCACCAGCCGAACGCACCGAAGATCGGCGCTGCGAGCGCCGCGTCGACGCCGAGGGAGCCAAAGGGCGAGATCAACGACGGATCGGCGGTCGCGAGGTTCCGCGAGATGTTCCCGATCCCGCCGCCGAAGGAGATCGCGAAGAAAAAGACGATGACCGCGCCAACGATCATCGTGATCGCCTGGACGAAGTCGGTCCAGACGCCCGCGATCATCCCGCCGAGCGCGCTGTACAGCAGGAGGATGAGTGCGCCGCCGAACAGCCCGTAGATGACGGGGATCCCGAAGATGGCGCGCATCACGTACTGGAGCGCGGCGAGATTGGTAGCGAGATACGCGATCACGCCGACGACGACCGCGATCGCGGTCAGTCCCCGGACCCACGCGCTCTCGTAGCGGACGTACATCCCGTCGGCGAGCGTGAGCACGTCTCTGACGTCCGCAAGGATCCGCATCCGCTTCGCGAGGACGACCCACGTGACGAGGAATCCGAGTGGAGCGGTCAGGAAGATCCAGAAGGAGGTGGTCCCGTAGGCGTAGATCAGCTCCGGCCCGCCGACGAACCCGAAGCCCGACTGGATGACCGAAAAGGCCGTCAGCGCGAGCACCCACGTCCCGATCGACTTCCCGGTGATGAGGAAATCCTTCGTCGATTCGGTTTGGAGATACCCCCACGCCCCGATGGCGAGCACCATCAGGAGATACACCGAGCCGAACAGCAACACGAACGGATCGTCGGCGACCGGGATTTCTGCCTGGAGGGGCAGCATTAGTCGTCACCCTCCCGAGCGGTCCGGTCGGGCACCAACGGGAGCCGCCGTCCCTCCTGGGCCGACCGCGCCCGCTCCATGATCCCGTCGACGATCTCGTCGCCGCCGATCGCGGGAAATCGTAGCGAGTAGAGGATCGCCCCGGCGAGCGGGACGAGCCAGATCAGTACGAGATACGCGAGCGTCGCCTGCGGGATCCCGAACACGTAGGTGTACTCGGTCTGGCCAGGCGACCAGAGCAGCCAGATCGCCGTCACGCCGGCGAGGAGCGTCGTCGCAAGCAGTGCTATCAGCCCCCTGTACGGGGCGAGATCGAGTTCGCGAGATCCGCGTTCGATCGACGAACTCGCGACGACACCGACGATGAGGAGCGCGGCGATGTACGAGAGGGCACGGAACGACCCCAGGATCGTGGCCACCAGCGCCCCGAGCGCGAGGACGCCGACCGCCGTCATGACTGTATTACGTGACACGGCCGTTCGTCAACGGATAGCGTGTTAAAGATGCGCATTAACATGTTAACCCACGATCGCAGCGCGATCGACGCCGCTGACGGCCGACAGTTTTGGCGACTGTGACCAGAACGAACCGTTCTCCGGAGAATGTCGTCGGCAGTCGATACCGAACCCGGCCGGCGGTCGATACCGATCTCAGTCCTCGGTCGACTCGGCGCTCGTCGGCGCATCGGCGGGGTCGTTCTCCGGGCTGCTTGGGTGGTAGTCGGTGTCGTACTCGCCGGCCTTCCCGTCGAGTCGATCGGGGTTGATCCGTCCCCCCAGGAGCATGAAGTCCACCATCGTGAGCGCGCACATCGCCTCGACCACGGGGACGCCCCGCGGCGGGAGGACGGGATCGTGCCGGCCGATGACCTGAGCGGTCTTCTCCTCGCCGGTCTCCCAGTCGACGGTGGTCTGCTCTTTCGGGATCGACGTCGGGGCGTGGAGGGTCACCTCCCCGGTGATCGGCTGGCCGGTCGTGATTCCTCCTTGGAGACCACCGTGGTCGTTGCCGACCGGAATGGGATCACCGTTCTCGTCGGTGGTCCAGTCCTCGTTGCGCTCGCTTCCCCGATACTGACGGGCTTCTTTCCCCAACCCGAACTCGAAGCTCGTGGCGGCGGGCACGCTCAACATTGCCTGGCCGAGTCGCGCCGGCACGGAGTCGAACCGTGGTGCGCCGAGGCCCCGGGGCGTGCCGCGGATCTCGAAGGCGATCGAGCCGCCGATCGAGTCGCCTTCCTCCTGATACTCGGCGATCCGCTCGCGCATCCGCTCGGCGGTCTCGGGGTGCGCACACCGGACCTCGTTTTCCTCCGTGTGTTCGCCCATCGCCTCGAAGCTCACCTCAGGACTCTGGATATCGCCGATCTGGTTGACGTGCGCTCTGATCTCGACCCCTTCGCTTGCGAGGATCTGCTTCGCGATTGCGCCGGCGGCGACCCAGTTCGCGGTCTCGCGGGCGGAGGAGCGCCCGCCGCCGCCCCAGTTGCGGGTGCCGAACTTCGCCGAGTAAGTGAAGTCGCCGTGACTCGGTCGGGGGGCGGTGATGAACGGCTCGTACTTCCCCGAGCGAGCGTCCTTGTTCTGGATCACCATGCCGATGGGTGTTCCGGTGGTGTAGCCGTCCTGGAGACCGGATTTGATGGAGACAGCGTCGGGCTCGCCTCGGCTGGTCGTGATCTGTGACTGGCCTGGTTTCCGCCGATCGAGTTCGCGTTGAATGTCTTCCTCGTCGAGTTCCAACCCTGCCGGACAGCCCGACACCGTGACTCCCATCGCCTCGCCGTGACTCTCGCCGAACGTGGTGACGCGGAAGAGCCGCCCGAACTCGTTGCCGTTCATGGATCGGAGTTGGCGCGCAGGGATTTGAAGGTTGCAATCCCACTTTTTTACAAGGGGTCCTCGGTCGCTCCGCTCCCTCGAACCCCTTCCAAAAACCTGGACTAAAAACACCCGCTCACTCGCGCTGCGCGCTCGTTCGCGGAACGCAGTCGCTGGAGTTACCGCACCGCGCCGCGACCGCCGGAGCCTTCACTCGATTCGTTTTACCCTTCGAGTTTACCAAGGACCGCACCGCCCACACGCCTCCCCAACCGATTCCTTCGCTCGGGCTTCGCCCTCGCTCACTCATCCCTCGCACGAGTCGCGCGTCTCCGACGCGCTCCCGCGCGCCACCATCAGTCCTGCAACAAATCGACCGTAGCGGCTGCGAACGGCACGAGCATCTCGTCGGGGTGCATCCCGCCGTGCATTCCGACGTAGGACAGCCCCTCGTCGGTCACGTCGGCGAACCCGTCGCGCGGAACCGCGAGCACGTCCGGACACCGCTGCTCGAACCGGTCGCTCGGCTCACGGTCGCCGAACAGGTCCGCGTCGAGCAGCTCCTCGCGGGTCATCACCACCGGGTCCAGCGGATCGAGACCCGCTTCGATCGCCTCGACGAGCGCGTCGCGGTGGCCCTCGCGGGCGTGGAACTGGAGGTTGCGGGGTCCACCGAGCGGCCGCAACGGATCGCCGTTCGCGTCCCGGCGAAGATGCTCGTCGAGGGCGACGTCTCGAAGATCGACGGTCGTCTCGGGCGTCGCGTCGACCTCGCCGTGATCGGCGGTCACGACGAGCAACGTCCGTTCGGCCACCGTAGGAGCAAGCAGTTCGACCACCTCCCGTTCCAGTGCGTCGAGGACGGAGCCGAGCTGGGCGTCAGTTTCGGGGTGAGCGACGCCGGCGTGGTGGGCCAGCGAGTCGACGCTCGGCACGTAGAGATAGCAGTACGTCGGGTCGGTCGCGGCTT
Organism: Halococcus sp. PRR34; assembly: GCF_028617175.1. NCBI lineage: Archaea > Methanobacteriati > Methanobacteriota > Halobacteria > Halobacteriales > Halococcaceae > Halococcus > Halococcus sp. PRR34. Next base: position 49,732 of record NZ_JAQJDA010000013.1, on the reverse strand, counting down.
CGAGTTCCTCGCGAACGCGGTAGGCACCCTGGGCGACGTTGTGGTAGTCGCGGTGGCGCGCGCCGCGGGTCGCCTGGCGAGAGTACGACGAATCCGCCTGGCCCGTCGGGGCGACGATCACCGAATCGCCGGACAGTCGGTCGTACACCGGTCGCTCGTCGACCAGCACCGAGGCGTCGGTGTCGTGGGTCTGCGCGATCGGGTCGTCGCCCGCGTCGGCGAACGGGAGCGTCTGGACCGTCGTCCCGAGTTCATCGAGATACGCCCACCAGCCGAGCACGCCGTGCTCGCAGGGCTGGGTCGTGGTGTTGTGCGCGGTGATCGCCGCCGCCGTCTCCGAGGGGTAGATGCTCGTCAGCGGCGTCACCGTCGCCCGCTCGGCGAGCGTGTCGAGGAACGGATGATCGGGCTGAGCGCGCCGGAAATGGTTCCAGCCGAACCCGTCGACCAGCGCAACGACGACGTGCTCCACTCCCTCAGTATCGACACCGTCGAACACGTCCTCAGGGAGCGGCCGCCTCGCGTCGTCGCCGAACAGCGACAGCACGGTGTCGGCGACGTTGCCGAAGCAGTAGTCCTCCCACGCGGGACGAACGAGGCCTGGCGCGAGTTCGTCCTCGCGGAGGGTGGCGGCGAGATCGGTTCGGAGCACGAGTCGAAATCACCTCGGTGGACAAAGAAGACACCGATCGGACAGATATCGCTGCCGTCCGCCTTCGCTGCTCACTCTGTGGTCTGCACATCCGCTCCCAGCCCCGCCAACTCCCTGAAGAAGTCGGGGAAGGAAACGTCGACGTGCTCCGCGCCCGCGATCGTCGTCTCGCCGTCCGCAATCAGCCCGGCGACCGCGAGCGCCATCACGATCCGGTGGTCGCCACGGCCGTCGACGCGCGTCCCACGGAGATCGGTGTCGCCACCGTGGACGGTGAGCGAACCGGGTGTCTCTTCGACCCGTGCGCCCATCTTTTCCAACTCCTCGGCCATCGCACTCACTCGATCGGTCTCCTTGTATCGGACGTGCTCGGCGTTCACGATCCTGGTTTCGCCGTCGGCCGCGGCCCCGAGCACCGCGAGCGTCGGCAGGAGGTCGGGGGTGTCGCCCACGTCGACCTCGACGCCCGCGAGTTCGGATCGGCCGACCGTGATGACGCCCGCCTCGCGATCCCACTCCACAGCAGCGCCCATCCGATCGAGGATTTCGACGATGGCGGCGTCGCCCTGGGCGCTCGGGGACGCACCGTGGACTTCGAGTTCCTCGTCGGCCGCGAGCGCACCCGCCGCGAGCAGATAGGACATGGAGGAGAAGTCGCCAGGCACGCGATACCGGCCGTCCGCCGCCGCGTAGGCTTGGCCGCCAGCGACCGCGAAGCCCGCGTCCGACGATCGGGTGTCGATCCCGAAGTCGGCGAGCACCTCGCGGGTGATCTCGACGTAGGGCGCGGACTTGAGTTCGGTTTCGAGGTCGATCTCGATTCCCTTCTCAGTACGTGCGCCGGCCAGCAGGAGCGCGGTCACGAACTGCGAGGAGACGTCGCCAGGCATCGCGACCGTCCCGCCCTCGATCGGCCCGCCGACGACGAGCGGTGCCTGGCCGTTCGCGCGCGTGCTCTCGGCGCGGCCCCCGAGATCCTCGATCGCCGAGAGGAGCGGACCGTGCGGGCGCGAGCGCAGCGATTCGTCGCCGGTGAGCACGGTGAGACCGTCGCCGAGCGCCGCCGCCGCGGTCACGAGTCGGATCGTCGTGCCGCTGTTGGCGCAGTCGATCACGTCCGCGGGCGTTTCGGGTCGCCCGCCGAACCCCTGGATCGAGAGTCCGTCGTCGGTTTCGGTGACGTCTCCGCCGTAGGCCTCGACGGCGCGCATCGTCGCCCGGGTGTCGGCGCTCACGAGCGGGCGTTCGACCAGGGTCTCCCCGTCGGCGTAGCCCGCCGCGAGGATCGCCCGGTGGGTGTAGCTCTTCGACGGCGGCGCGTCGACCCGTCCCCCGACCGCGGATTCGCGGATTTCGGCGTCCATGATCGCCCGCACGGACGGGGATGGTATAGGGATTGGCAACAGAATTCGTATTCCGATTTGTGTGCTCTCTCCAGCGGCCGTCAGAAACGGCGTGCAAGATACAGAACGTATACTCAGCAGAATTTCCATTTGAGTTTATGCGACAGTAAGACAGAGCTTCCTCCGTCGATATTGTTGATCAGACAGACATCAACGATATCTCGAATTAACCCTCTTGTTATAAGTCTTGAAACTACTAACATCGACACGATTCGATGCCCTCCGAATGCGCACTCTGTGGTGACGAAGCGGAACTCAGAGACAGTCACATCATCCCCAGATTTGTCTTCAAACAACTCAAAAACAGTTCGGCATCACCATTCCTTCGGGGATATGAAAACCCTGACGAACGAATACAAGACTACAACGAGAAGTTGCTGTGCCCAGACTGCGAAGAGCACCTCAACAAGTTCGAGAGTCCCGTTGCAGGATACATATACCACCCATATCAACGAGGAGACTCAACCTCGTTCAGTCACGACGACTGGCTCCACCGATTCCATATTTCCGTAAACTGGCGACTCATCCACTCGGATCTTTCAGAGTGGAAAAATCTGCCAAGACATCAACGAGAAGCCGTCAAGGATGCGCGAGACATCTGGCACGACATCATCCTGAACGACGAACCGGTTCACAAAGACCCATTCACGCATCACATGATTTTATTTAACGATCTAAAGTTGAAAGCAGATTCGTCCGAACTCACTGACCGATGGGAATTCTATCGGGATCGTGCGATAGACGCCACAGTCGTCTGCGGCGCGGGAACATACTATTACATCAAACTGCCCAAGATAGTGTTTATGACGTGTATTCAACCCCCTCACGCCGACGGATTCAATAACACGAAAATAGAGGAATCAGGACGAATCCGAACACCCCAACGAATCCCACGCGACATCGAGAATTTCCTCGTTCAACGTGGCACACTCGTGTTAGAGCGTACAGCGTCCGAGCAGAGTCAAGAAAAAATAGCGGAGCGAATGCTGGAGAACCCTGAACAGACTCTCGAATCCGGTTCGTTTCGTGCTTACGCAGAAAGCATGAAGCGACGGATTGAGAACCACAACCCCCTAGATTATCTCGATCAGGAATGCGAGGTCTGTTTCACCGATCATCGAGTGATAAAATCACTCCCCGAACGCCCGGTTGAAAATGTGGAACTAGATGAATGGAGTGAAACGCAGGACGAGTGGGACGGTGGGTTCGTTTACTTCGAACCAATCTAATTTGAAGACGAGTTGACCCATGAGGACATGTCTGAAACAGCAACGGTAACACTCGTGTTCGGAACTGAGGATAACGTCGTACAGGTCGCGCTGTATAGCGACGCAGGGTGGGTAGTGGAGAAAGAAATCGAGATGACTGACGGAAGAGACCCTGTGGAGATGGCTAAGCTGTTACGCGAAGAAACCCGCAGCGGCTACGTTGAGTTCGCAAATCAGCAACAGTAGCGATTGACCAACCAGCCGATCTAGTAATCTCTCCTGCCCTATTGGAAGCCCGACGCAAACGAGAACCGTAGGCCACACGCCTCCCCGGCCGATTCCTTCGCTCGGGCTTCGCCCGTCGCTCAGTCATCCCTCGCACGGGAGTTGCGCGCCGACGTAGCGGCGCGCAGCCGTGCGTCACCACAACAAACCATGTTCCAGACGAAAAAGTATTGACGATCGTCACAATCTCAGGCCGAGGGTCGCCGAAGCACTACCGTTTTGTTCGCGCCTGACGAGGGTTCGTGCATGGACCCAGACCTCTCCGCGCTCGACGAAGCGCTCGACGCGGCCGGCGTCGACGGCTACCTCCTCGACGCCGACTCCGACGTGCCGGACCAGCGCTACCTCTCGGGATTCGACGCGCCAGACCCCTTCGTGACGCTCTACGACGGCGACACGCACCTCCTGGTCTCGGCGCTCGAATACGGCCGCGCGACGACCGCGAGCCGGGCCGAGACCGTCGCGCGCCACAGCGATTACACCGATGGCGCTGGCAGCCGTGAGGCCGCCGGCGAAGTGCTCGCGGCTTTTCTCAACGATCACGACGTCTCGTCCGTCCTCGTCCCGCCGCGCTTCCCGGTCGGGGTCGCCGACGACCTCCGCGAGCGCGACGTCGCGGTGCAAAGCGAGGACGACGGTGCGGGCGTTCTCACCGACATTCGAGCCGTGAAGACCGACGAGGAGATCGACCACGTCCGTGGTGCCCAGCGCGCCAACGAGCGCGCGATGGCCGCCGCCGAGGAACTCCTGCGCGAAGCCACGATCGATGGCGATCGACTCGTCCACGACGGCGAGACACTCACCGCCGAGCGCGTCAAGACCGCAATCGAGACCACGCTCATCCGCGAGGGCTGTGCGCTCTCGGAGACCATCGTCGCGAGCGGTGCGGACGCCGCCGATCCCCACGATCGCGGCAGCGGCCCGATCGCGCCGGACGAGGCGGTCATCGTCGATATCTTCCCCCGGGACAACGAGACCGGCTACCACGCCGACATGACCCGAACGTTCGTGAAGGGCGAGCCGAGCGACGCGATCGAAGAGTGGTACGACCTCACCGAGGATGCATTCGACGCGGCGCTCGACGCCGTCGAACCGGGCGCGACGGGAGCCGAGATCCACGACGCGGTCTGTGACGTCTACGAGGATTCGGGCGAGCCGACTCTCAGAGCAGACCCCGAGACCGAGACGGGATTCATCCACGGCACGGGCCACGGCGTCGGGCTCGCGGTCCACGAGATGCCGAGCCTGAGCTTCGAAGGCGAGGAACTCGAAGCCGGCAACGTCGTCACGATCGAGCCTGGCCTCTACGATCCCGCCGTCGGCGGCGTGCGGATCGAGGACTTCGTGGTCGTCACCGAGGACGGGTACGAGAACCTCACCGACTACCCGAAGACGCTCCGGGTCGAGTAACGAATCAGATTCGATCACCAACATTTTCAACCAGGTGACTTTTGGGGAGGACATGCGCCGCCCGCCGATCGACGCGTTCGATCTCGCGCTCGGTGTCTACGCAGGGGCAGTCGTGCTCGTCACCGCCACCGCGGCGACCGGGCGGGGTCTCTTCACCCGGCTGCCGTTCGTGGCTGCTATCGCCGCCCTGCTCGTCGTTTCCGGCGTCGCAGCGTCGCGGACGGATCCCGACGTGTGGCCGGTCGAACGCCGCCTCCATTCCGTGCTCGGGTTTGCTCCGACGGCTCCCCTGCTGGCCGTCATGGTCGGAGCTTCGTTCGGCGTCATCTCCTTTTCAGCCACCCTCGGGTGGCTCCGCTACCTGCTTCCGCCCGCAGTTGCCGGACTGGTCGTGGGTGTCGTGGCGATGCGCTGCTACGTGGCGCACGTGCGGGTCCTCGTCGAGTGGAACGCCGAACCCGACGCCCGCTACAAATGGGGGGTCCGGGCGGCGTGGCTCGTCGGCGCCGTGGTGGTCATCGTCGGTAGCTTCGTGACCGCCCTCGAATTCGAGACGGAAACGACGTTCCTCGCCTCGTTCGGCGGCGTGTTTGTCGCTTACGCACTCGTCACGGGCCGCGAGCGACAGTACGCGCTTTTCGAATCCGGCCTCGTGGTACGCCGCTCGGGAGCGCTGGGTGAAGCCTTTGTCCCGCTCGAACGGCTCCACTCGATCGCACGATCCGACCACGCGCTGACGATTCATCGCCGCCTTCCGTGGCCGATACCGTTCCGGTGTTCGATCGCGACCCTTCGAGATCCCGACGCCGTCGAATCGATGCTGCGCGAGCGACTCGAATAGCGGTCGGACAGGCTTTTGCCGCCCGCCGGGAAACGACGGCCAATGAAGTTACTCGTCGTCGGCGCTGGCACGATGGGCCGGTGGTTCGCCGGAACCGTCGCCGCGAAACGGACGGCCGACACGGAACTCGCCTTCGCCGACGCCGATCCCGACGCCGCGACGGCCGCTGCCGACGCGATCGACGGACGGACGATACCACTCGACAGCGACGAGCACTTCGATGCGGTCTGTCTGGCGGTCCCGATCTCGGCGGTCGAGGAACGCATCGCCGCGCACGCCACGCAGGCCGACCGCGCGATCTTCGACATCACTGGAGTGATGACTGACCCCGTGACGGCGATGGCCGAGCACGCCCCCGACCGTGAGCGGGTGAGCTTCCACCCGCTGTTCGCACCCGAGAACTCGCCCGGTACCGTCGCCGTGGTCGCGGACGCACCCGGTCCGGTGACCGACGAGATCCGCGCGGCGCTCGCGGCCGAGAACGATCTCTTCGAGACCACGCCCGACGAGCACGACGAGGCGATGGCCACAGTTCAAGCCCGCACCCACGCCGCGGTGCTCGCCTACGCACTCGCCGCCGAGGACGTTCGTGAGGAGTTTCACACCCCGATCTCCGGTCCGCTCGATACGCTCGCCGACCAGATCCTCTCGGGATCGCCAGACGTCTACAGCGAGATCCAGACCGCGTTCGACGGCGCGGAGGCGGTCGCCGACGCCGCAGCGCGAATCGCCAACGCCGACGACGAGGAGTTCGAACGGCTCTATCGAGAGGCACGCGACGCCCACGCTGGGGGATCGGACGACGAACCGAGCGACGATCCGGCCGGCGGCCGTGAGGGCAAGCGATGAACGACGAGCAGCGCGAGGCGGTCCGCGCGAACGCGAAGTATCTCCGCGAGATCCGCCCGATCGACCCCGAAGAGATCCACGAGTACGTCGACGGCCAGCCCCACCCCGCCGCCGTTCGGACCGTCCTCCAGGAGTCGGCGGTCGATCTCGGACTCGTCGAGCGGGCTGACGGGATCTTCGTCCCCGTCTCCGAGGAACCGATCGCCCTCGACTTCGACGGTGTCGAGCGGTTTCCCGAGTCCCACGCCAGACGGCTCGAAGACCTGCTGGTCGAACGGTGCGGTCCTGGATGGCCCGACGGCGAATCGGGCAACGGCCTCCGTGAGCGCATCCGGACGTTCAAGGAATCGTACTTCGCGGGCGCACAGGTAGAGTACGACGCCGAGACGGCGCTCGCGTACGCGATCTACCACCTCCCGGATTACTACGCCGCGATCCAGTACGTGCTCGCCGACCTCGCCGCCGACGGACTGCTTCCTCGCCGGTTGCGGGTTCTCGACATCGGCGCTGGTGTCGGTGGCCCGGCCATCGGCCTCGCCGACCTCCTTCCCGACGACGCCCTCGTGGAGTATCACGCGGTCGAGCCGAGCCCCGCGGCCGACGTGCTCGACGCGCTGCTCGACGGCACAGGGAAAAACTTCCGTCCAACGATCCACCGCACTCCGATAGAGGAGTTCACGTTCGAGGACGAGTACGATCTCGTGCTGGCGGCGAACGTCCTGAGCGAGCTCGACGAACCAATCGGAATCGTCGAGCGCGCGCTCGATTCGCTCGCGGCCGACGGCTCGGTGGTCGCGCTCGCCCCCGCCGACCGCGAGACGTCGATCGGTCTTCGGGAGATCGAGCGAAGCGTGGCCGACGAGGGGCCAGCGTCGATCTACGCGCCGACGGTGCGGTTGTGGCCGGGCCACGCGCCCACCGATCGCGGTTGGTCGTTCGATGTGAAACCCGATCTCGCCGTGCCGCCGTTTCAACGCCGGCTAGACGATGCAGCGAGCGGTCCCGACGCTGAACCAGGCGAGTTCGTGAACGTCGACGTTCAGTACTCTCACTCGATCCTCCGCACCGACGGCCGGCGACGGATCGAGTTCACGCCCGACGCCGGCCGCACGGCGAAGATGGCGGACGCCGAACGCCACGTCTCTGAACGGGTGGATCTCGTGGCCGCGAAGCTCAGCCACTCGCTCGCGGCGGGCGACAACCCGCTGTTCAAGATCAGCGACGGCAGCGAGCGAACCGATCACTACGCGGTCTGTGTTCGCGAGTCGGCACTCAATCGTGACCTGCTCGCGGCGGAGTACGGCTCACTCCTCCGGTTCGAGAACGGTCTCCTGCTCTGGAACGACGACGAGGACGCCTACAACCTCGTGGTCGACGCCGAGACGGTCGTCGACCGGATTCCCGTGTGATGTGTGGTCGGCGAGTGCGCTGAAATCCAGAGAGGCTCGTCGAATGGTCGGCCTGAAACAGAGCCCTCGTCCCACAGTATATATCGATCGCCCACGAGGGCGGGACATGACCCAGAAAGTCCTCTTCGACACCGATCCCGGCTGTGACGACGCCGTCGCGCTCTCGATCGCGCTCGCGAGCGACGAGATCGAGGTCGTCGGCGTGAGCACCGTCGCCGGCAACACCGCCGTCGAAAACACCACCCACAACGCTCTCTCGATCCTCGAACACCTCGATCGAACCGACGTGCCCGTGGCGCGGGGGTGTGAAGGCCCGCTGTGTCGTGACCTCGAAACCGCCGAGGAGATCCACGGCCCAGGCGGGATCAGGGGCGACCCGCCCGAACCGACGGGCGAGCCCGTCAGCCAGCACGGCGTCGAGTTCATCCGCGATCGAGTAGGTGAATACGGCGACGACCTCACGATCGTCGCGATCGGTCCCCAGACCAACCTCGCAACCGCGCTTGCCATCGACGAGGACCTCCCCGCGACCGTCGACGACATCTACCTGATGGGCGGCGCGGCGCTGTGTCCCGGCAACGTCACCCCGGCGGCAGAGTTCAACTTTTATGTCGATCCCGAGGCCGTCTCTCGGGTGTTCCGCGGCGCGACGCCCAAGGTGGTCGGCCTCGATGTCACGGAGGCAGCGACGGTCCCGGCGAGGACGATCGAGGAACTCGCGGAGGAAGACGAACCCCAGCGCACGCTCGCGGCGTGGCTCGGATACAGCGAGGTCGAGGCGATCCGGGACGGCGCGCTCGCCGGCGATCAGGCGATCCACGACGCGACCGTGATCGTCGACATCCTCGACGACGTGCTCGACTACCGGGAGGTTCCCGTCGCGGTCGGGGCCGGCGACGGCCCCTTCCGCGGGGCGATCGCCCCCGACATCGAGGGGGCGACCGACGATCTCCCGACCGCGCAGATCGCACTCGACGTCGACGAGTCGGCCCACCGCGACCGGATCGTCGACGCGATCCGCGGGCTGTGAGCGACTCGCGGGCCGTGGGCGGTCGTTCGATAGTGTAGCCGTGGGCGATGGTTCAGCGGTGCGCTTTTGCGACCCCCGTCCGGATGCAGCGCATGCACGTCCTCCTGACCAACGACGACGGGATCGAGAGCACGGGTCTCCGGGTGCTCTACGACGCACTCGACGACATCGGCGAGGTCACGGTCGTCGCGCCCGCCGACGATCAGAGTGCGGTCGGGCGCACGCTCTCGAACCGCGTCACCGTCGAGGAACACGAGCTGGGCTACGCGGTCGCCGGGACGCCCGCCGACTGCGTGGTGGTGGGGGTCGGCTCGCTCTGTCCCGATGTCGATCTCGTGGTCTCTGGCTGCAACCAGGGCGCGAACCTCGGCGAGTACGTCCTCGGCCGTTCTGGTACTGTCAGCGCCGCAGTCGAGGCCACCTTTTTCGACGTGCCCGCGATCGCGGTCTCGCTCTACATCCCCGGCGGCGACATCGACTTCCGGGAGTACGCCGCCCGCGAGTCCGAGTACGACGAAGCGGTCCGCGCGACGACCCACCTCGTCGACAACGCCACCGGCAACGGCGTGTTCGACCACGCCGACTACCTCAACGTGAACGCACCGATCCCCGCACGCTCGACCGGCGAACGCGCCGCGATGGAGACCACCCATCCCTCGACGGTCTACGAGATGGACGCCGTCCGCGACGGTTCGACCATCACCCTCAGCGACCACATCTGGCAGCGCATGGACGAGGGGAACGTTCTCGACCCGGAAGGGACCGATCGGCGCGCGGTGGTCGAGGGCCGGGTGAGCGTCTCGCCGCTGACCGCGCCCCACACCACCGAACACCACGACACGCTCGATACCGTCTGTGCGGCGTACCGCGACGGCGAGTGAGCCTCTCGAAGCGGAACGGGACGTGACGGCTGTGGCACTCCTACCGTCCCGCTGTTCGATTCGTTCTACCGATCGAACGCCGTCGTCCGACGACCCTGAAGCCGGCAACCGAAACTCATCAACAAATCAGTGGGAAGATTCATTCAGGACACCACCGTAGCTTCGTCCATGTCAACGGAGACGGACGCACAGGGACGGCTGTACATCCCGAAAGAGGTGCGGGAGCAGTACGGCGAGCAGTACCATCTCGTCACGTACGAGGACCGCATCGAACTCGTTCCAGTCGCGGACGACCCGCTTGCGGCCGTCCGTCGGGCAGCAGGTGACCTCGACGACGCAGCCATCGAAACCATCGAAGCGGATATCGAAGCGGCGGCGAAGGCCGACGCTCGGCGGAGAGACGACGACGGATGACGGTGTACGTCGAAACCGACTTCCTGCTCGCACTCGCGAAGGACAGCGATTGGTTGCAGGGTTCGGCCGAAGAGGCGCTTGATGAGCACGAGGTCGAAACCTCGGCGTTCTCGTATCTCGAACTCGTCCTCGCGCGCGAGCGTTACGAGTTCGATTTCGTTCCGCTCGTGGCGAACCTCCTCGAACTCGTTCCCGTACGTGACGAAGAAGAGAAACAAGTCGTTCTGAAAGCCGTCAACTACTACGACGAGGGCATGACGCCGTTCGACGCGTTCCACGCAGCGACGGCGGAAACACGTTCGCTGGACGTACTTTCGTCAGAAACCGATTACGAGAACATCGACGTCGAGAGAATGCCATAGGAACCGGAAGACGAGGGGTGAGTCAGATTCTCTCGTCCGGGGCAGCCGTTCTCAGCGCTGCTCGCGCTGTTCGACCTTGTTGAGTTCGATCAGTAGTCGAAAGGTCGCCTTCACGAGGTTGTCGTCGACGCCGAAGCGCTTTGCGTTCTCACCGGCGCGCTCCATCACTCGCTCCTCCTGGCGCTCGTCGGTCGTCGGAAGGTCACGCTCGCGCTTGACGTCGGCGACCGTCTCGGCGACGTACGTGCGCCGCGCGATGAGTTCGACCAGCTCCTGGTCGATGGATTCGATCTCCGCTCGCAGCTCGTCGAGGCTCATCCCGTCCATGCACCGTCGGTCCGGGTCGTCGTCAGCCATGTATGTCCCTCGTACTCGTCCCACGCCTCTTGTACCTTCTCGACTTCGGATCGCTCGCCGACCGCGACGTAGCTCGGCCCGGTGCCCGACAGCGAGACCCCCTCGACGTGGGCGAGCGCCGCGATCGCGGGTTCAGTCGGGAAGTCGAGCGCCGCACAGAACGCCAGCCCATTCACGGTCATCGCGCGCTCGTACTCGCCGGCGAGCGCGAGGTCGGTCGTCACCTCCACGACGGGCACGACCCGCTCGCACCGCGCGACATCGGCATCGGCGCTGAACGCACGCTCGTCGGGCGTCCAGACCGCGACCGCCCACTCGACCGTCTCGCGCGCGAGGAGTTCGTCGCCCGTGTTGTCGGTGACGGTGACGCCACCGAGCATCGAGGCGCTGGCGTCGTCGAACGCGCCCGTCACGGTAACGCCAGCCTCGCGGGCGGCGCGCACGCCGAGCCTGGCGGCCGCCTCGCGTGACACCGCGGCCGCGCTGCTCTCCGATGTGCGTCCTTCGCCGTCGTCGACCGGCACCCCGAGCGCATCGAGCGTCGCGAGAACGGTGGCGTTCGCGGCGGCACTCGAACTCTTCAGCCCGGCGGCCATCGGAACCTCGCTCTCGGTTTTCACCTGTGCTCCCTCACCGTCGCCGTACTCCGCGACGACGAGTTCGACGCACCGCTCGATCAGTCGGGTGTCGGCGTCGGGTGCGCCGTCGATCTCACCGGTGACGTCCCCCTCGTCGTGGAGTTCGACCGTCGCGGTCGTCTCGCGGTCGATGGCGAACGCTGCGCCGCGGCCGGTGGCGAGCGCGTTGATGATCGTGCCCGCTGCCGGTGCGCTCGCACGTCCGTTCATGGGGAGGCTCTCGGACAGTCGCACTTACCGCTGCCGGTCGGCGTTCGAGCACGTCGCTTTTGCTGGTGGCGGCGCTATCGCTCGCATGAGCCAGCGCAGCGAGTTCTCGCCGGACACCCTTCCAGTGGACCTCACCGATGCGGGGATCGTGGTGGAGTACACCGACGGCCGCGAAGTGTTCTACGGCGGCGTTCCAGAGACGGTCACCGGCGAGCTCACGACCGCACCGGGCAAGGAGGTCCACGTCCTCGTGACCGACCCCACCGAAACCGAGGGCGTGCTGGTCTACGTCAACGACCGCACGACCGCCGACTCGATCATCGCGGACACCGGCGTGGGACGCGTCCTGCTGGATCAGGACGAGGAGACCACGCTGTTCCCCGGCGTGAGCGTCCGCGAGACGGGCTATCGGACGATCGTCGACGCCGATCCCCAGTCCGCCCGTGGTCGAGTGTTCGTCTTCGAGGAGGACGACATGGGCGAGCGCGCGTTCGAGATCGTCGCCGAGGACTGAGTGCCGGCCACGAAAACCGAAGCACCGGACGGTTCAGATTCCGGGGACGCCGAGCGCGTCCGGCGTGATGAACCCGACCGTCGCGAGCACGTACGCCACGATGAAGACCACGACCCAGGCGACGAGACCGATCCCGGCCGCGGCGACCCAGCCACCTGGATAGCGCCAGTTGATGACGCCGATCCAGATGACGAGCATCAGCAGCGGTCCGAGAAGCGGGACCCAGCCGATGAAGAAACTCACCAATCCCCACACCAGCGCACCGATCAGGGCCGTGATGGCGGCGTTGGTGTATCCGACGTCGCGGTCGGCAACGAGTCGAACCCCGGCGTAGATCCCGACCGTCCCGAGGATCAGACTGACGAGGAAGATGACGACGCTGTCGAGAATCGCCATCAGTCCGGCCTCCAGTCCATCGTGATCGTCACCGACTCACGCCGGCCACGGAGGATCGAGGAGCTCTCTCGCGCCCCGACCTCGAAGCCGATGACCGAAGGCGGACGAAGCGAGATCGTCTTGTTGCGGATATCGACGTCGAAATCCTCGCCAGATTCGAGATCGTCCGCGATCTCGCGGAGGCGGTCGGCGGCTTCGGCACGGTCGAGTTCGTCCTCGTCGATGTTTTTCTCCGCCATACTTCCGACTACGCGACGATTCCGATTAAATATTCCGCCGGTTGATGGTGATGGTCCGATGACTCGTGTCGATACAGCCCCGACGACGCTGCCGGCCGAGCAGTAGGGGTCCGAGAATCCCCGTCGTTACTGGATGTAGTTCGGGTCTTCGGCGTCGCAGTTCGCCTCGTGCTGTGTCGCGTCGTCGGTGTCGTCGAACATGAGCCCGCACTCCTCGCACTCGTACCACGTCGTGCCGTCGCGCTCGGTTTCGACCACCATGTCCGGGTTTCGATCGCCGACAATGAAATACGTTACTCCGACTGCGAACGCTGAAGACGGTCGGCCCACAAGCCGGAGTATGTCCGGTGCGGACGACGACGGCGTCGAACTCACGGTGTCTGGCGCACAGAAACGCGACGCGGGGCGGGGGGTGGCGCGGCTCCCCGAATCCGCGCGGCGCTCGCTGGGCGTCCTCAGCGGCGACACCGTCGTGATCGTCGGCGAACACGCCACCGTGGCGAAGGTCTGGCCCGCCGGGGGCGATCTCGCTGGCGACGCGGTCCGGGTCGACGCCGACACCCGGACCAACGCCGGCGTGAACGTCGGCGACACAGTACGGGTCCGCCCCGTTTCGGTCGCCGACGCCGACCGAATCACGATCGACGTTCCGGGCTCAGTCGACGCCGCAGCCGACGATCTCGCGGCGCTGCTCAAACGCGCACTGCTCGACCGACCGATCAAGGCGGGCGAGCAGTTCCGGATCGAACGTCTCGGCCCGACGGCCTTCTCGATCGCCGCGACCCGCCCAGAGGGTACCGTTCGCGTGACTCGGGAGACACGAGTCACGACCCGCGCCGGGAGCGCGGCGTCGAGCGAACCCGCACAAACAGGGACCGCCAGCGGAGTGGAATCGGCTCCCGCGACCGACGCGACCGGCGGCGACGGCACACCCCGCGTGGCCTACGAGGACATCGGCGGGCTCGACGACGAACTCGATCAAGTGCGAGAAATGATCGAGCTTCCCCTCTCCGAACCCGAGCTGTTCCAGGAGCTGGGGATCGATCCCCCCTCCGGCGTGCTGCTCTACGGGCCGCCCGGAACGGGGAAAACGCTGATCGCGCGGGCGGTGGCCGGCGAGGTCGACGCCCACTTCTCGACCATCTCGGGACCAGAAATCGTCTCGAAGTACAAGGGCGAGTCCGAAGAAAAGCTCCGCGAGGCGTTCGACGCCGCGGCCGCGAACGAGCCCGCCGTCGTCTTCATCGACGAGATCGACTCGATCGGGGGCGCGCGCGGCGACGACGCCGACATGGAGACCCGCGTCGTGGCCCAGCTACTGACGCTGATGGACGGGCTGGAGGACCGCGGCCGGGTGGTCGTGATCGGCGCGACCAACCGAGTGGACGCGATCGATCCCGCACTCCGGCGGGGTGGCCGGTTCGATAGGGAAATCGAGATCGGCGTGCCGGGCGAGGCGGGACGGCGCGAAATCCTCGACGTCCACACCCGTTCGATGCCGCTCGCCGACGACGTCTCGCTCGATCGGCTCGCTGGCCGCACTCACGGGTTCGTGGGTGCTGACCTCGAATCGCTCGCGGTCGAAGCCGCGATGGCGGCGCTCCGGGGCCGCGACGAACGCGACGCACTCGACGTCACCCGCGCGGACTTCGAGCGCGCGATGGCGGCCGTCGACCCCTCGGCGATGCGCGAGTACGTCGCCGAGACGCCCGATGTGGGGTTCGACGACGTGGGCGGGCTCGACGCCGCGAAACAGACGCTCACGGAGGCGGTCGAGTGGCCGCTCTCATACGGTGCCCTGTTCGAAGCGGCCGCGACCGATCCGCCAGCCGGCGTGCTGCTCCACGGCCCGCCCGGAACCGGGAAGACGATGCTCGCCCGCGCGCTCGCCGGCGAGAGCGACGTCAACTTCATCTCGGTCGCGGGGCCCGAGATCCTCGATCGCTACGTCGGCGAATCGGAAAAAGCGGTCCGTGAGGTGTTCGATCGGGCGCGCCAGGCCGCGCCCGCGATCGTCTTCTTCGACGAGATCGACGCGATCGCCGGCGGGCGCGGCGAGAAACACGAGGTCACCGAGCGCGTGGTCTCCCAGCTCCTCACCGAGATCGACGGGCTCGCAGAGAACCCCAATTTGATGGTGCTCGCCGCCACCAACCGCCGGGACGCGATCGATCCCGCCTTGTTGCGTCCGGGCCGGATCGAATCCCACGTCGAAGTCCCCGCGCCCGACGAGGCCGCGAGGCGCGCGATCCTCGACGTCCACACCCGCGAGAAGCCGGTTGCTGACGACATCGATCTCGATCGGTTGGCTGCCGACACCGCGGGATACTCAGGGGCAGACATCGAGGCGCTCTGCCGGGCGGCCTCGATGCGCGCGATCCGCGAGATCGCGGGCGCGTACGACCCGGAGGAGGCCGAAACTCACGCCGACGAGATCAGTATCACCGAAGAGCACTTCGAAACCGCACGCGAGTCCGTCGAGCCGACCTTCGAGTGAGGCCGGCTCGCCGATTCAGTCGGCTGTCTGGCCGCTCGTGCCGCCCGCTTCGCTCGTTTCGTCGGTCTTGCTGCCGACCGATTCCCGGACGAGTCGTGCGCCGATTCGCGCCAGCACGTACGCGCCGACCGCGAGTGCGCCGACGCCCGCTGCGAGCAGCGGGTTGGTGATCGTCCACAGCACCAGCGGGATGCACAGCGCCATCCCGCTCACGACCACCAGCTCGCCCCATCCGATCTGCCTGTCCAGCCGCGGTTCCCCAGTCCGCCCGTGCCGAGTGGTTCGTCGCCTCATACAGGTAGAGACACGGCCCCGATTCCAATAAATATAATCTGAAAATCATTTCTGTAACAATGGCTACTGAAATCGAGTTCAGTAGCTACCGGGGCCGAACACACCGCGAGAGAATCGCCGTGAGAGTTAGGCGTCGATGCGCTGGCTATCGACGAGCGCCAAATCGCCGTCGAGGGTCGCTCGGAGCCGTTCGTCGTCGAGCACGATGTCGATTTCGAGCTCCCACGGCTCGTCCGACCGAACAGTAGTATAATCGTCGCTCACACACCAGCCGAGCTGCCAGTACGGCTGCGCCCCGAGATCGATCCCGTGGTCGCGGTAGAAGGCCACGACGGGCGAACGATCGAGCAGACTCAGCCCGATCGCCGAGCAGAGGCTGTGATCGCAGTGCTCGCAGACGTGATCCGCCCGGAGCCCGACGCCGAGACAGCACTCGCCCTCCTTCGAGATCGTGGTCTCCATTCGGCCGCTGCACTCGGGACAGACGCCGTCTTTCGCGAGGCAGTGGAGATGGCGCACCCGCTGGTCGAACGCGTCGAGCACCTCCTCGTTCGTGCGGTCGTGGAGCCCGCCGGGCGGGAAGGAGTACTCGCCGTGGGCCCGGCCGCAGTCGGGACAGTCGAGCGCCAGCATCTCGTCGGCGTAGCTCGCGACGAGCGCCTCGCCACACCGGGTGCAGCCGTCGTCGATCGCGAACGAATCGAGGTGCGGGTGTTCGTTGAACGACCCCGCGATCACCGCTCGGACGACCTTCGCGCCGGCGTTCCGGAGCTCGTAGCCGTCGTCGGTCTTCCGGACGTACTGGTCGGTGAGCTTCCCGAGGTGGTAGTTGAACTGCGCGCTGTCACGCATGCCGACCGCATCGTTGAGCGTCGAGAACCGCACGGGTTCCTCGTCTGTGCGCCAGAGCGCTTCGAGGATGCTCAGCCGGGTCTCGTTCCCGATGAGCGCGAACGCGTCGGCCGGTGCGACGCACTCGACACACTCCTGGATGTCCGGCTTGCTCATACGCGGACTACTGGCAGGGAAGGTAAAAACTTTCTCGGGCAGTCGATCGGCGGCGACGAAATGCTGTCGTCGACGGTCGGTATCGCGTCAGCCCAGCGTTACCGACCGCGTTCCAGTCGGTGGCGGATACTCCCGAGCGACCCCGCGAGTCGCTGCTGGATGCGCCGGCGCTGATAAACTCCCTCGCCGACGCCCCAGACCAACAGCACGCTCAGCGAGACCACCACGATCGAAAACGCCCAGATCGGCATCCACGTCGGCTTGAACCACGGCGAGACCCGCCGCCAGCTCTCGGCGAGAGCCGTCGCTCCGGCCGGCAGCGGTGTTTTCGCAACCACACCCTTGACGGCGCTCGGAATCGTCGGTGCACCAGAGACACCCGTCTCGCTCCCGCCGTAGAGCGTGACGTTCCCCGAAGCGTTCTGATCGGTGATGGTCGGTCCGCCTGGCTCGTCGCCGTGGGCCACCCGCTCGGCGTCGTAGGTGGCCCACGGAGCGTCCATCTCCCAAACCACCTCACCGGCCGGTGTGACCTCGATCACCCGGTGGTTCATCGAGTCCACCACGAGGGTGTTGCCGTTCGGGAGGCGATCGGCGTCGCGCGGCCAGTTCAGATCGCCAGTCAGGGTCCAGGTGCGTTTCCACTCACCCTCGCCCGGTGGTCCGCCGACGCGGGCGTACTCCACGATTCGATCGTTCTCCGAATCCGCCACCAGGATCGTGGGCGTCCCGTTCTCGCTCTCGAAATACGTCGGGTTGTGCTGTTCGTACAGCGTTTCGTGATCGTCGTCCCGACCGAGACGCAGCTCGATGTCCTTCGTCGAGCGGTTGATCGAAATCACCTGATCCATGTTGCGGACCGAGACGAGGAACTCGCCATTGCGGACCGCATCGACGTCGTTGACGTGGGTCCAGTCCTCGGTTCGGACCCCCTTGTCCGCGTCGGCGGGGTAGTGGTTCTTGAACAGCCACTTCCACGTCACGTCGTTGGTGGTGCGGTTGTAGACGAACACCCGATCCCGGCTCGGGCGGTCCTCGTCGTAGTTGATGCCCGCGACGAGGAGCTCGTCGTCGTTGATGAGATCGACGTCGTGGATGTCGACGAGATCGAACCGCTCGGTCCAGACCCGTTTCTGCGTGTCGGGATCGAACTCGTAAACCACGGTGTTGTCCTGGACCGGGTTCACGACCAGCAGATTGCCGTTCGGCAGCGGGTCGACGTCGTAAAACCAGTTGTCGGTCCCGTTCGGTCCGCCGTGTGTCCACTCGACGGCACCCGACTGATTGACCGAGACGAGCCGGGCCGGACGGCCGGGCAGCGAGACGTTGCGTGCGTTCCAGCCCTGACTGGCGACCACCGTATCGCCCTCGGGCGCGGACTCGGTGACGCTGGTTTCGAGCGTCGGCTCCTCGTACGAGAGCGTCAGCACACCGCTGAACAGCAACAGCGAGACCACGATCACCCCCAGTAGCCCACGAACGAGCCACCGACGGGGCGGCAGATCGGCCATACCAGATTATGTCCGAATCGAACAATAACAGTTGCGAAACGGATGGGGTCGCAGTACGTGACCACGGAGGATCGTCCAGGGATACACCGCCTCCCCATCAGTCCCAGAACGACTGGGTGCGAGCGTACTGACGTTCCTGGGCCAGAATATCGCGGTAGAAATCGTCTTCGTTCTCGCGGAGCTTCGCGATGATCCGGGCGGCGTTGTGTGGGCCGACCCCGCGGGCGGCGAGCGCGATCACGGCCTGCTTGCCGTGACTCTGGACGAGCGTCGCGGCCTGGTGGGCGCGCTGGGTCTGTTTTTCCTGCTCGTCGTCCTTCTCGTCGGCCCGAACCGCCGCCACGACCTCCTCGGCCCACGGATTGAGCGCCGCGACCCGAGTCGAGCCACACAGCGGGCACTCGGGCTGGTCGGGAATTCGGCCCACCTCCTGGGTGCGCTCCCACTCCTCGCAGTGCAGACAGAGCAGACGCATCCGGTCCTCCCGGATCCGCTCGCGGATCGTCTCGATCACGCTCGCGTCGGCGTTTTCGGGGGCGAGCAGTTCGGTTCCGGACGACCGCCCGTCGATCCCGATGGGCGTGCGACCGCCGTGAGTTTCGATCGCGATCTCGCCGTTCTGGATGGCCGCGAGGATCTCGCCGGCGGTCTCGACAGCCAGATCCTCGTGGAACACCTCGCGGACGGCCTCGTCGTAGACGGGGGTACCTTCGAGCGCCGCGAGCAGCCGATCCCGGCCGAAGCGCTCGTTTCCCTGCCACGACTTGAGCGCGCCAAAGGTGGCCGCGACCTGGGCGAGCTTGAACTTCAGCGCGTCGGAGTTCTTGAGACTGAGTTCGATGATCCCCTCGACGTGTGCGGGGTCGGTGTCTTCGAGGATTTCGACGATGTCCCGACCCGCCACGCCGCGAGGAACGTCGAGTTCGATCCGGTAGGGGTCGATCTCCATCCCGACCGACGAGCCGGTCTGCTGGCCGAGCAGCGCCGACAGCACGCGCCCCAACGTCTCGTTCACGGTGTGGCCGAACGCGGCGTTCACCACCGCGTCGCGGTTTGCGTACTCCACCACGATCCGGTCGTCGGTCGGCATCGGCGCGTCGGTCTCGGCGTGGCGTTCGATCGGCCCGAGCGCCTCGCTCGCGGTGTACTCGTCGGTTGGGTAGCGATCGACGAGGTCGCGCGCCACCGACTCCTGCGACGCACCGCCGGCGAACGATTCGCCCGCCCGACCCTGGATCGCGCCGACCTCGCCCGCGACCGGCCGCGGCACCGGGATCTCCTGGCCGGTCCACGAGGGAACTTCGCCAGCAGGGTCCTCGATCGGGCTCACCTTCACCTCGCTCTCCTCGTCGTCGACCTCCGCGATCCGCCACATCTCGCCCCGTTGGATGAACACCTCGCCTGGCCCCGCGAAGTTGACCACGAACCGCTCGTCGAGCGTCCCGATCGTCCGTCCCGAGGCCATGTCGGCGACCGTGTAGGTCTCCTCGTCCGGGATCATCGAGAGGTTCGCGTAGAAGTACTGCCACGTGCCGCCCGATTTTTCGAGCCGGTCGGCCTCCTCGTCGAGCCAGAGGATCCGATTGCCCGAGAGCTCGCGGACGACCGCCTTGAACCGCTCGCGGGAGAGGTCGCGAAACGGATAGGCACGAGTCACGATCTCGTACGCTCGTGCGGCTGCAATCTCACCGAAGTCCATGACGAGCCCTGCGATCTGGTTCGCCACCGTGTCGAGACTGCCGTGGTGGATTTCCGCGGGTTCGACGAGGCCCTCGTGGGCGCGCCGGCAGATCGCGAGCGCTTCGAGGGTGTCGTCCGGCCGCGTGGTGAGAACGGTCCCCGACGAAAGGCGATCGGCGCGGTGGCCCGCACGCCCGACGCGCTGGAGGAGGCGGGCGACCTCGCGAGGGCTCTGGTACTGGATCACGTGATCGACTCGCCCCACGTCGATTCCGAGCTCCATCGAGGACGTACAGAGGAGTCCGTCGAGCTCGCCGGCTTTGAACGCGTCCTCGACTTCGATGCGGGCCTCCTTCGAGAGCGAGCCGTGATGCACCCCAATAGGTAAATCGAGCGCGTTGCACCGCGAGCCGAGCGCTTCGGCGGTCTGGCGGGTGTTGACGAAGATCAGCGTCGACTCGTTGTCGGCGACGAGATCGCGGATCGCACGGACGTGGCTCGCAAGCGGGGGTTCGGTGGCGAGTTCGCCCGCGAGTCGCTCGTCCTCGTCGGTGACGTGGGGCTCGCGCACCCGGACGTCGAGTCGGCTGCCGACGTCGACCTCGATCAGCTCGCAGCCCCGATCACCGGTGAGGAATTTGCCTACTTCGCCGGGGTCGCCGACGGTCGCCGAGAGCCCGATCCGCTGGAACGCGTTCGCGAGCTCGCGGAGGCGTTCGAGCCCGATCGTGAGCTGTGCGCCGCGCTTCGATGCCGCGAGTTCGTGGACCTCGTCGATCACGATATGTGAGACGTCAGACAGGGCTTTCCGGAGTTTCTCGCCAGTCAACATCGCCTGGAGGGTCTCGGGCGTCGTCACGAGCACGTCGGGCGGATCGTTGGCCTGCTTTTGTCGCTGGTACTGGGTGGTGTCGCCGTGGCGAACGTCGATGTCGAGATCGAGCTGGTCGCCCCACCAGTCGAGTCGGTCGCGCATGTCGCGGTTGAGCGCCCTGAGTGGCGTGATGTAGAGCACCGAGATACCGAACCGCTCCGTCCCGGCGACCGCGTCGAACACCGGCAACATCGCGGTCTCGGTTTTGCCGGTTCCCGTCGGCGCGATCACGAGGCCGTCCCGGCCGGCGGCGAGCGGCGGGATCGCCTTGCGCTGTGGCTCGGTGGGTGTCTCGAACCCGCGCTCGGAGAGCGCCGTCCTGACCGCACTCCCGAGATGCGTGAAGGCCGCCGCAGGGCCGGCGGCCTCGCTGTCTGCCATTGAATAGGGAAGGGGCGCGAGCCGATTAAGAACTCCGTCTCACCGACGTTTCGCCGGAACCGGCAGTCAGCTTTCGAACGCGCGTTGTCGCTCCCGCACCGCGTCGGCGACCGCCTCGTAGTTCGGGATTCCGGAGAAGCTCAGCATCGAACTCCCGTCGGTCCGGAACGCGACAGTTCCCAGGCCGCGGAGCCGCTTGATCACGTCTTGTGGTGCGGTGAGTTCTGTGTCATAAGTTCTGTCGGGTTACCGAACACGACCCGTGATTGAGACACAAATAGTTCGGTTTCGTCTGGAATCGAGTCCCATCAGACAGATCTCAGCAGATCATCCATGGTGGATTTCTCCGGCCAACTTCAAGATGTTTAGTAATCAGTGACACCACTCTATCCACCGTCCATGTGCATCGTAAAGCGCCAGAACACCAGTAGATTTCGCCCCATTAGTATACTCGACAAAGCGTACTTCGGGTTCATCGCCATGCCACTCACAGTTCGCCCAGAACAGATCTCGATCCCGTCCGATCCCGTCGACGAGTTCCGCGAACGTTTCTTGTTGTTGAGAGGTGAATTGGTAGAGAACGTGGGTGTTGAAAAGACATAGTTGTTCGTCCTTTGGGACTTTGTTGCAGATGTTTCGCAGCTCAGTCAATGCATTTCCTTCCACAAGCTCCGGCGGTGATTCACGAGCTACGGAAACTGCTCCTTCGATCATGTCCCGTCGCTCTTCGTGTTCAGGCCAGATGAGGGCACGAAGCCAGCGTACATCGTCTTCATCTCGAACGTCAAGCGTATTGAGGTCGATTCCAAGTCGTTTCCCTACCGGTGGCAGTTTGTCAGGGAGCGGCAGGCTGTTACCACCACGGACATCACACGACAGTTGTACTGGATTCTGGCGGTCTCCACACTGTGCGTGTCCTCCGTAGCGATAACCGTATCTGTCCCATAGCAGATTCAGGCCAGCGCTTGAACCAATCTCGACGAGTCCGATCTGTGTTCGATTGCACTGACGAGAAACATACTCGAAGACAGGGAGAAGAATCGAGCTCCGTTGCACGACATTCGTTTGAACACGACGCGAGTGGAAAAGTGAGACGAGTTCGTCTCGATGGTCGAGACAAAAGTTTCGAAACGTCTCGTACGTGTTTTCTTCGGGAGGTTTTCGAGAGGTCTGGATGCTTGGAAAACGGTCTGCAAGCGGTTCGGCCGGCCGCTCGAAAAGGAGATACTGGGTTGCAGCAAAAAGGAGATTGGGAGCAGGTTGGTCGTTTGGAACCTCGCCAGCAAGCACGAGAAGCTCCTCGTCGCCTGCGACTCCAAGTGAGAGCGTTTCGTATAGTGGGGATGATCCCCTAGCCTCAACACGAGCGAATTTATCGAATGCATTCTTGTAGCCAGTCATCGACTAGAGAAGATCGTTTTAGAAACGCGATAAGTATTCCTGTGCCCGGAAGTAGCTATTTTGTACCAGTACCAATCATGAATTTAAATTTTAGTGTCCTCGAATGGTTTGCGTATGCGATAAGTGACCGTCTGAATATAGGAAGTATGTTTTCGTTGCCGACCGGCGGAGACAAAACGATGGTGTTCGTGGCCTAATGTTTTTGTTCCCGTCATTCATCACACAAACGTGAACCTCGCGCTCGTCTCCTGGCTGGCCTATCTCGTCACCGGCGGCCTCCTGTTTGCCCAGTCGCTCGTGGACGTTCTCGCTCGTCGTCGGTTCCGATACAGCGTGGCGATGCTCATCGGCAGTACCGGCCTGCTGATCAGTCTGAGTGTGCGCGCGCTGAATGCTGGTGGCATTCCGAGTGGTGAACCGCCGATGGCGGCCGCCGTGCTCGCCGTCGCCGGGTTCGTGGCGGTGGCGATCGGAACGACGTGGCGGTTCGTCGGTCAGACTCGTTCGTAGTTCCCGAGTCGGGTCCCGTCGAGCAGGTACGCCTCGCCTTCCGCGAGCCCGTCCGGCAGAAACGGCGCGAGAAACTCCTGGCCACGCACGTTCACCCACGTCCCGCCCGAGAGGTCGTTGAACGCCGGACACACCACCAACTCTCCGTCGATCGCGAGCCCCTCACCGTGGTGGTCGACGAACGGCTCCGGTGCGAGCCGGCCGCGGAGCCACGCGCGCTCGGCCCGGCTCCCGCCCACGTCGTCCTCCAGGCGCACGGTCGGATGTTCGTGGCCGACACAGACCACCTCACACTCCAGTACCTCCCGGCTCGGCCACGTGTGGCCGTGTGCGAGTCCCACGTTACCGAACGTGGTGCCGTCGGTCGGTGTCACGTTGATCTCGATTCCCACCTCGTCGGCCAGCGAGTCGATTGCGCCGTCGTGATTGCCTTTCACGACCGTCACCGACGCCCGGCCGTCGAGTGCGGCGAACAGCGTTTCGAGCTCGTCGCGCTCGGCTCCCCGTGCGCCGCCGATGGCGTGGGCGAGATCGCCGAGGAAGACGACCCGCTCCGCGCTCGTCTCGTCGCACAGCGAAAGCAGGTGTTCGCGGCGTTCGCGTGACTGGCTCGGGAGTTCGACACCCTGGCGACCCAGCCCGGCTTCGAGTCCGGCGTGGTAGTCGGCCACACAGAGAGCGCGCTCGTCCTCGCTCTCGATCACGGCGGCGGGTTCGCCGGGCACGGGCTCGACGCGTGCCGATTCGGCCCGCGCCATCAGATGGATTTGAGTGTGTCGTCGTCGGGTTCGTAACACTCACCGCTCATCAGCGCGTCCTGGATGCCGTCGTCGGCTTCCTCGGGGGTAAGGCCGTGCTCGTCGACCACACGCTCGACGACCGCCTCGCGATCCGCGCCGTCGCCGCCGTCGAGGTCCTGCATCGCCGCGACGACCGCCTCCTCGGGATCGGTGTCGCCGTCGGCGTCGGCGTCGGCGTCGTCGCTTCCCTCGGTCTCGTCGGTATCGGTCGCTCCGGACGCCTCGGCTTCGGCGCTATCGGCGGGATCGACGGTTTCTGTCGATTTGGCGTCGTCGGCCGCAGCCGCGTCAGCGGTTGCAGTCTCGTCGGAGCTGTCGGTCTCTTCGTCGTTCTCCTCCGGAGCGTCGGGCGTCTCGATACCGGCTTCGCCCGGGCCGTCGACCTCCGCGGCGCTCTCGAAAGCGGTCCCGTACTCGTCCTCGACCTGCTCTCGCACCTCGTCGTCGAGTTCGAACGACTCGGGATCGTCGAGGTCGACGTCGGCTGCGGCCTCCTCGTCCGCCTCGCTGTCGGCGTCTTCGGCGCTCGCTTCTGTTTCGTCCGTTTCGCCGGTCGGTTCGCGGTCCTCGATGGATGGTTCGATTGGCGACCCTTCGGCGTCGGCCTCGTCCTCTCCCGTTGCTCGATCCGTGTCGGCCGCGCGGTCGGGCTCCGACGCCTGGCCTGGCTCGGCCGTCGCTTCCACGGTGGCCGGCTCGTCGGTTTCGGCGGTGGACTCGCCTTCGTCATCCGATACGCTTCTCGTGTCGGTCTCCGAATCGGCCGCGGATTCGGCGGAATCGTCCGCCGTCGGCGTCGACTCTGCCCCGACAGCAGCGTCGTCCGACGTCTCGGCGGCCGGTTCGCCACGATCGGTCTCCTCGGGTTCGGGCGCGTCGCCCTCGTCGGGAGCGACATCGAGCGGTTCGACTTCCTCGCGCTCGCCCGCGACAACCCGTGCCGCGTCGAGCGCCGTCCCCCGCACCGCGTCGAGGTACGTCGGCGTCGTCCCGTAGTGTTCGATCGCGCGTGGGATACCGGCCGCGAGGCCAGCCTCGACGTCATCCGCTTCGAGCGCCTCACTGAGCGCGTCATCCCGCTCGTCGCGGTCGAACGCGCCGCGCATCGTCGCCACCCGCTCGACGGTCCGTTCGGCGGTGGCGACCGTCCAGCGATCACGCGTCGCGGCGTCGACCGCGGCGAGCGACTCGGGACGGATCGAGGTGAACACCCGATCGGAGTCCTCGGGCTGGAAGGTCCGGGCCTTCCCGGTGACCGCGACGAACGCGGGGGGATCGATACGTTCGAGGAACGAAAGCGCCTCGGGCTGGTACTGGCCGGCGTAGACCACGAACGCGCCGGTGGGATCGACCACTCGCGCGCGGAGCTGCTCCTCGTTCACCGACTCGATCTCGGTCAGGACGCCCACCGCAAAGAGGCGGTTGACCCGCGCGCCGGTCGGCGTCACGACGTAGTTCGGCGCGCGCTCCTCGTCGCTCTCGGCGTACGAGTGGGTGGTGTCGTCGAACTCCGCGGCGAACACCCGGTAGGCGGTCTCGCGCTGCGGACGGGTACTCATTCGTCCACCCGCCCACGTTCGCCTGCTCCGTCGGCCGCCACCGCGTCAGCCGAATCGAGCAGCTCGTGGGCCCGGTCGGCAGGATCGTCGTCGCACGCTTCGAACTCGGTCGCTTCGAGGTTCGCGCCGTAGTCGTCGACCGACAGCGTGCCCCGAACGCGAAACTCCCGACCCACGACCGTCTCGCGGATGTCGTCGGCAACCACCTCCTGATCCATCGCGTCACGGGCGGCCTCGCGCGCCGCCTCGATCCCGCCGCCGTACACCGCGGCGGTGAGGTCGGTTCCAAGTACTGCGGTCAGCGAGTCAGTGCCGTCGTCGACGATCGCCTTCACCCGGAGGTCGTCCTCGCCGTCGACGTCGCCGTGCGACCGACATTGACCTTTCTGGACGACACGGCCACATTCGGGACACCGCTGGATCAGCCCCGATCCGTCACGGACCGCGAGCACGTTGCCCGTGACTTCGACGTCGAACAGCCCCTCGGTGACGACCGCCTCGCGGACGGACATCCGTGGTGCGCCGTCGCCAGTCTCGACGGCGCGATCGAGCGCATTTACTGTGGAGAACTCCGAGACGTTCACCGACGGCACCCCACGAAACTCCCGGACGTAAGCGTTCTCGATCCCGACCGACGCCCCGTCCTCGATCTCGTCGTGTGGATCCCAGTCGGTGAACGGCAATCGCCCCGTCTCGTCGGCGAACACACCGCTCAAGATCTCAGTCTCCCCGTCACGGCCGTCGATGGTCTTCCGTTCGACCTCCGCGACCGCGACTTCGAGGGCGACACCACGATCGCCGGGCGCGAGTTTGGAGAGGTGGGTGTCGCCACCGATGTCGTACGACACGTCGAGAGGCTCGTCGTCGATTTTAACTGTGGTCTCGGAGCCGAGGTTGAGCTCCGGACTCCCCTCCCACTCGCGGACGCCAGCGCCGACGATCTCGATCGTGTCGCCGGACGAGAGGTCGAACTCCTCCCACGCGGTGTAGGAGATTTTTCCGGACTCGTCGGCGATCTCGCCCTCCCGGATCACGAGGTCGTCGCCCTGATACCGGATCGAGCGCTTGCCGACGGTGAGCACCACCCCGCGAACGGCGACCGCGGAATCGGCGGTCGAGACGTCCGCGATCGAGAGCGCCGACGGCTCGCCGCCCCCGCCGCCGTCGCCGTACTTCCGCCGGAGGCTGTCTTTGGCCTCGTCGATCGGGACGCTGTAGTTCACCAGCTTTTCGAGATCCGCTCTGACCTCCGCTTTGTCAACGCCGAGGGTGGAGGCGAGCTCCTCGGCATGATCGTCGAGCTCCATCATATCCGTTTCGAGCGGGGTCGACTAAAAGCGTTCGCGCCCGTTCACGACACGATCGAGGCCCCGGACGGGCTGTGCGGTGGGCTTGCCACTGGCTGTACGCTGCGCGCACGCGACGGCGGGTCGGCGCAGAAATCTACGGCCGGCCCGTCCCCGGAGGATCTTTCGGGTCGTGCGGATCGCCCGTCACGACCGCCTCGTGCAGTCGGGGCAGTACGTCAGTCACGTCTGCCCGGAAGTCGTACTCGGCACGATCCGATAGCGGCGTGCGTTCCAGGTTGACGAGCACCATCGTCGCACCGCGATCGGCCGCCGTTCGGGGGAGCGACGCCGCGGGTTCGACCGTGAGCGACGAGCCGGCGACGAGGAAGACATCCGCGCGCTCGGCGAGCGCGTGGGCTTCGGACAGCGCGTGCTCGGGGAGGGGCTCACCGAATAGCACGACGCCAGGCTTCAGAACTCCACCACACTCCTCACACCGTGGCGGGAGTTCGCCATCGCGGGCGCGCTCGCGGACGGGCTCGGCCGGAACGCGCCGACCGCAGTCCCGACAGACCGCGCGCTCGCCCGAACCGTGGATCGTGACGACACCCTCAGAGCCCGCCGCGGCGTGGAGTCCGTCGATGTTCTGGGTCACGACCCGATCGAGGTGGTTCGTGGATTCGAGAGCAGCGAGTGCCTCGTGGGCTGCGTTCGGTTCGATGTCGTCGCCGTAGACTGCGTCGTGGAGTGTGAGTCGGTCGCGCCAGAACCCCCCAGGATCGCGGTCGAGTCGCGAGACGTGGAAATCGTCGGGATCGTGTCGCTCCCAGAGGCCGTCCTCGCCACGGAAGTCGGGGATTCCCGAGGCGGTGCTCACGCCCGCGCCGGTCATCGCCACCGTGGTGTCGGCCTCGTGGATGGCCTGGGCCGCGAACTGGAGGTCCTCGACGTCGACGGTCATGAGAACTGATGGCGGTGAGCGAGCAAAAGTTCGCTGTCTGTCTCCAACGCGAGCGCGAACGACTGTGGTATCCGTTGCAGGGAAGACGTGTTCGAGGTGATTACTGGACCGGTACTCTCAGGTCACGTCGGGGACATCCTCCGACGAAACGCCGAGGGAAGCCGCGAGAAACGTCCATCGATCGAGTTCTTCGTCGACTTTCATATCGATCGATTTACCGAGGCCATGACCGGTGTCGGTCTCCGTGCGAAGACAGAACGGACCGCCGGCCGCCTCGTTCTGTAGCCGTGCAGTCATTTTCCGGGCGTGACTCGAATGCACGCGTGAATCCCCCATCGCGGTCGTGCAGAGCACCGGTGGATACGCGCGATCCCCGATCCGTTGATAGGGTGAGTATTCGCGGATCCATTCGTACTCCGCTTCGGTGTCCGGATGGCCGTACTCGGGCGTCCACGATTCGCCGAGGAGGAAGCGATGGAAGCGAAGCATATCGAGCAGCGGGACCGCACAGACCGCCGCGCCCCACCGGTCCGGGTCGCGTGTAAGCACCGCGCCCGCCGTGAGTCCGCCGTTGCTTCCGCCGATCGTACCGATGCGGTCGTGTGTCGTCACACCCGATTCGGCGAGGTGATCGGCGGCAGCCTCGACGTCCTCGAACGTCCGTTGTTTCTCGGCGCGCATCCCGGCTTCGTGCCACGGCTCGCCGAACTCACTGCCCCCACGAGCACAGACCTGTGCGTAGACGCCACCCGCGGCGAGAAACGGCAGACGAAACCGCGAGAACATCGGCGTGAGATTGATTCGAAAGCCGCCGTAGGCGTACAGCACCGTCGGCGCGTCGCTCGGATCGCGGTCAGCACGATGGGCGACGAACATCGGGACATCGGTTCCGTCCGTCGACGTGATGGTTCGACGCTCGACCTCGAGGTCCACCGCAACGTCGAGGGCGGGCTCGCGGACGGTTCGGGTCGTCTCGGTTTCGAGGTCGGCGTGGACGACCGACGCGGGTCGCTCGATCGACTGCACGACGTAGAAGCAGTCATCGGCGTCCGGATCGCCGGCGACGCTGTGGACGGTCGAGAGGGCGGGGAGTTCGACGTCGAAGGCGTGCGTGCCGTCGTGATCGTACGCAGCGAGATGACTCGCGGCCTCGCGGTGGGCGTGAACGACGAGGTAGTTCGGCGTCGTTGTGATCTCCCTGATGACGCCTTCTCCTTCAGCGATGACCGTCTCGGGGGCCTCCTCACCGGCGAGAAAGGTCGCTGCGTCCGCTGTGAGCACTCGCCCACGCGCTGCGTCGGCGTCGGTTCGGAGGAAGACCGTCTCGTCAGTGAGTTCGACCTCGACGCTCGCCTCACCGCCATCGAAGAGCGGTTCGAAGGTCTCCTCGTCCTCCCGCCACGCCGTGACGCGTGTCCCGCCGGACATCTCGCCGAACGAGGCGAGCAGCGTCCCCGTGGGCTCGTGATACGCGAGCCGCGGCCAGACGTGCTGGTCGTCGTGGGTGGCGAGCACGATCTCTTCGCCGTCGGCGTAGTGCCGGAACTCCTTGTCCATCTGTGCGCCCGCACTCGGATCACCCGTTGCGACGTAGTAGAAGCCTTCACCTGCCCACGCGAACATGAGCGAGCTCGTGCGGCCGACCGTCCCGCGGTCGACGAGCACCTCGCCGGTCTTCGTGTCGGCGATGTGGAGATCGTACTGCTCGTCGCCGCCCCGTGCGACACCGTAGGCGACCCGCTCGCCGCTCGGATCGACGTCGAACCAGTCGATGGACGCTTCGCCCTCGAAGTCGTCGGGCGTGGCGAGGACGCGCGCCTCCCCTCCGGGGGTATCTCGGATATGGAGCGAGGGACGATCAGCGTCAGTATCGCGGTCGAGAGCAACGTATCGGTTGCCACGGGGCGTCACGGCACCGTAATCGGGAATCTCGGTGAGTGCCTCGAACGCCGGGGTGAACGCCGCCCGAAGGTCCTCGTCGAGAACAGTGTTGGTGTACTCGTTCTGTCTCTCTGTCCAATCGGCGACCGCGGGATCGTCGGCGTCGGCTTCCAGCCAGCGATACGGATCGACGTGCTCATGGCCATGTAGTACCTCCGTTACCGGTTCCGTGCGGGTGTCGGGCGGCGTCGACATACGCACACTGCGGGCCGACCGATCAAAAGATTTCTCCACGGAATCGTACACTGATAGATAGCCGAATCGTGTCTGCACCCCGGTACTGGTCTGGAGAGCACAGAAAACCCACGACGACGATCGTCACTCACAGACTGCCGAAGTCGATGTCTATCGCGTACCAGTCGAGAACGAGCACCAGCACTCCCCCCACGAGCGCCACTGCGCCGAACTCGCTGACCGTCGTCACCGTCCAAACGACCCCCTCTATGTTGGAGAGCTCCGCAACCGGTGCTCGAAGGGCTCCGAAGACAAGGGCAACGAGAAACGCCAGCGTTGCGTCCCGGTTCCTGTCGAGCAGGTGGCTGATGAGGCGTGCAACGGTGAACAGACCGACCAGACCGCCGAAAAGAAACGTGAAAACCTCACGCCCAGGACCCACGACCGCTTCGAACCCACCACCAGTAACCATCCCGCCGATCCCGTCGACGAACCCATTGAGCGAGTCGTACATCGGGAGATACTGCCCGAGGATGATCAACAGAAGCGAACCCGAGATTCCCGGAAGGATCATCGCACTCACCGCGATCGCACCGGCAACGAAGACGACCGCAAGACCGCCACTATCGAGCACCTTCACACCACCAGAGAGTGCGAACGCGAGCGAGAATCCCAGGACTACTGCCAGCCACTGGCCGATCGAATCGACCGTGAGCGCTCGCCAGAGGATCACTGCGGAGGCGGCGATGAGACCGAAAAACAACCCGAACAGGAGAACGGGAGCGCTGGCCGCGGCATACTCAACGATTCGCCCCACGATCAGAACGGCCGTCACGACTCCGGTGAGCAAGGTGGCCACGAACACCGCATCGAACTCCTCGAGGATCGCACCGGCGCGGTGTCTCGAACTCCCGGAACCCCACCGGTAGTATCGCTCGAAGGAGATCGAGGACACGTGGCGGGGTGATCGCTGTGATAGCCGCGATCAGGCGTCCGTAGATGCCTGCGATAAGCGCGACTGTTCCGCCGGAGATGCCGGGAACGGCGTCGGCACTCCCCATCAGGATTCCGACGACGAAGACCTTCGCAGACGCCCGAAACGTGGATAAGGACTCCGTAGCGATCCTCAATCCCGAAGACGTGTCTCCGTTTGGTGTCGGCACTGCGTTCTCGTCGACCGGATCGTGTAAACTATTTCTGTTTTCATGCTAGTGAGATGAGTCCGTTGCACCGCCGGGAAAGCCATCCTTCACGCAACCGTACGGCGAGACACGAATCCGGACCATCGACTGCGATCGTGTGTGTTTCAGTCCTCCGACGAACCGTTCCCGATGGTCGATCATTCCTCGTTCGGGTCAGGTTGAGACGGCGCGTCGTCAGCCGCCTCTTCGTCGGGGCCGAACCAGTGGAACGGACAGAAGTACTCGTTGTGTACCAGTTCCTCTTCGACGATTTCGAGACCGAGCGAGGCGAGGTCCCGTCCGATGCGGCTGAGGTCGTCACCGTCGCGCCCGACAGCGACGACGTGGATGTTTTCCTCACCGGTCATCAGCTCCCGGGCCGAGACCACACCGGGGATCTCCAGCGTGTCGCGAGCGAGCTGTTCGCGCTTCGGGATCGGAGCGGTGCAGAAGATGATGGTGAACAGCTGATAGCCGACGCGTTCGTAGTCGACGTCGATATGACTCCCCTGAATGACGTCGTCATCTCTGAGACGAATGATGCGGTTGCGGACCGTACTCGGCGAGACACCGTAATCCGCGGCGATCTCGGCGGCCGAGGTCTCCCAGGCGTTCTCCTGAAGCCGGTAGATCACGTACCGATCCAGCTCGTCCAAATCGCGCTGTGGCATGGACTGAGTACGCGGTCCCTCCCGGGAAAGCGTTTACCGTTCGCTACAACAGCCAGCGCTCGAGCACCCGACCGAGCCATCCGGGGTTCGTCGCCTCGCGCGGGCGGACGACGAGCGCCGGACAGTCGGCATCGGCCGCGAGTCGCTGTTCGTCGGTGCTGACGACGAGGACATCGGCCGCCCGACTTTCGAGCGGCGTGGTCCCACCGTCGGCGACGACGCCGGTCCTGACGGGTGCCGAGCAGAGCTGTGCGACCTCCTCGTGGTAGTCGGTGATCGTCCGCTGCTGTTCCTCGGATACGAACTCCTCGACCGCGTACTCGAGTGTCACCTCGGCATCGTGAGCCGTCGCGATCGCGTCCGCGATGGCGATCTTCGCCGGATCGTACGGCCCCTCGTCGGTGATGACGGCAACGGTATCGACCGTGCCGAACCCCTCGCCGTCGTCGTCCACCAGCACCACGTCGCAGTCGGTGTGTTCGAGCACCCAGTCGGCGTCGGAGCCGAACAGTCGGTCGCGGAGGCCGCCTGCTTCCCGCTCCATCACCAGCGTGTCGACACCGGTCTCGGTCACGTGATTGGCTAGCGCGTGGCGGGTATCGTGGCTCACGACCTCGCTCACGTGAACGGGGACGTTCACATCGGTCGCGAGCGTGTCCGTCCGTTCCTCGAACTCGATGTCGGCGGGCGATTGCTCGGCAGCCGCTTCCAGGGGTACCTGGTCGGCCACCTCGTCGAATCTGACGACCGAGACTCGTCCGTGCTGCGGGGCTGCGAGATCCACAGCGACGTCCACGAGCGCCGCCTCGTGTGAGGGGTCCACGTCCTCGGGGACCGCCACGAGCGCTTCGTAGCTCTCGCCGGTCGGGCTGACGGCTGCACGGGTGCGCTCGACAGCCTGCTTGCCGAGTTCACGCCGGACGGCGTCGACGGCGGCACCCTCGCGCTCGACGCGGTCGCGGGCGTACCAGAAGTACCACGCGACGCTTCCGGCCGTGATGAGAACGGCTCCGAGGAGCGGGATGGTCCCCATCTGCGTGAGCAAGAGCAGTCCACCGACGACGCCGAAGCCCTGCATCCAGGGGTACAGCGGAGCCTCGAACGTGGGCTCGTACTCCATCGACCCGCGGCGAAACGCAACGACGGCGAAGTTGACGAGGACGAACACGAGGATCTGGAACGCGCTCGCCAGCTTGGCGATGCTTTCGAGCGGGACGAACGCGATGAGCAGTAGCAGGACGACGCCGGTGAGGGTGATCGACGCGCTCGGTGTGTTGAAGCGGTCGCTGATCTGCCCGAGCGACGGGGGAACGAGGTTGTCCCGACTCATCGCAAACGGGTATCGAGAGGACGACAGGATACCGGCGTTGGCGGTGCTCACCAGCGCGAGCAGCGCCGCGACCACGACGGCGGCGACGCCTGCGGGGCCGAGTGCAGCCTCCGCGGCGACCGCCATCGGTGCGTCCGAGGCGGCGATAGCCGACGTGTCGGTAACGCCGAGCATGACGACCACGATCAGCGCGTACAGCGCCGTCGTGAACGCGAGCGAGCCGAGGATCCCGAGCGGGATGTTCCGTTCGGGGTTTTCGATCTCCTCGGCGACGCTCGCCACCTTCGTCACGCCCGCGTACGAGACGAACACGAGTCCGGTGGCCGTGAGGATCCCCCCGACACCGCTGTCGAAAAAGCCCGCGTAGTTCGTCGGCTGTACCGACGGCGTCCCACCGACCGCGAACCAGCCGAGCGCGACGAGCATCACGGCGACGATGACGACCTGTATGCGACCGGTCTGCTTGGCCCCGAGCAGGTTCACGAGAACGAGAACGACGGCAAGCGTGAGCGCCAGCGGCGTCGTGATCGTCGGCGAGACATCGAACAGATAGAGGAGATACGGAACCCCACCGACCAACGCCAGTCCGCCCTTGAACGACAGCGAAAACCACGTCCCGATACCGGCAACCGTCCCCAGGAGCGGCCCCATGCCGCGCTCGATGAAGATGTACGTACCGCCCGATTCGGGCATCGCCGTCGCCATCTCGGATTTCGAGAGCGCTGCCGGAAGCACGACGATGCCGGCGAGAACGTACGCGAGCACGACCGCCGGGCCCGCGTATCCGACCGCGACTGCTGGCAGGATGAAGATGCCGCTCCCGATCATCGCCCCGATGCTGATGGCGAGCACCGAAATCAGTCCGAGGTCGCGTTCGAGACTCTTCGGCACTACGCGTCGCCTCCTGCTCCACCCGATCGTAGTCGTTCACGTTCCGGTTCGTCCGTCGATTCCCCGTGTTCCGTGTGTCGATCCGGATTCGTCCGATTCGACGAGCGCTCGGTCTCGACTGTCTCGACGCCGCGGCGCTGCCGATCGAGCGCGGTCGAAAGCGCCGTCGAGGCACAGACGGTCTCGATACCGGCCTCGGTGAACGCTTCGAGGTTCGCGGGATCGTTCACGAGTGCGATAACGCGCCCGGACCCCTGGAGACGGAGAAACTGTGCGAGCAACAGGTTCTGGCTGTCCAGACGTGAGGTCACGATGGCGATGTCCGCCTCGTCGATGTCCTCACGATCGAGCGTGGCCGTCGAGCTCGGATCGGTCACACGGGCGTCAGCACCCGCTCCAGCGGCGCGTTCGGCCGCATGGGCGTCGCCAGCGAGAAGCGTCACTGCTGACGAACCGTTGGCGAGCTGCACCGCGAGTGTCTCCCCAACCGCTCCCTCACCGCCAAGTATCACTGCACGGGCTTCGTTCATAACGAAACGTTTCCTGTACCCATATTATATCCCGAAACGTGATAAGGTAGTCGATGGGCTAACGATTCGTGAACAAACGTTCGTTACTTTCAACGACCGACCGCCTTCGCAGCCCCGGAGTCGAGCGCGTAGCTCCGGAGTGTTTTCGGCGGGCGACACTCTCGATTCTCGGTGGGCACGACTCCTGGGCTCTGATTGGTCCCCCACCACCGAGCCACGGTCCCGATCGGGAACGAGGGCCGAGGGCCGAGGGCCGGGGCAGACAGGAGAAAAGTCAGTCGGCCGGGTCCCCGAACTGCGGGATCGCCGTGATCTCCGCCGGGTCGACGTCCTCGAAGGCCGCGCGTGCGATAGTGCGCTTGTGGACTTCGTCCGCACCGTCGATGATCCGGAACGCCCGCACCGCCTCGTAGAAGTCCGCGAGCGGCAGATCCCGACCAATTCCCGCTCCGCCACAGCACTGGACCGCGAGATCGATCGTCTCCTGGGCGACGCGCGCGGCGAACACCTTGCTCATCGAGACCTCGACGCGGGCCTCCTCGCCCGCGGCGATCTTCCCCGCCGCGTCGCGGACCATCGTCCGGGCGGCGTGGAGTTCGGTTTCGGCCTCCGCGATCGAAAAACGCTGGGCCTGTTTGTCCGCGAGCGACGACCCGAACGCCTCGCGCTCGTCCATGTAGGCTTTCGCCACGTCGAGCGCGCGCTCGGCCATCCCCGAAAACCGCATACAGTGGGTCAGTCGGGCGGGCCCCAGTCGCTGCTGGGCGATGTCGAACCCGGCGTTCTCAGTACCAAGGAGGTTCTCCTCGGGCACCCGCACGCCGTCGAACGTGATCTCGGCGTGGCTCTCCGGCACGAGGCTCTGGCCGAGGTGGGGGATGTCGCGGACGATCTCCACACCCTCGACATCGGTCGGCACGAGGATGATCGAACAGCCGGCGTAGGGATGGGCGTCGGGATCGGTGCGCGCCATCACGAGGAGGACGTCGGCCGCGCCGCCCTGCGTGGTCCACCACTTGTGGCCGTCGATGACCCACTCGTCGCCGTCCTTTTCGGCGGTCGTCCGGAGCATCTTCGGATCCGATCCACCACCGGGGGCGGGCTCGGTCATCGCGAAGCCCGATCGGATCTCGCCCGCGACCAGCGGCCGGAGCCAGTTCTCCTTCTGGTCGTCGGTCCCAACGAGTTCGAGGGTGTGCATGTTGCCCTCATCGGGCGCATCGACACGCATCGCGGGCGCGCCGAGCAGGCTCCGGCCCGCCTGCTCGAACACCGGCAGCACGTCCCGGAACGCCATCCCCATCCCACCGTGCTCCTCGGGAATCTGGGGCGCGTAGATGTCGTACTCGCGGGCCTGCTCGCGCAGGTCGGCGATGGTCTCGCGCGAGACCGACTCGCCGCCGGCGTGGGAGCGCTCCGCGGGCAGGACGACCTCCTCCATGAACGCGCGGGCGCGGTCGGTCGCCTCGCGTGCGGCCGCCGAGTCGTCGTACTCCATGCAGATACATCATCACACACCATTGTAAAACGATCGGGCCGCACAGTCGAGAACGACCCCCGCGAACCCCCATTTATTCATACGATGTCCACAAACGGACCTACCAATGGTAACCGAACGACTGCGGCGGCCGTGGTGGGACGCATGAACGGCGGTGACGGGACCGAGGAAGCCGAGGGGGCGTACTTCGCCCGGATCGTCGACGAGGAGTCGTTGGCGAGCTACTTCGAGCGGGAGCTGGGCTCCGTCGAGGAGTATCACATCGAACACCATCAAGAAGGTCACTCGAACGAGACGCTGTTCGTGGAGTGGGGCGAGCGTGACCTCGTGGTTCGCCGGCCGCCGCCCGGCGAGACCGCCGACACCGCCCACGATGTCCTCCGAGAGCACCGGGTGATGGACCACCTCCAGGACACACCGGTACGAGTCCCGCCGACGGTGCTCGCGTGCGAGGACGAGTCGATTCTCGACTGTGAGTTCTACGTGATGGAGCGCGTCGGGGGGAGCGTGCTCCGCGAGGCCGAACCCGAGCGCTTCGCCACACCGGCCCACCGCCAGCGGATCGGCGAAGAGCTGATCGACGGCCTCTGTGAGATCCACGCCGTCGACCCTGGAACTGTGGGACTGGGCGAGTTCGGCCATCCGGAGGGGTTCACCGAACGCCAGGTGAAGCGGTGGTCCGAGCAGTTGACATGGGCGTTCGATGTCACGAGCGACGAGCGCGAGGTGCCCGCACTCTACGACGTGATGGAGTGGCTGACCGCGAACGTGCCCGACGCGCCGACCCATACTCTAGTTCAGGGCGACTACAAGCTCGATAACGTGATGTTCGCGCCTGGCACACCGCCGGAGCTCGTCGCGGTGTTCGACTGGGAACTGAGCACGCTCGGAAACCCGCTCGTGGACCTTGGGTGGCTCCTCTCGTACTGGTGGGATGCGGGCGACCCGGACCCGCCCGCGGCGACCGACTCGCTCAACGCGACGTTCATGACCCGCGAGGGCTACCCCACCCGGAAGGAACTCGTCGAGCGCTACGAGACCAAGACAGGAATCGAGTACGAACACGACCGGTTCTACCGCGCGCTCGCGGTCTACAAACTCGCGGGCCTCGGCGAGATGTTCTTCCGACGGTACTTGGAGGGCAACGCCGACGACCCGCTGTACCCGAAGATGGAGACCGGCGTTCCCGAACTCGCCGACCGCGCGCTCCGGATCATCGCAGGCGAGGAGCCGCTGTGAGCTACTTCGAATCGGTCGCGGTCGGCGACACCGCTCGGACTGCGGGACGGACGGTGACGAGCGCGGACGTGACGAACTTCGCGGGCGTGAGCGGCGATTTCAACCACCACCACACCGACGCCGAGCGGATGGCCGACACCGAGTACGGCGGCCGGATCGCCCACGGCGCGTTCGTCTTTTCGGCGATGACCGGCCTGCTCTGGCAGTCGCGCACGCCCGAACAGCGCGAGGACGTGATCGCGTTCTACGGGGTGGACGGACTCCGCTTCACCGCGCCGACGTACGTCGGCGACACCATCCACGTCGAGATCGAGGTCGTAGCGAAAGAAGAGCGCGAGCATCCGCGTGCCAGCGGGACCGTGCGGTACGACGCTGCGGTGAAAAACCAGGACGACGAGACCGTGCTCCGGTGTGAACTCCTCTCGCTGGTGCGCTGAACAACGCCTTGGGACCAGGGCAGTACACGGGTTTGCCAGTCACTCTCGACAGTCATTCTACCGCCGACGCCGCACCGCAGTCGAAACAGACGTTGACGAGATATTCGGTGTCCTCGGCTAGCCTGACACGCATATTGCTCCGGTCACACTCCGGACACGCCACTGCCGACTCGATACCACACTCGGGACAAACGAGGACCTCTTCGCCATTCACTATCACTGGCTGTCTGTCCTCGTGACCGCACTCGGGACACGGCAGCGGAACCCGCACGTCCTCGCTGTCGCGGGGAGCGCCCACCGCGAACGCCACCACCGGCTCGTCGGCAGCGTTCTTGCCGGACTGGAACTCGCCAGGCGCGAACCGGATCGCCTCGTTCTCGTCGACAGTGATCTCGCCGACCGAACAGTTCGATTCTGCACGGCTTCGCGGTGTGTACGTTTCGAACGTCGCCTCTCCTTCGACGATGAGAAACACCTCTTCTTGGTCCATATGTGCGTGGATCGAGCCGCTGAACCGCTCGTCGGGGTCGAGGACGTACCGGTTGATCGCGATATCGGCGGTGTTCAGCGGGCCAGATAGTTTTCGTCGGTCAATATTGTTCTCGGACGGAGCGGGATCGAGGTCGTCGATCGAGGCAGTCTCCATGTCCACAGTCCGAACTGCGGTACACAAAAACGTGCATCCGCTCAGCCAGAAGCGACGGCGCGCGACTCGTCGATCAGTCGTCGTTCAAGCTTTCGAGGAGTTCGGGGTCGGTTCCGAACTTGAGGACGTTCGTCACGACGGAGTTGCGGATGTTCGCCACGACCTTCCCGTGCTGTTTGTAGAACTCGTGGATCCACCGGGACTCGGCCTCGCGGGCGGGGAACATCATCACGGTCTTCCACTGGTACTCGCCGTCGGAGAGGAAATAGAAGAGGGTGTTCGGCGAGTCGCGGATGTACTCCATCGCCGCGCGCCACTCCTCAGCGAAATGCTCGGGGTCGAACTTGAACTCGAACAGCCCGAAGATGAAGTACTCCTCGTTCGGGATGATCGCCTCGCGGAAGACCCCCTCCTCGCGCATTCGGCGGATCGACTCGCTGATCGTGACGTGCGAGACGTCGATGTCGTACTCCTCGGCGAGGATGTCGGTGAGTTCGCGCGAGGACACCTGGGGATCGCGCGCGAGCTCGCGCAGGATCACCACGTCGCGGTGCGAGAACTCCCATTCGGGCGCGTCGTCGGTCATCGAATCGCTCTTACAGGGATCATCCCGCACCCGGCGTAAGAAACTCACGGAGTTCCGCGACGTACGCGTCGGGCCGATCCGCCATCACCCAGTGGTAAGCCTCGTCGAGTCCCACCACCTCGCCGTCGAGATCGTCAGCGAGGCGCTCGCCGTATTCGATCGGCTGGAAGTCGTCGCCAGCACCCCACAAGCCGAGGAAGTCGGCGGTGATCGCGTCGTAGTCGATCTCGGTCGTGTGATTCGTGTTGGTCGCCACCGCACACCGCGCGAGCGAGGTACGACCTTCCTCCGAGAGCCACGGCGCGGTCAGTCCCTCGACGAACGCCGGATCGGGGTCGCCGTACGCGCCGAGCGTGAACGCCGAACTCACCTGCTCTTCGAGGTCGTCGAGCGGCGTTTCGGTGGTTTCGGGGAGTTCGAAGTCGGTGATGAACTCCACCGGCCACGAGTCATAACACACCGCGTTCGAGCAGACCAGCTGGGCGACCGCGTCCGGATGGTGGGCGGCGTAGCGCAGCGCGACCCCGCCGCCGATGTCGTGAGAGACGATCGAAACCGTCTCGATTCCCAACTCCTCCAGCAACGCTGCGAGCATCGCCTCCTGGGCGCGGATCGACCGATCGAACCCGTCGGCCATCGCGGAGTTGCCGTACCCAAGGAGGTCGGGCACGATGACGCGCCGATCCTCGGCGATCGCCGGGACGACATCACGCCAGAGAAACGACCACGTCGGAATGCCATGGAGGAAGACGACGGGCGGGTCGTCCGTCCCGCTCGTGCCGTCGCCACTCTCGTCGCCTTCGCTGTCGAGACCCCCGCTGCCGTCGTGGCTGCCGGGGCCGTCGTCGCGGTACGCCACCGAGAGGTCGTGGCCGTCGACCGTCACGGTGGTCGTTGCCTGGCCGACAGCCCACTCGTCGTGGTTCATAACAACTGGTCGGCGATGATGTTCTTCTGGATCTCGCTGGTGCCCTCGTAGATCTTGGTGATCCTCGCGTCGCGGTAGTACCGCTCGGCGGGGTGATCGGTGACGTAGCCCGCCCCGCCGAACACTTGAATCGCCTCGTCGGCCACGTCGACCGCGTGCTCGCTCGCAAAGAGCTTCGCCATGCTCGCAAAGCGCACCGCGTCGTCGTCGCCCGCCTCGACGTGGGTGGCCGCCCGGTAGGTCAGCGAGCGCGCGGCGTCGACGTTCGTCGCCATCTCCGCGAGCTTGTGCCGGATCGCCTGGAACTCCGCGATGGGTTGATCGAACTGCTCGCGCTCGCCCGCGTACTCTCGCGCGGCGTCGAGCGCACCCTGTGCGGCTCCGACGGCCTGGGCGGCCACACTGGTCCGACCCGACGCAAAGAAGTCCATGAGCTGGTAGAACCCCTTGTTCACCTCGCCGATAACGTTCTCTTCGGGCACGCGCACGTCGTCGAGCATCACCTCGGCGAGATCCGAGGCCCTGATCCCGAGCTTGTTGTCGATCTTCTCGGTCGAGAACCCCTCGGAATCGGTCGGAACGAGGAAGGCGGTGATCCCCTGGTGACCCGCGCCGGGATCGGTTTTCGTCATCACGACCGCGATGTCGGCGACCGTCCCGTTCGTGATCCACATCTTGTTGCCATTGAGAACGTACTCGTCGCCGTCCTTCTCGGCGCGAGTTTCGATCCCCGCCACGTTCGAGCCGTGGGCGGGCTCGGAGATCGCGCTCGCGGAGGCCGACTCGCCCGCCGCGATCGGCGGGAGCCACTCCTCTTTCATCCACTCGTCGCCGTACTTGACGATCATGTTGCTTCCGAACCCAGCCGATCCGACCGCGCTCCCGATCCCCGGGTCGGCGCGCCAGAGTTCCTCGGTCACGAGCGCCGACGACAGCGTGTCCATCCCCGCGCCGCCGTACTCCGTCGGGATGTTCGGGGCCACGAAGTCGTACTCGGCAGCCTCCTTCCGGAGCTCTTCAGGGTACTCGCCCGACTCGTCGTGTTCGCGCGCGACGGGTACGATCTCCTCCTCGGCGAACTCCCGGACCGCACTCCGGATCGCCTCCTGCTCGCCCGATAGCTGAAACGACATACTCGTTACTGTGCTTCCATCGAAAAGTATCTTCGCCCCAGTGTTGAACATCGGTAACTTCGACGCCGGTTTCGGGGGAACGACTATGCCGGTGCCGCTCGTCGGCCACGGTATGCGCGCAGCAGTCCTCCGCGAGTACGGCGAACCGCTCGACGTGACAGAGGTCGACGCGCCCGATCCCGCCGCCGACGGCGCGGTGATCGAGCTGGAGGCGTGTGGCATCTGCCGAAGCGACTGGCACGGCTGGCAGGGCGAGTGGGACTGGCTCGGGCTCAAGCCACCCGAAGGCCAGATCCTCGGCCACGAGCCCGCGGGCAAAGTGATCGACGTCGGGAGCGAGGTCGAGAACGTAAGTGAGGGCGATCAAGTCACGGTCCCGTTCAACCTCGGCGACGGCACCTGCCACCAGTGTCGGACCGGCCACTCGAACACCTGCGAGAACATCGTGCCGCTCGGGCTGAACGAAGCGGCTCCGGGCGCGTTCGCCGAAGAGATGCACGTTCCCGTTGCTGACCACAACGCCGTCCAACTCCCCGACGGCGTCTCGGCAGTCGACATGGCAGGACTGGGCTGTCGGTTCATGACCGCTTTTCACGCGCTCGCTCACCAGGCGGATGTCGACGCCGGCGACTGGGTCGCGGTCCACGGCTGCGGCGGCGTCGGACTCTCAGCCGTACACATCGCCGACGCACTCGGTGGGAACGTCGTCGCGATTGATCTCCAATCGGAGAAGCTCGAGCTGGCCGAGGACCTCGGCGCGAGCGAGACGGTCAACGCGAGCGAAACCGAGAACGTACCCCAAGAGGTGAAAGCCATCACCGACGGCGGCGCAGCGGTCTCGGTCGATGCGCTCGGGATCGCGACCACCTGCCGCAACTCGATCATGAGCCTCGGGACCCGCGGCCAGCACGTCCAGGTCGGACTCAGCACCGACGACGAGCAGGGATCCGTCGAACTCCCGACCGACATGATGGTGATGCAGGAGATCGAGTTCGTCGGCTCGCTCGGGATGCCACCGACTCGATACGAC
This sequence comes from Halococcus sp. PRR34, assembly GCF_028617175.1. Lineage (NCBI taxonomy): Archaea > Methanobacteriati > Methanobacteriota > Halobacteria > Halobacteriales > Halococcaceae > Halococcus > Halococcus sp. PRR34. The sequence continues at coordinate 7,654 of NZ_JAQJDA010000013.1, read as the reverse complement.
GAGATCTTCCGGATGGTCGCTGACGGCAAACTCGATCCGAGTGTGGTGGTTTCGGAGACGGTCGGTCTCGACGATGTCTCCGCAAAGCTCGCCGCGATGAGCGATTTCGAGACGATGGGGATTCCGGTAATCGACGAGTTCTAAAACCCACTTTTTACACGGGGTCCTCCCTCGCTCCCTGCGGTCGCTCAGTCGAACCCCGTCCAAAAACCTGGACTAAAAACACCCGCGAACGCCGTCGGCGTTCGCGGCGAACCGCGCTCGCTTCGCTTACGCGGACGGTCTCCGTCTACATCCGCACCGCGTTCCACGACCGCACCGCCCGAGCCCTCAGTCACTCCGTTCCCTCGCCCTCGATCCACCGAGGAACCCCACCGCCGAAGCCCTCGACCGTTCGCTTCGCTCACGGGCTCGCCCTTCATCCGCCAGGAGAGCTTCGCTCTCCTGAGCCTCGACTCGCTGCGCTCGTCGAGACGCCAGGCCCGCACTGCCACCGCAACCGCCAACAACCGGCAGACGGCAAGAATACCACACAGCGACGAACCACAACGTTGTTAGTGCGATCCACGAAGGAACTGACGTGCAGACCGAGCACGTGACCGCGGTCGGCGACGCCCGCGACCTGGCGCTCGCCGACGATTCGATCGATCTCGTGGTCACGTCGCCGCCGTACCCGATGATCGAACTTTGGGACGATCTCTTCGCCGATCTCGATCCGGCGATCGGCGATCACCTCGATCGGGGTGCCGGCGACGCGGCCTTCGAGGCGATGCACGCGGCGCTCGCCCCCGCGTGGGACGAACTCGCGCGCGTGCTCAAACCGGGCGGGATCGCCTGCATCAACGTCGGCGACGCCACCCGCTCGATCGACGACGAGTTCCAGCAGTACCCGAACCACGCGGCCGTCGTCGAGGCGATGCGCGAGCGCGGGTTCCGATCACTGCCCGACGTCCTCTGGCGAAAGCCCGTCAATCGCCTCACCAAGTTCATGGGCTCGGGGATGGTGCCGACGAACGCCTACACCACCCTCGAACACGAGTACATCCTCGTCTTCCGGAACGGCTCGACGCGCGAGTTCCCGCCGGGCGAGCGCCGCCGCTACGAGAGCGCGTACTTCTGGGAGGAGCGCAACGACTGGTTCTCCGATCTCTGGACGCTCACGGGCACCGACCAGGCCCTCGACGGTGAGGGCCGCGACCGCTCGGGCGCGTTCCCGCTCCAGCTCCCGCTCCGGCTCGTCAACATGTACTCGGTCTACGGTGATCGCGTGCTCGACCCCTTTTGGGGAACCGGAACAACGACGCTCGCGGCGATGCTCGCCGGTCGCAACTCGGTCGGGTTCGACCGCGACCGCGCGCTCCTCGCGGGGTTCGACGACCGGATCGCGGGCCTCGAAGCACGGTCACGATCGTACGTCGAACGGCGACTCGACAACCACCGCGAGTTCGTCGCCGAACGCGAAGCGGCGGACGAAGAACTCGGTTACGACGTCGAACACTACGATTTCCCCGTCGTCACGAAGCAAGAACGACGAATCCGGCTCTACGCCGTCGAGGACGTCCGCCCGACCGCCGGTGGATACGCCGTCGAGCACGCGCCGTTCGAGCCATAGCGGGACTTTTGTTCGCCCGGCCGGACTCAAGGACATGAACTTCGAGTCGCTCGTTCTCGCGGCCGCCACGGCCGACCTCGCCGAAGAGCCGGCTGCGCGCGAACACGCCGACGCCGTCGAGTTCCGGCTGGACCTCGCGTCCGATCCACTCGTGGCGCTCGACGCCTACGACGGCGAGCTTCCGCTACTGGCGACCAACCGGACGGAAGTCGAGGGCGGTGGGGCCGCCGAGGGGCCGAAACGACTCGACGTGCTCCGCCAGGCCGCCGAGCATCCAGGCGTCGAAGCCATCGACATCGAACTCGCAGCAGTCACGGAGAACGAGCATGCAGGGGAAGACGGCGGTGCGGATGTCGTTGCCCACGCCCGCGAGCACGATGCGAGCGTCGTGGTCTCGGCTCACGACTTCTCGGGAACGCCACCGCAGTCGGAGCTTCGGGAGACGCTTTCGCGGGCCTGCGAACACGGCGATATCGGAAAGTTTGCGACCACCGCCACGTCGATCGACGACGTGCTCGCGCTCCTCTCGGTCACGCGCGATCTCGACGCCGACGGACATCGGGTGGCGACGATGGCAATGGGAGCGACGGGACGGCACTCCCGCGCGATCGCACCGCTGTACGGCTCGCGGATCGCGTACGCGCCCGTCGACCCGGATGCGGCGACCGCACCGGGCCAGTACGACCTCGCGACGCTCGCCGACCTACTCGACGCGCTACGGTGACTCGGCGGGCTCTTCGACCGTGAGCCACTCGCCGAGTCGGGCGGCCACGCCGACGCCGAGCAGGCTGATGCAGACACCGACGACCACGAACGCCACCAGTCGGATGTCGCCGGCGATCTCGAATCCCCGGATGGAGACGATCCCGAGCGCCATCGGCGGAACAGTCAAGGGGTCGATCACGCCGGCGCGTTCGAGGAAGTACGCCGCGAACCCGCGGACCACGAACGCGACCGCGATCACCACGAACGGCAGGTTGAGCGCGGCGTTTCCTATCTGGGTGTTTCGGAGCCACTCGTCGAGCGCACGGCCGATGCTCGCGGTCAGCGCGGCGATCGCCAGCCACGGCACGCTGTCGAACAGAAACGCCATCGCGGTCGTCAGCACGCTCGCCTCGGCCGCGAGCGGCGTGGCACTGATGACGCCCGCGACGATCCCGACGAGAGCGAGCCCCGCCGCGACCACGCTCGTCACCACCGAAACCCGACCGGTGTAGAGCCCGTCGCGAACCCCGCTCGCGAGCACCGCGAGCGCGTCGTCGACCCCGAGGCCCTTGTAGAGCAAGAACAGGCCGGCGACGCTGGCGACCGCCGCGAGCGCGGCCGTCACGTTCTGCACGGCGACGAGGATGGGCACCGCGAGCAAGAAGAGGCCGATCGGAACGAGTACAGTGGCCCGGAGCTGTTCGTCGGCGAGAAACTGCTTCAGGAGGTAGTAGGTGGATTCGAGATCGCGCGCCTGCCGCACCACGACCCGCGAGACCCCATCCACGCGAACCCGGCTCTCGATCACGTGGACCAGCCGCTCGTCGGCCGCGTTGTCGGTCACGACCACCGCCGACTCCACAGGATGATCGGCGAGGAGGTCGTCGATCTGCTGGGCGATCGCCCGGTCGCTATCGACTGACTCGTCGGGAGCCGACACCACCGCCAGCACCGGCTCCTCGCCCTCGTCGCGGCGCTCGCGAGTGATCCGGAGGCCTTCGAGCAGGCAGTTCACCCGACTGTCCTCGGGATCGTCGAGCCCGACCTCGGTGACGAGCGAGCGCACCGCCCGCTCGCCGACCACCGGCGTCTCACCAGCGGCGTCGGCGATGACCGCGCCGCGATCGATGCAGACGACCAGGCTGCTCACGCCCGGTTCGATGGCGTCGTCGAATAAAAACGTGCGTCATGACCCGGCCGTGTTTCGGAACACGGTTCGCAGCTGATCTACAGCCGGAGTCGAAACTCCTCGTCGACGCCGACCGCGCCCGCGACGCCCGCGCCGAAGGCATACGCCACGCCCTGGGACTCCGCCCGGAGCCGTTCGAGGAAGTTCTGTTGGGGTTCGAACTCCTCGACGGTGACCTCGCGGGTGTCGAGCCGGTCGGCGAGTTCGTCCTCGATGTCCTCGCGGGTGCCGAGCTCGTCGACGAGCCCGTTCTCGTTGGCGTCGGTGCCCAGATAGACCCGTGCTTCGGTGTCGCGGACCGTCTCCTCGTCGAGCCCGCGCCCCTCTGCGACTCGCTTGACGAACGTCTCGTAGTAGTCGTCGACGATCCCCTGAAGGTACTCTTGATCCTCTTCCTCGGGCTCTTTCAACGGGAAGCCGGCGTCCTTGTACTCGCCGGCGTTGAGTGGCTGGTATTCGAGGCCGAGCTTGTCGCCCAGCCCCTTGGCGTTCACGTTCGAGCCACGGACGCCGATCGAGCCGACGATGCTGGCCTCGCGCGCCCAGAGCTCGTCACAGCCGCTCGCGATCCAGTATCCACCGCTCGCGCAGGTGTCGGTCGCGTACGCGATCGTCGGGCCTGAGAACCGCTCGACAGCGAGTCGGATGTCCTCGCTCGGGAGCACCTCGCCGCCGGGCGTGTTGAGCTTCACGATCAGCGCCCGGACGTTGGGGTCCTCGTCGGCGCGTTCGATCTCCGCGACCACCTTGTCCGCGGGAGTCGAACTCTGTCCGCTGCTCGGAAGGCGACTCCCCTCGCGCGTGATCGGCCCCTCGACCGCGACCTCGGCGACGTCGTAGCCGTCGCTGACCTGCGAACGGAACCGCTTGATCGTCCCCCACACGCCGGCACCCGCGGTCGCGCCCGCAACGATACCGCCGAGCGCTCGCTGTCGGGATCGGTGATCCGTCATACCGCCGTTCGGAGGGCGGGAGGGATTAAGGGTTCGCTCGTCGTGTAGCGGTCGCTGCGGCGGCTACGATCACAAAACGTCGCGTCGAATCGGTTTAGAGCTTGCCCGCTTTCTGCAGCTTCATCAGGTCCTCGGTGTCGAGGGTCTCGCCCTGCTTGAACTGCTCGTAGATCTCCTCGGCCTCGGCTTCGGCCTCCTCGCGCTTCTTGTCGCGCTCGGATTTGCGCTCCTCTTCTTCCTCTTTGTCCATCTCGCGCAAGCGCTTCTGGACCTCGACGAAGTCCTCGTGGTGGCGGTCGGCGGCCTCCTGGGCCTCGACGAACTTCTCGTGCCACTCGTCGGCCTCGTCGCGGACGTCGTCGGCCTCGCGGTAGGCCTCGATCATCTGGTTGTGGTGCTCCTGGGCCTCGTCGGCGAGCTCGGTGACCTTCTCGTGGTGTTCGGAGGCCTCCGCACGGACCTCCTCGGCCTCGGCCTTGATCTCTTCGAGCCCGTCGGTGTCGTCGAGGGCCTCCTGTCGCTGTCGGTACTCCTCGCGTTTGTTCTCGATCTTCTCGATCAGCTCGCGCTCGTCCTCGCTGGAGAGCACTTCGGTCTGCTGTTTGAACTCGAGGTCCTCGATCTCGGATTCGAGCTCGTCGAGGTCCTTGCCCTCGTCGAGTTCGAGGTCGGACTTCATGTCGTCGACCTCGTCGAACAGCTCGTTGGCCTCGGCGTTGAGCTCGTTGCGTTTGGACTTGTGCTCCTGTACCTGATCGTTGAGCTCGTCGCGCTGCTCGCGGTGCTCTTGGGCGGCGTCGACCTTCTCGCGGGTCTTGGCGTTGAGGTCGTCGCGCTTGGAGGCGCGCTCGGAGGCCATCTGATTGAGGTCGTTGCGCCGGTCGCGGAGCTTGCCGGCGAGTTTGATCAGTTTGCCTTTCGAGTCGCTGTCGAGGTCGTCGTCGGTGAGTTCAACGTTCGCTGATTGTTCGATTGTGCTTGGCATGGTTCGTTACGATTCCAGTCGCGCTGGCGTCCGTGGTCGCCGCTCCCGGTCGGTCGCTGTCGGCTGGTGAGGAGAAGCCCGTATCATTTCGGTGTGCGTGCGATCCCACAGAAACGCCAGCGGCGTTCTGGTATCTGCACGTACTGCCAGAACGGGTTTAAACGTTGCGGTCACGACAGTCTGTAAACAAGTACCATGGGTGGTGCGTCGCCGACTTCCCCACACCGCCGATCCGCCGCTACCGATCGACTGTTGTGGTCACCACGTGATCGTCGATCGACAGGGACAGTTCGACACGGTGTGCCTCGATCGGCACGTCGATCTCGCCGACCGTGTCCCGCGAGAGCGGGCCGATTTCGACCGACAGCGCCCCATCGGCGTCGCCGGCCGTCCACGCGAGGTCACCCGTTGCCGGTTCGGGAGTGTCGTTCACCACGACGGCGCGGGTTTCACCCGGCGTGGACTCGTCGAGAAACGCTTTCACCGGCGCGAAGGCGGTCTCGATCGGATCGGTGTCGTTATCGTCCGTCGCTGGCGGGAGCGCCGTGACGATCGGACGGCCCGACTCCCGGAGTCGTTCGAGTGCGTGTCCGGCGCGTTCGGCACGTTCGTCCGCGTCCGCCCCGGGAACGACGTAGCGGGTGTGTGTGCCGGCATCCAGCGGATCGTCAGCACCGGCGTAGCCGTCGAGCAGCCACGCAGTCGGGCTCGACACCTCTTCGGGGCCAGCATCGAAGCCGGGAAAGACGAAGGCGGGAACGTCGTTCGGCAACGCTTCCGCAGCCGCCGTCGCGGTCGCTGCAGGATCACCACCACTGGTTGCACGCAGGACGTAGCGATCACCCTCGTCGTCGATCGATTCGAAGCGTGCGGCGTCGTCGCGGACGCCGAACCCTGCGAGGCTCGGGTGGTGGCCGTACGCGCCGCCGAGAGTGCGGGCGACTCGTCGCGGCCGCTCGACGTCGAGTCCGCCGGGATCGAGCGGGACGTCCTGGCAGATGAGCAGCCCCGCCTCGTCGGCAGCGTCGTAGAACGCGGGCGGCGGAACCGCACCCACGGGACGGACGAGAGTCGCGTTCGCTGCGAGCGCGCGCTCGACCGTTTCGGGGGTGGGCGATCGCACACACAGTCCCCGGATCGGAACCCGGGTGCCGTTGACGACGATTCCGTCGGAGCGACTCTCGACCGTTTGAAATCCAGTCGTGGCGGTCCGCTCGCTCTCGTCGAGCGCGGCGTGGACGGTGTAGCGGTTCTGCGCGCCGAACCCGCGTGGCCACCACCGGTCGGGGTCGCGGACGGTGAGCTGGCCGCGGACGGTCACGCGATCGCCCGCGTCGGCAGTAACGCCCACATGGCTCAGCGCACTCATTCCATCCGTGTCTGCCGATCGAAGCGAAAGCTCGATTCGATCGCGGAGATCGGTGCCCGCATCGACGGTGACGATCGCGTTGACGCCCGAGCCGTCGTCGGTGTCGTAGTGACGAATCGTGAGGTCGGTGATGACGTTCTCGGGGGTGGGTTCGACGCTCGCTCGTCGGACGCCGGGGATCGTTGGCTCGTTCGCCGGCGACGTTTCCCCGGCATCGTCCAGTCGGTTTTCGGGAGTTCGACACTCGACGAGGAGTTCGTTCCTGTCGGCGGGCTCGAACACCGATCGGAACGGCGTGAAGGGGGTGTCGTGCGTGCCATAGAAGTCGCCGTTCAGCCAGACCCGTCCGCGAGGGGAGAGTCCGTGGAGTTCGAGCAGCGCTCGACCCGCCCCATCGCGTGGATCCGCGAACGACGTCCGGTAGGCGACGGCGTGCTCGCCAGCGAAGCGTGACGGACGCAGCGAATCGACCGCGACCCACTCGTCGGTGGTCGGTGGCCCTTCCCCCGGATCGACGGCCGCAGCCTCCCACTCCCCGAGTTTCATGGTTCGAGCCGGGCACGCCGCGATCATAGCCTTTGCGTTGAACCTTTTTGCAAGGGGGGGGAGTGCGCCCCCTCACTCCACTCGGTCACTCGCGTTGCTCGTTTGGTCGCGGCAGGACTCCTGGCGCTCGCCGCAACCGCCTCGCCTCCGTAACCGCCCCGCCTCTGCACAACACCACCGAAGCCCTCGGCGCGCGCTCACTCCGTTCGCTCACGGGTCGTTCCTCCCCGTTCGTGCGTTCGGCGGTGCTCACTTCGTTCGCACCGCCCGTCGCTCGCCCTTCATCCGCTGTCAG
>NZ_JAQJDA010000012.1:0-114034 GCF_028617175.1 Halococcus sp. PRR34 | reverse complement strand
TGTTCGCGCTCAACAACATCAAGAAACTCGCCAAGACGCTATGATCGTACTCCCGTACCGCATTTTCAATAGAGCACGTCTTCCGACGTTTGCAGGCCTTCGGCCTGCTCACCACCGCCAGACCTCCGATCTGGCGAGGATCGCGCGCCTTCGGCGCGCTCACCGCCATCGGTCTCCGCACTCGCGGCGTCCTCGGATTCGGCAGTTGTCGGCTCGCTATTCGACTGCGCGTCGCGGACCCAGTCGTGAACCCGGTTCGGCGTCGCAGGGATCCGATCGGCGACGACACCGAGCGGTTCGAGCGCGCGATTGATCGACGACGCGATGCTCGCGGGGGCGTCGATCATCCCGCCCTCGCCCGTGCCTTTCGCGCCGGTCGCGGTGAACGGCGAGGGAGTTTCGGAGTGGTCCATGTCGATGTTCGGGACGTTCTTGATCGACGGCAGGAGGTAATCGAAAAACGTTACCGCCTGTGGCTGGCCCGATTCGTCGTAGCCGAACTCCTCCATCAGGGCGGCCCCGATACCCTGGGCGATGCCGCCGTGGGCCTGTCCCTCGACGATGACGGGGTTCAGCTGGGTCCCGCAGTCCCGGAGCGTGTAGAATTTCAAGATCTCGACCTCCCCCGTTCGCGTATCGACCTCGACGATCGGCGCGTTGACCGCGAACGCCGCGGTCGGATACACGGGGAACTTGCCGGCGAGCGCCTCGTCGAACTCCGAGAGCACGGTGGCAGGATGCTCGTAATCGTAGCTCGCCCGCGTGAGCCGGTCGCTGCCACGGCCACCCGCCGCGTCGATCTCGGCGAGAGTCGCGAGATCGAGCGAGCCGTCGCCGTCGCGGCGCTCGACGGCCCCATCGCGGTACTGGACCGCGTCCTCGTCGACGCCCCACTCCTCGGCGGCGAGCGTTTCGAGGTTTTCTTTCATCGTTGCACCGAGCCCCTGGGCCGCCCCCGAGAGCATCACCGCCATCCGGGAGGCAGCGCTGCCGTACTCGGTGGGGGCTGCAACGCTATCCAAATACTCGACTTCGATCGTGCTCGGAAGCACTTCGAGCTCGTCGGCGAGCAGCTGGGTGACGATGGTCTGGTGGCCCTGGCCCGACGAATCGGTGGCCAGAAACGCGCGCACGTCCCCTTCACGGGTAATCTCGGCACGGAGGTGTTCGGGGAGTTCGGCGACATCCTCGCGGTTCCGGTCGTCGAGGGCGTCGCGATCGGTGCGTTGGCGGTCGGTCCAGTCCGACCCACTCGCGCCAGGTTCGATGTGGAGGGTGTAGCTCACCCCACGATACTTCCCCTCATCGCGGCGCGCCTCGACCGTGTCGAAGTCGAGAAGGCCGCCGTCGACGGCCTCTCGCTCTTCTACGCGATCCCGGAGGTGATCGAGCGCCGCCGGGTAGTCCCCCGAGTCGTAGATGTTGTGCGAGGCGATCTCGTGAGGCATCTGATCCGGCGTGACGAAGTTCATCCGGCGGAGTTCGGCGGGATCGAGATCGAGTTCGCGGGCGGCCTCGTCGACGATCATCTCGATGGCGTAGAGGTGTGGCGGAACGCCGAATCCCCGATACGCCGTCTGGGAGGTCTTGTTCGTCAGCACGAGGTCGTAGTCGTACCGCACATTGGAAATGTCGTAGGCGTCGGTGAGCACCGAGAGCGGTTTGAGCGCCTGGTTCACGGGATAGTGGGGCCACGCACCGAAGTCGTCGACGAACCACGTGTCGAGTCCCTGAATGATGCCGTCGTCGTCGACCGCGAGCCGGACCTCGTACTCGCGGTCGGAGGAGTGCATGTCGCCGCCCTGGAGGTTCTCGACGCGATCTTCGACGAATTTTACAGGAGTGCCGTCGAGCTGCTGGCTCGCCATCGCTGCGAGACAGCAGTACCGGTGGATGGCGATCTTCGTGCCGAAGCTCCCGCCGACGTCGGCGGGAACGTCGAGCGAGACGCGCTCAGGGGGATAGCCCAGCGTCTCGTACACCGTGTCGTCGACCAGCGTGTGGAGTTGGATGTTGCAGTCGATCGAAAAGGCGTCGTCCTCGGTGTCGTACTCCGCGACGACGCCCCCGGTTTCGAGAGGGACGCCCGAGATCCGGCCCCACGAGTACTCGCGCTCGATCACGCGGTCGGCGTCGGCGAACGCCGCGTCGACGTCGCCGAAGACGAACTCCTCGCCGTCGGGGACGTTGGTACCAACGTCCTCGTGAATGATCGTCTCGTCGTCGAGCGCGTCACGGGGATCGACCACGGGATCGAGTGTCTCGTACTCGACGTCGATTTCGTCCACGACGTCTTCGGCGGCGTACCGATCGGTGGCGACGACCGCTGCGACGGGTTCGCCGACGAACCGCACCCGATCGACCGCGAGCGACCACTCCTCGAACCCGGGGAGACCACAGGGCATCGGATAATATTCTTCCTGGAGATCCGCGCCGGTCAGCACGAGTTCGCAGTCGGGGTGATCCTCGGCGGCGCTCGTGTCGATCGATTCGATTTCGGCATGGGGGTGGGTCGTCCGGAGGAGTGCCATATGGAGACAGCCCTCGGGCGTGATGTCGTGGACGTACTCGGCCTCGCCGGTGAGTATGCGGTGGTCCTCGACGCGTTCGAGTCCCGATCCGGTGAACGATTCCGAGCGCCCGTCCGTGCCCGCGTCGGCACCCGGCTCCGGAGCGGACTCGGGACCGGTTTCGGCCCCCGACATCAGTCCACCTCCGCGTCGGTGTCGGCGTCCACGTTCGTCGCCGAACGCTGTCCGCCGTTCGTGTCCATCTCGTCGGCGGCCCGATGGACTGCGTCGTAGATGTTCTGGTAGCCTGTACACCGACAGATGTTGTCCGCGAGCCCCTTTCGAATGGCTTCGTCTGACGGATCGGGGTTCCGTTCGAGGAGGTCGCGAGTCGCCATCACGAACCCGCTCGTGCAGAAGCCACACTGGAGCGCGTGCTCCTCGTGAAACGCCCGTTGAACCGGGCCGAGATCGCCGCCCTCGGCGAGTCCTTCGACGGTCCCGATCTCGCGACCGTCGGCCTGGACCGCGTAGACGAGGCAGCTCTTCACGATATCGCCGTCGAAACTCACTGTACACGCCCCACAGACACCGTGTTCGCAGCCGACCCGGACCCCGCGGAGACCGCAGTGATTCCGGAGGAAGTCCGAGAGCTTCAGCCGGGGCTCGACTTCGGCTTCGACTGTCTCGCCGTTCACCGTGAGTGAGACCTCTCGCGTCGGTCGACCCACGGCGTCCTCAGGCGTATCAGCACTCATGATCGACCATGACGTGGATGATGGTCGATACCGTGTTAAAGCTTTCCGCGGTAGCAGTTCCCTTCCGATTTCGGTGGTTCGGACGGTCGGTCGGAGCCATCGAGAAGAGGCGATCGGCGGGAGATGGTCGGCGGTCCCGACTCACTCAGACGTGTCGGCCTCATTACCGACGACGCCACGCTCGAACAGCCGGTCGATGGCCGACTCGTCGTAGCCGGCCTCCCGGAGTATCTCGCGAGTGTGCTCGCCGAGGCGTGGCGGTGGCGATCGGAAGCCGCTCGTCGCGTGTCGGAAGTTGAGCGGGTGTTCGATGACGGGAACCTCGTGGCCATCATTGCCGGTGACTGTGCCCACGACGTCGCGTTCGGCGGTCTGTTCGTTGTAGAGCGCGTCTTCGACGCCCTGAACCGGGGCTGCGGGGATACCCGAATCGACGAACAGATCCAGCCACTCGTCGGTCGGCCGGTCCGTCAGCGTCCGCTCGATCTCGGCCTCGAGATCGTTCATCGACTCGACTCGATCGGCGTTGGTCGCGAACCGCTCGTCCTCGGCGAGATCCTCGCGATCGATCGCTCCACAGAACGCTCGCCAGAGTTTCCCGTTGAGGCAGGCGACGTTGATGTGGCCGTCGGCGGTCCGGAAGGTCTGATACGGTGCCAACACCGGATCCTTCGTTCCCATCCGCTGTGGCTCCTCGCCAGCGAACACCTTCCCGGCCTGTTTGGTGAGCCACGGCAGAGTCGCGTCCAACATCCCGAGATCGATATACTCGCCCTCACTGGTGGCTGTACGGCGGTAGAGCGCGGTGACGATCCCGAAGGCGGCCCACATCCCGGTAACGAGATCGGTCATCGGTAGTCCGACCTTCGCGGGTCGGCCGTCGGGATCGCCGGTGACGTCCATGATCCCGCTGAGCCCCTGGACCAGCAGGTCATAGCCCGGTCGCTGCCGCCACGGCCCGGTCTGGCCGAACGCCGAGATGGCACAGTAGACGATCTCGTCGTTTTCGGCCGCGATCCGGTCGTAGTCGACGCCGAGCCGTTCGGCGGTCCCGGGCCGGTAGTTCTGGATGAACACGTCGGCTTCGCGCGCGAGATCGTACAGCGCCTCGCGGCCCGCATCGGATTTCAGGTCGAGTTCGACGCTCCGCTTGTCGTAGTTGACCGTCCAGTAGTACGGCGACTCGCCGTCGACGAACGGCGGTCCGGAGTGGCGGATGTCGTCGCCAGCGCCGGGCCGTTCGATCTTCACCACGTCCGCACCCTGGTTCGCGAGCATCAGCGAGCAGAACCCACCGGTCACGAACGTCGACAGATCGAGGACGGACACACCCTCCAGTACGTACCCGGAAGCGTCCATGCAATTACTTGGCGCACCGGGGTGTGAAAAGTGTTGCCTGCCAGCACCCCTCCCCTGTCATCGGGGCGGGAGCCGCTCAGGCTTCGGTGAACGCGACGCACCGACAGACGCTCGACTCGCCGCCGCGGAATCGCCACGGGAACGTCCCGATCTGCACCCGTTCGTTCAAGAGCTCTTCGGGGACTTGAGCGTTCTCGACGTGGACGATCCCCTCGGGGAACAGTTCAGTATGCATCAGCTGGTAGCCCTCCGGCGGGAAGATCTCGTCGAGATCGCCGACGCCGAGATGGTCTGCCGCCTCGTCGGCGAGCTCCGGACGGACGTCCCGGACGACGGTGTTCATCGGGTGGTCGGCGCTCCCACAGTCGAGGATCAGGTAGTTGAGTTCCTTCTCCGCACACCACTCGGCGAACTCCTGGTTGGGGCCGGGATGTTTGCAGAAGAACTTGTGCGGGTCGGCGTCCTCGCGGTGCCACGCGTGCTGTTGATACCCGGTGTGGATGAAGAGGATGTCGCCCTCCCGAACGTCGACGGCGTCTTCAATCATCTCGCTGGTGTAGACGTCGTAGTCCCCGACTTCGTCGGAGATATCGGCGATGACCGCCTCGCCGACGAGTTCGTCGAGCGGCATGCTCTCGATGTCTCGGCCGCTCGCGACGAAATGTTTCTCGCCGTCGAGATGAGTTCCTGTGTGATTCATGAACTCGATCTTCTGGCCGTTGACCTTCTCGGTGTCGAGGCTTTTCTCGTACCACACCTTCGGGTTGTCGTAGGTCGGCCACGCTGGCGTGTGCTCACACCACGGCTGGGTCAGGTCGTGCATCTCGTACCCGTCTAGCATACGCTCTTCTGGTTCTCGCCCCTCCTATAAAAATCCGTGCCGTGGATCGTGCAGCGTCGTCCCCGGTCACTGGTAGGCGATGTTGAGTTCGAGCTCGTTGGTCGCACCGAGCAGGAGCGAGGGAATCTGCTCTTCGAGTCGCTCGCCCTCCATCCGGTGTATCGGGCCGGAGATGCTCAGTCCGCCGATCACTCCCCCTTCGGGACCCGTCACCGGCGCACCGACGGCGCGGAGCCCCTCGATGATCCCTTGATCGTTGATGCTGTACCCCCGCTCGCGGGTCGCCCGGAGCTCGCGATCTAAGGCCTCGCGCGTCGAGAGTGTCTTCGGTGTGACGGACGCGAGCCCACGACGATCGGCGATCCGATCGATGGCCGCCGATGGAACCTCCGAGAGGATCGCGAGCCCGGCCGCACTCGCGTGGATCGGGACGCGCTTGCCGGGGTGGGTGTTGGCCTCGACCGCGTGACGACCCGAGTGCTGGTGGACGTAGACGGCTCGCCCGTGTTCCTCGACCATGAACTGGACCCGTTCGTCGACTTCGTCGGCGAGCTCGACCACCTTCTCCTTCGCGAGTCGATACTCGGGTTGGCACCGTCGAGTGAACTCGCCGAAGTCGAGGAATCGGAGCCCGAGGTGGAACCCGTCGTCACGCTCGACCACGTATTCCCTGTCCTCCAGGGTCCGGAGGTGTCGGTGAGCCGTACTCTTGCTCACGTCGAGTTCGGTCGCAACGGTGGACAGCGTCGCCGCCCCGTGTTCGCGAAGCAACTCTAGGACGTCGAGCGTCCGTCCGACCGCACCGATCGTTTCACCATCTGTCGCCATGCGAGAGAGTGTATCACGCGATTCACCTAAGTGTTCCGCATCGTGGGACGTTCAGAACTCTCAGTACAACCCGCTGCAACGTACTGTATCCGACTTCGAAGAGTTATTTGACTCCTCACACGAGTTCCACGATATGGTACGAGACACGCGCCGCAAGTCGACGTCGAGACGGCGTCTTCAACCCCTTGTTGAAGCGGTGTCCAGTGGATCTCAGGAAATCGAGGTACGACAGCGGCCCGAGTGCGAGGTTAGAATAACGTCGGATCGTTTCGTCATATGGTACGGCTATCAATGTATGTAAGCACGCGTTGTAGATCGGCGATACCAAGCGATGGTCGGCGAGTTCGCCTCAGCGAGAGCAAAAAGCGATCAAGGCGTAAGGTGGCCGTCCATCGGGAGCATTCGTTGGCCGCGATTCCAGACCAACGAAGTCGAAGACCGATCGTCGATGGATAACCTAACGAAAGAACGTTCTACAGAGCGGAACTCGTGACTGATAGGGGAATCGAAGTCAGGCCTGGTGTGAGTCGTCTCGATGTCTCTCGTGATCCGATCGCTCTCACCTCACGGGGTCGAACCACTATACGTCATCACCATCACGACCGCTAACAAGGATATTGTTGTTACAAAAGTGGGGCAGAAACCGAACGACGCTTCCAGCTCGACAGCAGATGGCGCTATCTCCATCGGCTCTGTAGGCCTTGGTATCGAACGGTTCCGATTCATGGTTGGTGTTCACATTGTAACCGTCCGTCTTATCGCGACGTCGAAACGATCGATCGTATGTCTCGCCAGCAATCTTGGCCGTTCATCGGAAGCGTCTTGCCACGCGTCGGAGTCGTCTCGAAGCGGCGAATATCAGGAGTACGTCGCGCGAATTCCAATGATCCGCGCCGCCTGGGTCACGATCTCAGGAACTTCCTCGCGGTACCACTCGTCGGCCATGCGCGTCGTTGGCCCGGAGACGCTGACCGCCGCCAGGATTTCGTCATCGTCGCCGAGGACCGGTGCGCCTACCGCTCGCATCCCAATCAGCCGTTCCTCGTCGTTGAACGCATACCCCCGCTCCCGGATCGTCTCAAGCTCTCTTTCGAGCTCGTCCCAGTCGGTGAGCGTTCGACCCGTGCGCTCGTCGAGATCGAGTCGTTCTCGGAGGTCGACCAGTTCGTCCGCCGGAAGGTGGGCGAGGTAGGCTTTTCCGACCGCCGTCGCGTGAAGATCGACGGTTGCACCGATGTGTGAATCGGTCTGGACCCCGCCCTCGGCCTTCGTCTGGTAGATGTACACGCCTCGGCCCTGCTCTTCGACCATCAGCTGGGCCCGTTCGCCGACCGCACTCACCAGTTCGTCCATCTCCGGTTTGGCGATCTCGTAGAGGTTCCATCGCTGCCTCGCAGCGTTGCCGAGGTCGAGAAACCCCAGACCGAGGTAGTAGGTGCCCTCGTCCTTCACGACGTAGCCCGACTCCCGGAGCGTCTGGAGGTGGTTGTGTACCGTACTCTTCGATCGTCCTACCTCTTCGGCTAGGGTCGTGATCGTCGCCCCGCCTTGATCCCGAAGCAGTTCGGCGATGGCGAACGACGTTTCGGTAGCGCCGATTCGCTTTTTTGTGACGGCCGGTTCATCGTTCATGATTCATAACGAGGGCAGCGTCGTAATAGCTCTTGTCGTTCTGTTCACCACTGACGAATCAAAATTCCGGTAGAGTAAATAAAGCTACGCTGTTTCGGCCCGGAGTGCGGCCGTCACCTCACGGACGGGCCGCGAGTCGATGGTCGTGATCGCGTTCATCGCCCACTCGACGTCGCTCCCGTCGAGACCGTGCGCGAGCAGTTCACGCTGTCGCGTCCGTAGCGCTGACTCGTCGATCGGATCGCGGTGATCGCCTCTGGGGAACGACCGTTCCCCAGTGAGCTCAGTGCCGTCCGCGAACTGGATGGTCGCGGCCGCACCCCACGCCTCGGGGACCCCCTCGTCGAAGCGCTCCGCCCGCACGAGACGGACGCTCTCGGCGATTTTCTTGACCTCGGGGTCCACGATGGCGGTCGAGGAGAAGTGTTCCAGCCGGAGGTCGCCGCTCACGAGGTAGCGCGCGAGGACGTACGGCGTGGAGAACTTCGCGGCCGTGAAACTCTCCGGGGCGGGGTTCGCCATGTCGGTCGCGTTGGCGAACGTCTCGATCTCGATCGATTCGACGGTTTCGGGATCGATCCTGTTCTCCGAGTTGTTCTCCTCAATGGCCTCGCGAAGCGCGTCGAGCGGTGGGTGAGTGTACCGACACGACGGGTACGGCTTGAAGTAGTTCCGCGTGATCTCCCACCGTTCGCCGAGCGACGCGAAACTCCCCTCGAACTCGCCCTCGGGGAGCAGCGACTCGAACGGGTCGTACACGACGCCGATCGCGCTCGCCGAACCAGTCAGCCCCGTGAGGGCGGTCCGTGCAGCGCTCACGCCGGCCTGGGCCGAGAAACCCGCGGTGAAGTTCCGGGCTGGCGGTCCCTCCTCGTAGGGGTCGTGCATCGAGATCACCGCGAGGTTCGCCGCGATCCGGAACGTCTCGCGGAGCTCTTCCATACTTGCGCCGAAACACTGCGCGGCCGTCAGCGCTGGGCCGACCGTGGTCCACGCCGCGTGGGGATCGCGGAGCAGCCACGGCGTCGCGTCGTTGAGTCGGTCCTTCATCGCGAAGATCACGCGTTCGAGCCGGACGCAGAGCTCGTACGAGCGGGCGCAGGCGTCGACGAACGTCGCGCCACTCACGGCTGCGGCCTCCGCCGCGGCGAGGCCGCCGGCGACGATCCCACTCCCGACGTGACCGCCCGTGTCGTGGCCCTCGTCGGTCTCTTGAGCGATCGCCGCCGCCCCGTTGCAGAGTGCGGCGGCCTCGGGCGTCGTGGTTCGGGCGGTCCCGAGGACGGTCGCCTGGCCGTCACCGAAGTCGGCGTTCGCCCCGACCGCGCCGACGCCAGGGGCCGCGGAACCAGCTACGGTCGCACAGAGCACGTCGCCGACGGTCGTCGCGGCGTGGGCGCGGACGTCGTCGGGGATCGGTTCGTCGAGGAACTCGTAGACGTGCGCTTCCCACTCGCGCACGGCGTATTCGGTATTGTCGGTCATGATATTGGCAGCCTTCGGTGGTGGTTGGATACCGGTCGCGACGGACAGCGGCGTCCGAATCGGTTCCGCAAGTGAACGGCCACGGGTCCGTCGGCCGGTCGCGGACAGCGACGACTCATCGGTCCGGGTGCTCGCCGCCGCGGACCATCGCACAGAGCACCCGTGGCGGTGCGGGGTCGCGGGCCGCCGTCCAGAGCCGGTCGGTCCGCTCGCTGCCGATCGCGGGACCGACCAGCGACTCGAACTTCGCCCGCAGTTCCGACGGCTCGAACGGGTCGGCCTCGCCACCGCGCGCGTGCCGCACCGCGGCGCTGGCCTCGGTTCCATTGGCGAGCGTCACCGTCACACGGGCCCCGCGTTCGTCGGGTGCTCGCGCGTCGATCTCGTCCTCAACGCGGACCGCCACGCGCTCGGCGAGCGCGAGCGTCTCCGGGGCGACGGCGTCGTTCGTGAACGCCTCGGCACCGGTCGAGCCGGTGCGGAGCGCCGTCGCGACCGCGAACGGCACCGAGAACTTCGCCGCGAGCGCGTTTCGTGGGTGTGGATCGTCGAGCTTCGCGGCCGCAGCGTACGTCTCGACGATCACCTCCTCTACCTCCTCGGCCGCTGGCTCCCCGTCGATCCCGTCGAGCGCCGCCGCGAGCGCGTCCAGCGTCGCGTGGGTGTACCGACAGGCAGCGTGAGTTTTGAAATACCCCTCCGAGAGCGTCCACCGATCGCCGAGGTCGGCGGCGAGACGCTCGCGGACGACGCCCGCCGCGCTGGCCGACGCGAGGTGGGCGGCGATCCCGTCGTCGAGCTCGGTGAACCCTGCCCGCGCCTGATCCGCCGCGATCAGCGAGGCGAGGTTGCTCATGCCTGCGTAGGAGTTCCTAACTGTGGCCCCTGCCGTCGCGGCCGCAAAGCGAGTGTGCTGGGCGTAGTTGGCGGCGATCGAGAGCGCCGTCCGGGTCGTCGTCGCGTCGTAGCCCCGGAGCCGGGAAACGGCGGCAGCGCCCCCGACCACCCCCCAGACGCCGTGTGGGTGGTACCCCTCTGCGAGCGGCTGGACTGCCTCGGCGACCCTGACGGCGGTCTCGTAGCCTGCCACGAACGCCACGAGGAATGCCTCGCGGTCGGCGTAGCGCGTTTCGGCCTCCGCGAGGAGCGCAGGGAGAACGTGAATCGCCGGGTGGCCTGCGGCGAACCGATGACCCTCGTCGAGTTCCAAGACTGTGCCGCTCGTCGCGTTGAGGAAGGCCGCATGGTGTCGGCTCGCTCGTCCCGCGTCGGCGGCGAGGATCGTCGCGTCGCCGGTGTCGTCCGCCCGCTCGCGCCAGGCCTCGCGGAGGCGTGCCACCGCGTCGTCGCTTGCGCCGCCGATCACGACGCCAAGCGTGTCGGCGACCACGAGCCCGACGCGGTCCTCGACCGACGGCGGAACGGTCTCGCTATCGAGCTCCGCGACCCACGCCGCGAGGCGGTGGGTGTGTTCCTCGTCGGCTGTTCCGTGGTCCATCTCCCTGTCGTTCGGGCGAGTACGTTCGGCGTGGCGAGCGTCGTCGTTCACGATTACACCCCGAGGTACGCCTCGACGACGCCCTCGTCGTCAAGCAGCTCGTCGCCGGTGCCGTCGAGCGTGATCCGGCCGTTCTCCATCACGTAGCCCCGATCGGCGAGTTCGAGCGTCTGCTGGACGTTCTGCTCGATGATCAACACTGTGAGCCCCGAGTCGTGGATCTCGGCGATCGTTCCGAACATGTCCGCGACGAGTTGCGGGGCGAGGCCGGTCGAGGGCTCGTCGAGCACGAGGAGGTCGGGCGCACCCATCAGGGCGCGCGCGAGCGTCAGCATCTGCTGTTCGCCCCCGCTCATCGTCCCGGCGCGCTGGTCGGCGCGCTCTTCGAGCCGCGGGAACAGGTCGAACGCCTCCTCGATGGTCGATCCCCGATCCGCCTTCGCATCGTCGGTCTGTGCTCCGAGGAGGAGGTTCTCCCGCACGCTCAGCCCCGTAAAGAGGTCGCGGTCCTCGGGAACCTGGACGATTCCGCGCTCGACGATCTCGTGTGGGTCTTCGCCGCCGATTTCGTCGCCACGATACCGGATTGAGCCACCCATCGACTCGACGATCCCCGCGATCGCCCGCGTCGTGGTCGTCTTCCCTGCACCGTTCGAGCCGACGAGCGCGACGATCTCCCCCTCCTCGACAGTCAAGTCGACGCCGTGGAGCACCTCGATCCCGTCGTAGCCCGCTCGGAGGTCGTCGATCTCAAGCATCGCCATCGTGGTCACCTCCCGCCTGCTCTCCGTCGGTGGTCGTGGCATCACTCGTCGCCCCGTCGTCCCCATCGGCGTCGACGTCGCCGCCAATGTACGCCTCAATCACCCGCTCGTCGCTCGCGACTGCCTCGGGTGAATCGAACGCGATCGCCTCGCCGTTGTCGAGCACTGCCACCCGGTCGCTAACGCTCATGATGGCCTCCATGTCGTGTTCGATGAGCAGGATGCTCGTCCCCGATTCCCGAATCTCGCGGAAGAGATCGAGCATTCGCTGCGTTTCGGTCGGCGTCAATCCGGCCATGATCTCGTCGAGCAGCAGGATCGACGGCTCCGTGGCGAGCGTCCGAGCGAGTTCGAGGCGCTTCTGGTCGCCGACCGTGAGATCGCCCGCACTCTCCGCGGCGCGCTCGTCGAGTCCGACGAACGAGAGCTGTTCGCGCGCGATGTCCTCGGCGGGTCCTCTCCGGCGCGTGTGGATGTGTGCCCCGACGAGCACGTTTTCGAGGACCGAGAGCTCCTCCAGCGGGCGTGTGATCTGGAACGTGCGAGAGAGCCCGCTCCGTGCGACCCGGTGGGCGGACTTGTTCGTGATCTCCTCGTCGCCGAGGTGGACCGTTCCCTCGGTCGGCGCGAACACGCCGCTGATACAGTTGAACAGCGTGGTCTTCCCCGCACCGTTCGGTCCGATCAGTCCGACGATCTCCCCGCGGCGGACGTCAAGGGAGACGTCCCGCAGGGCGACCAGGCCATCGAACGTCTTCGTGACGTCGGTCGCCCGCAGGAGGGCCTCACCCTCGTGATCGGTCGTCGTCGATGCGTCCGTGTCGGTCGTTTCGTTTGGTGTGTCGGTCGACATCAGTCGTCCTCCTGAGTGTCGGCGTCGGGGCTCGTCTCGGGTTGCTCCGGTGTCTCGGTTGCCTCGGCCGCTCCGGTCTCGGCGGTCGTTCCCATCCCGTCACGGCGCGATCGATCGCGGAAGGCGGCCACGCGCCGTCTCGCCATCGCCGGCCACTCCACGACGCCCTTCGGGCTGTAGATCACGATCACCACGAGGAAGATTCCGTAGATGATCCGGTCGAGACCACTGATATCGCTAAAGGTGGTCCGCGCGATCTCGCTGATCGGCGTGACGACGAACGATCCCACGATCGGCCCGATGAGCGTACCGGGACCGCCGACGACAGCAGGCAACAGGAGTTCGACGTTGAGGAAGAGCGCGAACACCGTCGATGGGCGGATCGTATTGAAGTACATGCTCCAGAATGCGCCGGCCCACGCGGTAAAGAAGGCGCTCACCCCAATGCCGAGCATCTTGTAGCGGTAGGCGGGCACACCGAGGCTCGCCGCCGCCCGCTCGTCCTCTCGAATCGAGAAGAAGTACAGTCCGATCCACGAGCGCTTGATCGCCCACGACACAGCGGTAACGATCACGAGGAAGGCGAGGATGACGTAGTAGTACGGCAGGTCACTTTGGAACTGAAACGCCACGAGGCCGAACGTCTCGCCGTAATCCTGCGGGAACGGCTTGAAGTAGCCGTTCGCGCCGTTGAGCTCCCCCGCATTGACGACCATGAACCGGAGCAGTTCGGCGAACGCGAGCGTCGCGAGCGCGAAGTAGTGGCCCTGAAGATCGTACCGAAAGCAGAGGTAACCGACACACAGCCCGTAGATCCCGGCGAGGACGCTCCCGATCAGCATGCCGACCCACGGGTTGACCGCCAGATCGACGGCGAGCGCCTGGGTCGCGTACGCACCGATCCCGAAAAAGGCGGCGTGGCCGAAAGAGAACTGGCCGGTGTACCCGGACATGATGTTCCACGCCTGGGCCGAGTACGCAAACACGAGGGTAAGGATGAGGACTTGGAGGCTGAGCGTCGCCGCGAGCTCCATCCCCATCACGTCGATCTCGATTACGTATGGAAGCACAGCGAGGAAGCCGAAGCCGACGAGCGCCTTCACGACGGTGGCGTACCGTCGTTCGGAAAAGGACGCGTAGCGCTGCCGGAGCGAGTCGAGCGCGCTCACGACGACGACCCCCCGAACAGCCCTTCAGGTTTGAGGAGAAGCGCCGCTATGAACAGCAGGAAGATCAGTACTTGGGCGGTCGTACCGGGAAGGTAGTACGACCCGAACACCTCGACGAGCCCGATGAACAGCCCGCCGACGAACGCCCCCGTAAACGATCCGAGCCCCCCGAGGATGACGATCACAAAGGCGTTGATGAGATATGTCTCGCCGGTGAAGGGGTCGAATCGTTGAAAGAGCGCGATCGATCCCCCCGCGATCCCGGCGAGCGCGGCCCCGATCCCGAAGGTGAGGTAGTTGATCCGGGGGACATCGATCCCGACGTACCGCGCGCCGTCGCGGTTGTCGGCGGTGCCCCGGATCGCTCGGCCGAGGTCGGTGTACTGGAGGAACGCCCGGACCGCGAGCATCGCGACCACCGCGATCAGCAGGGCGTAGAACTGGCCGAGCGGAACGAACACGCCGCCGAACGTGAGTGTCCCCACGTCCAGCGGGATGTCCTTCGGGTTCGGCGAGAAGACGATCTCGATCGCGGACTGGAGGATGAACAGCACCCCGAGCGTCGCGATAAGCTGGTTCTGCTGGGGAGCCTCGATGATCGGCTCGATGATGGCGACGTGGATGAGAACCCCCAAAACGAACAGCACGATAACGGCGATCGGCAGGGCCAGGAAGGGGTTGATTCCGAACGTTTCCGTCGACCACCAGACGGCGTACATCCCGACGACGAGGAAGACGCCGTGGGCGAAGTTGATGACGTCCATCACCCCGAAGATCATCGTCAGGCCGAGGGCGGTCAGCGCGTAGACGCCTCCAAGCAGGAGGCCGAATACGAGCAGTTGTACGAGGATCGGCTCGAGCGCGAGGAGATCTGCGATGAAGTTCGCGAACGGGTCGACGAATCGATTGACGATCCCCGTCTGTGCGGGCGATTGTACCGAAGCGAGTGCAGGCAGTAGGGTCGAAGCGAGTGGGAGTGTCGTGGGCATGGAGTGTGATCAGGCTGTGAGACGGGCGCGACCGCGCGAGGCCGAGACCGCGGGAGTCGCGCAGGTTGGTTCAGTTCGACGAGCTTTCGACGATCGGTTCTACCCCCGCGAACTCCTCGGGGTAGACGACGTTGATCGTGCCGTCCTGTACCTGGTTAACCGCGGCGAGCGCGTTCTCGTTCTCGCCGTTGTCCTGGAACGTAATCGGACCCATCGCGGCGATGTGGTCCTTGTAGGTGAGCGACTGGAGCGCCCCGTTGATCGCCTCGCGCTCGGTGCTGCCGGCCTGCTCGATCGCCTCGATGATGACCTCGCCCGCGGTGTACGCCATCCCGACGCTCGCGCTGAACGAGCCCTCGTACGAACTGTTGAACTGCTCGCGCACTTCCTGGGTCTTGTCGACCGTCGGGTTCAGCGCGTAGTTGTTGTCGAGGACGCCGTTCGCGAACTCGCCGACGTCGCTCACGGCCGCGTCGTCGGTGAACGTCGCGCTCGCACAGGCCGTCAGGTAAGGCGGCCGGTAGCTCTGGTTCTGCATCGCGTCCACCAGCGTCACACCGCCAGGCACGTACGTGGTCGCGATCACCGTGTCGGGATCGGCCTGCTTGAGCTTCGAGACCTGCGTGTTCGCGCTGGAGGCCCCGAGTTCGAGCGCGGTCTCCGTGACCACCTCGACGCCGTTTTCGGGGAGAGAGCGCTTCAGGTTCTCGTTGATCGACTGGCCGTAGCTGTTGTTCACGTAGAACAGCCCGGCGGTGCCGATCTCTCCTCCGTTCTGGCGGATGACCTCGGGAACGAGGTTCGCGTAGTCCATGGCCATCCTCCGCGCCGGGGGCTGTGGCCGGTAGACGTAGTTGAATCCCCGTCCACGAAGAATGTCCGTCGCGGCCGCGACCGAGATCACGAACGGGGTCTGTCGGCGCTCCGCGACCTGCGTCGCCGCCGTCGTCACCGGCGAGGCGAAACAGCCCGAGACGACCTTCGCCCCCTCGTCGATGAGCTCCTGGGTCACTTGGCCACCGAGTTCCTGCTGGCCCTGATTGTCGCCCTCCAACACGCGCACCTGTGCGCCCCCGAGTGACTCGATGCCGCCCGCCTCGTTCTTCCGCTGGGCGGCGAGCTTGATCGCGTTGTTCATGCCGACGCCCGTCGACGCGAGCGATCCCGAGAGTGGATGGTTCGACCCGATGAGGACCTCCTCCGTGCTGCCGCCGGCGGAGCCGCTCGTCGTTCCACCTTCACTGTTGTTCCCGCTACCGCCGGTGGTCTCCTCACCACCTTCCGTCCCCTCGCCGCCAGTGGTTTCCTGTCCACCACCGTCGCCGCCACCGCCGCTGCCGTTCTCCCCGCTGCCACCCGCGTCGTCGCTAGAGCAGCCGGCGAGGCTCGCCAACCCCGTGACGCCGGCCGCGCCAGCGTATTTGATGAACCGTCGCCTGTCCGCCGATGCCGGGGGCTTGTTACTTCTGCGCATGCTACACGCCACCTTTTCGGGCCATCACATAAAACACTTACATTCGATCTTCGACAGGTCGTGTCACAAAAGAATCACGAGCGACGAGCCGATCGGTCAGTCCGCGTCGAGCGATCGGCGCGCGTGGAGCCCTGCGAGACGGCCGAGACCCAGCGCCGTGGTCAGCCCGTTCCCGCTGAGATATCCGCCAGGCCCGTGGCCGCTGATCCCGACCGCACAGCCCCCGCCGGCGTACAGCCCTTCGACCGGCGAGCCGTCCTCGCGGAGCACCCGACCGTGTTCGTCCACGACGAGCCCACCCTGAGTGTGGAACAGCGCGCCGGTGACCTCGGCCCCGTAGAACGGTGGCGAGAGGGTGTTGACGCCGTCGGTACGACCGGTTTCGTCGGGCTCGTCCGCCGCGACCGCCTCGTTGTACCGCTCGACCGTCGCCGCCGTCACATCGGGGTCGCAGCCGAGATGGTCGGCCAGGGCCTCGACCGACTCGGCTTCGTGATAGGCTCCCAGCGACACGGCCTCGTCGAAGTCGTCGAACTCCCCGTCGAGACGGTCGAAGATGCGCTCGTCGAAGACCTCGTAGGCGACGTTGTCGGGCTGGCGGAGCACGTCGACCGCGAACGCCGAGTAGCCGGCCGATTCGTCGCCGAAGCGCTCGCCCTCCCTGTTCACCACGATCCCGCCGTTCATGACCACGGCGTACGTCGAGAGCGCCCCCGTCTGGTAGGCGACGGTCGCGTGGCCCTGATAGGCGTCCATGCACGCGAGGTCGCCCCCGAGCTCGGCCCCCCACCGGATCCCGTCGCCCGTGTTGCCGTCGGCCCCGAAGTAGAGCGCCTCCTCAATCTCCGCGCACCACTCCGTCACCATCCGTTTGTTGCCGGCGAACCCGTCGGTCGCGAGGATCACGCGTTCGGCCTCGATCGACTCCTCGCGGCGCTCGCCGGCCACGACGCCAGCGACGCCCGCCGCTCCGTCGTCGGCGACGAGCTTCGTGACAGGCGCGTTCGTCAGGAGTTCGACGTTCTCAGTCGCCTCGATTCTGTCTTTGAGTTCTGCAACGAGGTTCTCCCCGTTGCGGCCGGGCGGGGCGTGCATCCGGTACTCCGAGTGCTTGGGGTATTTGAAATCGTCCACGAGCGAGAGCGAGACGTCCCATTCGTCGACAAGCCAGTGGACGAGGGACGCGCTCTCGGCACAGAGGTGTGACACCATCGATTCGTCGGCCTCGCAGTCGTTCTTCGCGAGGATGTCGGCGGCCATGTCTTCGGGGTCGTCCTCGATTCCCGCCTCGGCCTGGTAGCGCGTTCCCGCTGCGGGGATCATCCCGGTCGAGAGGGAGGTGTTCCCGCCGACCGCGTCGGTCTTTTCGAGGACCGTCACCTGAAGATCGGACTCGCTCGCCGCGAGCGCCGCGACCAGCCCCGTCCCGCCGCCGCCGGCGATCAGCATGTCGGTACTGACGTCCCACTCGACCTCGCTCGCGGGAACGGTCTCGGTACGGTCGTCTCGCAGCGTCGGCTGTGCCGACTCGCTCATGTCCCACGCTTGGGGTGCATATGCGTAAAGCTACCGCACATCGAGACAGCGTGGCCGAAGGAGATAGGTCGTTGCGGTGTGAACGATTCGAGAGGCATGAGCGACACACCAGCCCCGCGTGCCGTCGCCGAGGCGTTCTTCGACCGGATGGCCGACGACGACCGCCGGCGGACCGCCGGCGAGCTGTTCGTTGCCGAGCCGACGATCACGCTTCCTGGCGCGTCGTTCGCCGGCGAGGACGCTTTCGCGGCATTCCTCGATCATCTCGCCCCGCGCTACGAGCGGGCGACCAAGACGTTCGACCGCTGGATCGAGTCGGGGTCGACGGTCGTGAGCATCGGGACGCTCTCGGGCGTCGACAACCGTGGCGAGGCGTTCGAAGGCGTTCGCTACATCGACGTCTACGAGGTCGCGGACGGCCGGATCGAGCGCCTCGATATCTGGAACGACCTCCTCGTGGCGGGGGTCGTCGATTCGTGACCGACCGTATCGGGGTGCTCCTCTCGCTCCGCGACGACCTCGATCTCGTCCGACGGTCCGAACGGTTGGGCTACGAGAGCGTCTGGGCCGCCGAAGGCCAGGGCCGGACGGCATTCGGCAAGCTCGAACGGTGGGCGACCGCGACCGATCGGATCGGCCTCGCGACCGGGATCGTGAACGTCTACTCGCGCACGCCCGCGGCGCTCGCCCAGGCGGCGGCGACGCTCGACGCACATTCGGGGGGCCGGGCGATTCTCGGTCTCGGCGTCGCCCACCCCGGCGTGGTCGAGGGATTTCATGGTACGGAGTTCGATCGCCCGCTCGCGCGCATGGCCGAGTACGTCGATCTGGTCCGGCGGTACCTCCGGGGCGACGCCGACGGCTTCGACGGGGAGTTCTACACACCGGAACGGACGCGATTCTGGGACGCCTTCGAGCCGGAGCGGGCGAAAATCCCGATCTACAACGCGGCGCTCGGCGAGGGCAACGTCACGCTCACCGGCGAGTACGCCGATGGCTGGCTGCCGAACCTCTACCCGCGACCGCGCTTCGAGACGGCAACCGGGTGGCTGGCGCGCGGGGCCGACCGGGCTGGACGGGACGTCGAGGAGATCGATGTCGCGATGTACGTCCTCACGAGCGTCGACGAGGATCCGGCGAAAGCGCGCCGCGCCGCGGCCGAACACGTCGTCTACTACCTTCGGCAGATTCCGGGGTACTACGGCCGGGTCGCCGAAGAGGCCGGCTTCGCGGACGAGGTCGCGGCGATTCGAGCGGCGAATTCGGACGCGACGGCCGCCGACCGAGTGAGCGAGGAGTTCCTCGACCTCGTCGCAGTGGCAGGAACGCCCGACGAGGTGCGAACAGGGCTGTCGACGATCCGTGAGATGGGCGTCGACCTGCCGATCGTGCGTGCGCCCGCCGGCGTCGAGGACGAGGCCGTCCACCGGATGCTCGAAACGTTCGCCCCCACACCGTCGGGGGAGGACACGACGTGACGAAGGCTTATGTCGATCGGCGAGAAACCGATTCGTGATTCGTTCGCATGACCGAGCACATCTGGGACGACCTGCTGACCGAACGGGATCGCCAGGTCATCAAGAAAGCCGGCTACGACGAGGCCGGCGCGTCGAGCTGGGACTCCCGCGGGCTGGGGACCGATCCGCTGGTCCTCGTCATCGACGTCCAGCGCCTCGTCGTTGGGGAGGACGAACCTATCCTCGACGCGATCGAGGACTACCGGACGGCGATGGGCGAGATCGCGTGGGACGCGATTGAGGAGATCGGGCCGTTCCTCGATTTCGCCCGCGAGCATGGCCTCCCCGTCGCGTACACCCGGGTCGTCCCGACGAGCTACGATGACCCGGATCACGAGGACCTCGACATCGTCGAGACGGTCGCCCCCGAACCGGGCGAGACAGTGATCGATAAGTCATACGCGAGCGCGTTCTACGGCACGGACCTGCTCTCGCGGCTCGTTCGTGGTAGCCACGATTCGGTGATCATCGTCGGCAACTCCACGAGCGGGTGCGTGCGCGCAACGAGCATCGACGCCCAGCAGAACGGGTTCGACGTGATCCTCCCACAGGAATGTCTGTTCGACCGGATCGAGGCCTCTCACAAGGTCGCGCTGCTCGATCTGTGGATGAAGTACGCCGAGGTACTGGAGCGAGACGAAGTCGAAACGTACGTCGAGGAGATCACCGAATGAATGCAGGAATCACTCCCGGACGACTCACTTCCGTACGACCCACTCGAACACAGCCATGACACACGACCTCGTCATTGCGAACGGTACTGTCGTCTCGCCGGAGCAGGGAACCTTCGACGCCGACGTGGCCGCCGA
Organism: Halococcus sp. PRR34; assembly: GCF_028617175.1. Lineage (NCBI taxonomy): Archaea > Methanobacteriati > Methanobacteriota > Halobacteria > Halobacteriales > Halococcaceae > Halococcus > Halococcus sp. PRR34. Next base: position 94,012 of record NZ_JAQJDA010000012.1, on the reverse strand, counting down.
CGGTGACGCGATCGCCGCGGTCGCCACTCCAGGAGCGCTCTCCGGTGAGCGCGAGATCGACGCCAGCGGGAAGCACGTCCTTCCGGGGGCCATCGACCCCCACACCCACCACGGCATCTATCGCGGACTCGAAGCCGACGCCGAGACCGAGTCGCGCTCCGGTCTCGTCGGCGGCGTGACCACCATCGGGAACTACTTCCGCCGTCCCGACTCGTACCGCGAGATCATGGACGAGTACGTCGCGGCAGCAGAGGACAACTACTACCACGATTACTTCTTCTCGCTCGGGTTACTCTCGTACGACCACATCGAGGAGATCCCCTATATCGTCGACGAGCTCGGGATCACATCGTTCAAGTGGTACATGAACTACAAGTACGTCGCGCCGGAGAAGTTCGGCGTCGACTGCGAGATGCGCGACGACTGGGGCGACGCGTTCATCCAGGCGCTCGCCGAGCAGGACGTCCCGACGACGCTCGGCCACCACTCCGAGAACGTCGAGATCACCAGCGCGCGCGGCGACAACCCCTACCTCGACGTCGAGACCGACGAGGACGGAGAGCACCGCGACTACGACGCGCTCGTCGAGCAGTTCCCCGGCTACGCCGAGGCCCAGAGCATGACTGCGAGCGGGTCGCTGGCCCGCCAGCACGGCTACGACGACAATTTTTATGCGGTTCACATCTCCTCGGGCCAAACTGCCGACGAGCTGGCGATGCTGCACGACGCGGGCTGGGAGATCACGGGCGAAACGTGTACGCACTACCTCGCGCTGACGACCGAGGAGTGCGACGAGCGCCACAACGTCAACCCGCCCGTGCGCTCAAAAGAGGATCAGGAAACCCTCTGGGAGCGGGTCGCCGACGGCACCATCTCGTGTATCGGCACCGATCACTGTGCCAACCTCGCAGAGGACAAAATCGGCGATGACGTGCCCGACAGCCTGCCTGGCTTCCCGTCGACCGCGACGATGCTCCCGCTCGTCCTCTCGGCAGGCGTCCACGAGGACCGCATCTCGCTGGAGCGCGCGGTCGAGGTCACGTCGACCGACACCGCGAAAGCGTTCGACCTTTATCCGAAGAAAGGCTCGATCAGAACTGGGACCGACGCCGACCTGACGATCGTCGACCTCGACGAGCCGAAGACGGTGACGCCGGAGCTGCTGCAGAGCGCGGCCGACTACTCGCCGTACGAAGGCCGCGAGGTGACCGGCTGGCCGACCCACACGATCGTCCGCGGCGAAGTCGCCTACGAGGACGGCGAGGTCGTCGGCGAACGGGGCCGCGGGACGCATATCGACCGGCCGATCACGGCGGACTGATCGCCCACTGGCGAGCCGATCCGTTTCCGATCGAACGGCGCGACTCATCGATACAACACATGGATGCGAACACGAACAACACCGACGACATGACGGGAAAAGGTTCGAACACAGACATGGACGCCACGGCTGCTGGGGGGAACACGCTCACCGACGGACAGGGACCGCTCGACGGGCTCGTGGTCGTCGAGGCGGGATCGATGATCGCCGCCGGTCAGGTCGGGCGGCTGCTCGCCGACTTCGGCGCGACGGTCGTCAAGATCGAACGTCCCGGAACCGGCGACCACCTGCGTCGCTTCGGCCCGCAAAAGGAGGGAACCGGCCTCTGGTGGAAGTACCTCGGGCGCAACAAACACTCCGTGACGCTCGACCTCTCGGCGGACGCGGGGCGGGCCGTCTTCGAGGACCTCGTGGGCGAGGCGGACGTCCTCGTCGAGAACTTTCGGCCAGGGACCCTCGAAAAGTGGGGGCTCGCGCCGGACGGGTTGCTGGAGCGAAACCCCGACCTCGTGGCGCTGCGCATCTCGGGATTCGGCCAGACCGGCCCGTACGCCGAACGACCGGGGTTCGGCACGCTCGCCGAGTCGATGAGCGGATTCGCTCACCTCAACGGATTCCCCGATCGGCCGCCGCTGCTGCCGCCCACTGGCCTCGCCGACGGCGTCGCGGCGATGTTCTCGACGTTCTCGATCATGTTCGCGCTGTGGCACCGCGAGATGCACGACGGCGGCGGCCAGGTAATCGATACCAGCCTGATCGAGCCCATCTTCTCGTTGCTCGGTCCGCAGCCCCTGCGATACCAGCAGCGCGACGAGATCGAAAAGCGCTCGGGCAACCGCTCGACCTCCTCCGCGCCGCGGAACGTCTACCGGACTCGTGACGAGCGGTACGTCGCTATCTCGGCATCGACCCAGCCGACCGCGATGCGGATCTTCGACGCGATCGACCGACCCGACCTGAAAGACGATCCCCGGTTCGAGACGAACGAACGCCGGCTCGCGAACGTCGACGAACTCGACACGATCATCCAGGACTGGATGGCCGAGCATAGCCGCGAGGAGGTGCTCGCCACGTTCGACGAGACCGGCGCGACCGTCGCACCCGTGTTCAACGTGGCGGACATCGCCGACGACGAGCACTACCGCGCCCGCGAGGCGCTCGTCGAGGTCGAGGACGAGGACCTTGGCACGGGGCTGGTGCAGAACGCGATTCCGAAGTTCAGCGAGACGCCAGGCACCGTCGATCACCTCGGCCCCGAGCTCGGAGCGCACAACGACGCCGTGTACGGCGACTTCCTCGATTACGAGGAATCGTTCCGTGAGGAGCTCGCCGAGAAGGAGGTGATCTGATGGAGCACGGCCCGCTCTCGGTGCCCGACGAGGTATCGGTGGTCGAGATGCTCCCTCGCGACGGGTTCCAGCGTCTCGACGAGTTCGTTCCCACCGATCGGAAAGTCGAACTCGTCGACCGGCTGAGCGCCACCCGAATCGACGAAATCGAAGTCACGTCGTTCACCCACCCGGACGCGGTGCCGACGCTGCGGGACGCCGACGCGGTGGCCGCGGGGATCGAGCGTCACGACGACGTGACCTACCGCGCGCTCGTGCCCAACACGGTGGGAATGGAGCGCGCGGTCGATGCCGAGATGGACAAGGTGAACGCCCTGGTGACGGTGAGCGAGAGCTACAGCCGGAAGAATCAGAACATGACCGTCGAGGAGAATCTCGCCGAGGTCGAGTCGATCGTCGAGATCGCCGCCGAGGTGGGTATTGAGGTCGAGGCAGGGATCGGGACGAGCTTCTACTGTCCCTACGAAGGCAGGATCCCGATGAAGCGTACCCTTGCGGTCGTCGAGCGCGTCGTCGAGGCCGGCGTCGACGAGGTGACGCTCGCGACGACGATGGGGCTCGCCGACCCCGCTCAGATCGCCGCGACGTTCACGGCGGTGTTCGAGCGCTGGCCCGATCTCGACTGTGGGCTCCATCTCCACGACACCAACGGAATGAGCCTCGCGAACACGCTCGTCGCGATGCAGTACGGCGTCGACCGCTTCGACACGTCGGTCTGCGGCCTCGGCGGCGGTGTCGTGCTCCCCGAAGGGATGGTGGGAGTCGGCAACACACCGACCGAGGACCTCCTTCACATGCTCACCAGGATGGATGTCGACGTGGCTGCCGATTTCGAGGACGTGGCAGAGGCGGCCGAAATCGTCGCCGAACAGCTCGATCTCGGCGCGACGAGCCACGTCCTGATGGGCGGAACAGTCGAAGAAGTGTTGGCGACTGTCGCCGACGACCGACCGCAGGACTGACAACCGCGCGCGACCAAACACAAAGTGAGACCGACGCAGCAACCGTTCCCACAATCATGACCGGCAAGACAATCGCGGAGAAGATCCTCTCGGAGAAGGCCGACACGGACGTTCGAGCGGGCGAGTACGTCGAGGCGGACATCGACGTGGCGATGGCCCACGACATCACCGGACCGCTCGCGTTCGAGACGTTCGATGACGTGACCGGCGACGACGCCGAGCTGTTCGCGCCCGAGCGAACGGTGTTCACCATCGACCATCACGCCCCCGCCGACGGCGTCAAGGCGGCGAACAACCACAACGCAGTCCGGGAGTTCGCCGCCGAGCACGGCGCACACCAGTTCGACGTCGGCGACGGCATCTGTCACGCCGTTCTCGTCGAGGAGGGGTTCGTCCATCCCGGCGATCTCGTCGTCGGAGCCGACTCGCACTCGACGACGTATGGAGGGATCGGTGCATTCGGCACTGGCGTGGGTTCGACCGACCTCGGGACCGCGCTCGCGACCGGTGACCTCTGGTTTCGCATCCCGGAGACGAAGCGCTTCGAGGTGCACGGCGACCTTCCGGACGGTGTCTACGCGAAGGACCTCATCCTGAAGTTCATCGGCGATGTCGGCTTCGACGGCTGTACGTACCAGGCCGCCGAGTACGGCGGCGGCGCGATCGAGTCGCTCCCGATCCACGAGCGACTCGTCCTCTCGAACATGGCGATCGAGATGGGCGGCAAGACGGGATTCGTCGAACCCGACGAGCGAACTGCCTCATATCTCGAACACCAGGCGGGGATCGAGTGCGACCTCGACGGACCCACGTCGCCGGACGACGACGCGGTGTACGAATCCATCCACACTTACCAGGCGACCGATCTCGCACCCCAGGTGTCGAAACCCGCGAACCCCGAGAACGCGGTCGACGTCGGTGCGGTCGAAGGGACACCGATCGACCAGCTGTTCGTCGGGACCTGCACGAACGGGCGCTACGAGGACATCAAGCTGGTCGCCGACGTCGTGGAGGGCGAAGAACTCGCACCGAACGTCCGGATGGTGGTCGTCCCCGCATCGGGATCGGTGTACCGCCGAATGTTGGAGACGGGCGTCTTCGAAACGCTCGTCGATGCCGGGGCGATCATCCAGAACGCCGGCTGTGGCCCGTGTGCGGGCTACCACCAGGGCGTCCTCGGCGACGGCGACGTCTGTCTCGCGACCGCGAACCGGAACTTCCCGGGTCGCGAGGGATCGATGGACAGTAGTGTGTACCTCGCGTCGCCGGCAACTGTCGGCGTCTCGGCACTGTATGGCGAGATCACCGATCCGCGCCGTGGCGATCCCCAGCGATACGACGACGTGGTTCTGACCGAGGAGGTGCCGACGTGACGACCGACCTCGATCACGGTCAGGCGTGGACGTTCGGCGACGACATCGACACCGACCAGATCACCCCCTCGCGGTTCATCGTCTCCAGCGACCCAGAGGAACTCGCCGAGCACGCGTTTGAGGACCTCCGCCCAGCGTTCGCGGCAGAAGTCTCGGAGGGCGATTACGTCGTCGCAGGCCACAACTTCGGCTCCGGCTCGTCGCGCGAACACGCCCCGCTCTCGCTCATCGGTGCAGGAGTTTCAGGAATCGTGGCGCAGTCGTTCGCGCGGATCTTCTTCCGGAACGCGCTCAATCTCGGGCTCCCGGTGATGATCTGCCCAGCCGCCGACCAGATCGACGACGGCGACGACGTCAGCATCGACCTCGGCGACGGCTTGGTCCATAATCACACGACCGACGAAACCTACGACGCCGAGCCACTCCCCGAGTTCCTGCAGTCCCTTGTCGACGAAGGCGGACTGAAGGCGTACACGAAGACGAAACTTGGAACGGAGTAGTGCGTCGCAAAGCAGCGGACAGTCGTCCGTTTGCAGCCGTAGAAATATAACTAATTGCTCAGATTAACCCAGTGAGATCGGCGACGAAGCCCGTGCTCGCCCCCGTCCGTCGTCGGTCGATACGCCGATCGCTACGGACCAGTCGGGTCGTTCATCTCGGTCTCGGACAGTCGGACGCCTTTCCCGACGAGGTGGCGGAGCTGCTGGCGGACGAAGTCCTCCTCGCGGGTGCCCCGGGTCGCGAGGACGTACACCCGGGAGTTCCCCGCCGGGCGCATCGTTCGGCCAGCACGCTGGGAGGCCTGGCGGCGCGACCCACCCAGCCCAGAGGCCATGATGGCGACCTCGGCGTTCGGGAGGTCGATCCCTTCGTCGCCGACCCGCGAGACGAGTAGTCGGGATCGTTCGCCACGTCGGAACTCGTCGAACAGCCGCTCACGCTCGGCATGGCGGGTCTCGCCGCTGATGAACGGCACGTCGAGCGCGTCGGCGTACTCGCGACCCTGGTCGAGCCACTCGACGAACACGAGTGCCTTCGCGTCGGGGTGGTCGTCGAGCAAGGAGCGGACGGCGTCGAGCTTCGCGGTGTTCGTGCCGGCGACCTGCCGACGTTCGTGACCCTCGGCGCTCGCGTACTCCTCGCGGTCGATCTCGCTCCCCCACGGCACGTATCGGAGTTCGACCTCGGGCTCGGCGACGAACCCCGCCTCGAACAGCTTCGCCCAGTCGGTGCCGATCGGCGGGCCAATGAGTGTGAATATTTCTGATTCCTTGTCGTCCTCCCGGACGGGTGTCGCTGACAATCCGAGCCGATGCTTGGCCTGGAGATCCGCGCTCCGGCGGAACACCTTGCTTGGAATGTGGTGGACTTCGTCATAGACGATCAGTCCCCACCGGCGTTCGTCGAAGAGCTTGCGGTGGCGGTCCATCCCGGCGGTTTGGTAGGTCGCGATCGTCACCGGCCGGATCGACTTCTCGCCGCCGTGGTACTCGCCGACCTGGTCCGGGTCGAGATCGGTGTGAGTGAGGAGTTGATCGCGCCACTGGCCCGCGAGTTCGCGACTCGGCGCGAGGACGAGCGTCTCGCCGCCGACGTCGGCCAACGCGGCGATCGCGGCGATCGTCTTTCCACTTCCCGGTGGCCCGACCAGCACGCCCGCACCGGATTCGAGGAACTGCTCGACCCACTCGCGCTGGTACTCACGGAGTTCGAGCTCGAGATCGACATCGAGTTCGGCACCCTGTTCGAGATCGCGCTGGTCCTGGACGGGGTAGCCCGCGTCGTAGAGCGTGCGCTTGATCTCGCTTTCGGAGCCTTCGACCACCCAGCTCTCGGTGTCGGTGATCGGTGCGTGGAGGTGGTCGTCGTCGAGGTGCTGGCGGGCGATGTTGCCCATCAGCGACGGATTCGTGGCTTCGAGCACGGTGTACCCGTCGGAATGGGTGGTCAGCGCGAACTGCCGGGCGCGATCCCACTGGCTTTCGATCCACCCCTCCAGATCGGGCGAGCGCTCCGGGAGCACGTCCCGGAGAGTCTGGAGGAACGCGTCGAGATGGTCGTGTGGCGACCACCAGACGTCCTCCTCGCGGATCTCGTAGATGTACGCGCCCTCCCCCGACGAGTCGACGAGGTGGGCGAACTGGGTGAGCTGAGCGCGGGTGAACTGCTCGGGATGTTCGACCACGATCTCGCGGCGCTCCGGAAAGACGACGACGTGCTCGCGGTCGACGAACGCGGCGAACTCGGTCGGGTACCAGACTACAGGGTCGTCCTCCACGTCCGCGTGCTCGATCCAACCCGTTTCGGCCAGCTCGTCGAGAGCGTCGCTTGCCTCGGCGTGCGACCAGTCGAGGGCTCGTGCCATCTCGTCTGCCGTCGCGACGGGCCGACCGAGATCTTCGAGCGCCGCCCGGAACTCCGCCGCCGTCATCGCCGATGCGGAGTCGTTTGCCGTCGGTTCGGCGTCGACCGCCCGTACCGCTGGTTCGACCGCTGTCTCGCTCTCACCCGGCGAATCGTCGTTCGCGTCGGTCACTACTCGAAGGAAGGACGACTGTGAACAAACGGTTTGCGTCTCGATCGCGCTCGCGATGGAGTCCGTTCCTCGATCGGCCTCAGTCGTTCGTGCTGGGAGTTGGCGCGTCCGGCGGGGATCGATCGTCGGCCCACACACCCTCCGAAAAGTCGATCGCGTCGTTGTACTTCGCCGCGAGCGCCGTCACTGCGAGGTCACCGGTCACGTTGTTCGTCGTGGCGATCCGGCCGAGAATCGGGTCGACAGCGGCGACGAACCCGACGACGGTCAGGGGGAGCCCTAGCGCATTGAGGATGATCGTGAGCATGATGAGCCCCGCACCGGGGACCCCTGCAGTGCCGATACTGACGAGGACGACCGTCGCGAGCACCGTCACCTGATCGCCGAGCCCGAGCGGAACGCCGACGACGTTGGCCGCGAAGACCGCCGTGACGGCCTGCCGGATCGCCGCACCGTCCATGTTGATCGTCGCGCCGAGGGGCAGCGAGAACCCGTACACCGACTCGTCGACAGCGAGGTTGTCGCGGGCGTCGGCAATAGTCACCGGGAGCGTGCCGCTCGACGACCGGATCGAAAAGGCGGTCACCATCGCGTTTTTCGCGCCCGAGAGGAAGGCGACGGGCGACTGGCCGAGCAGCCCCACGGTGATGAGTCCGAGGTAGGTCACGCCGATGTGGATCGCGATTCCGAGCGCGACCACGCCGACGAGCGACGCGAGCGAGACGATCCCCGCGATCCCGTTGGTCGCGAGCGACGCCGCGGTCAGCGCGAACACGCCAAGAACGCCGTACTCCATCACGCCCCAGACGATCGCGAACAGCGCCTCGGTGCCGGCGTCGACGAACTCGAAGAACGTCTCGCTCCCCGCTCGCACCCGCTCGTCGTCGGTTCGATCACGAACCCACGCGAGGCCGAGCCCGAACACCACCACGAAGAAGATGATCGAGAGGAGATCGCCCTCCGCCATCGCCCCGACCGGGTTGTCGGGCACGATCCCGAGCACGACTTCGGCGATCGAGGGCGCGCTCGCCGACTCGGCCTCGCCAGGGACGAACTCCTGGCCAGCACCCGGCTGGAGGAGGTTCGCGACCGCGAGACCGATGGTCGCCGCGATCGCGGTCGTCATGATGTAGAGACCCACGACCGTCCCGCCGACGCGGCCGAGTCGTGCGGGCGAGAGACGCTTCATGCCGGCGAGCAGTGTGAAAACGACCAGTGGGACGACGAGCATGTTGAGCAGCGAGAGGAAGAGATCCCCGAGTGGTTGCAGGCGCGTCGCCGGTTCACCGACGACCAGCCCAACGATCGCGCCGAGAACGAACCCGGCGGCGATGCGGTAGACGATGGGGATCGATCGATACGTCTTCGCGATACGACGAAGCGGAGCCAGATTCACGATATCAACAGTTGTCGATCCGGGCACCAACCACTGTCGGTTTCGTCGGAATCCGCCGCCATCTCTGACGCAGCGGCCCGAATCGATCGAATCGACCGACTCAGTCGAGTCGATCGTGATGACTCTCCCGTGACCTGTCGAACGACGGATTATAAGTGCCCCCGTCACGACGGAGGAGACGAAGACACGTGATGGGGTTCGAAACCGCGCTCGGTAATCTCGGCACGGCGTTCGGCGGGAGCGCGCTCGCGGGCGGTGTCACCGGGTTCGCCGCGAAAAAGCTGGCCAAGATCGCCGTCGCGATCGTCGGGATACAGCTGGCGGTGGTCACGTATCTCGACCACCAAGGCATGCTCGACGTCCAGTGGGCGGCGCTCGACCACGCGCTCGCGGGCGCACAGCAAAGCCTCCAGACGGTTCCACCGTGGCTCACGGCGCTCGGCACGACGCTGCCCGTCGGAGCGGGGTTCGTCGGCGGTTTCTTCCTCGGATTCAAGCGCGCCTAAGCGACCGAAAGCCAACGTTCTGGACCTATCTCGCACACCGTTGTCCTGAGAACCCATCGGCAGTCGTCGATGTTTTCGCGAAGAACGGTCGAACCGACGAGATCGTCCAGCATCTGCCCCTCGTGTACTACCGACCGTGAATCTGTATCATCGAAATTCTGTCGTCAGAATTTTCTACCCGGAGCTTGAAGTCGTAATCGATGGACCACCTCGACGACATCTCGATCGAAGAACTCCAGGAAGCGCTCGACGAGGTGAACGCCGCGAAGCCGGCCCAGCGCCTCCTCGCGGCGATCGCGTACAAGAACGGGATCACCCAGACCGAACTCGCCGAGTGGTACGGCGTCCAGCGACGGACGATCTACAGCTGGCTCAAGCGCCTCGACGACGGGCCACTCGATCAGGCCGTCGTCGACGCGCCACGCTCCGGCCGGCCGCGGAAGCTCACCACGAAGCAGCGCCAGGAGTTCGAGGCTGCCCTCCACGAGTCTCCCACCGAAGTCGGCTACGACGAACCGGCGTGGACGCCGGCGCTCGTCGGCCGGTTCGTCCACGACGCGTTCGGCGTCGAGTACTCCGAACCGAGCTGCCGCCGACTCATGAAAGAGGCGGGCCTCGAATACCGCGTGCCGCCACGGCCGCCCGCCGGGGCAGGATCGGAGGATGAATCCGACGATCGCGGCAGCGGACAGTGGACGCCGTAGTTCCTTTCGGCCCGACGACTGTTTGAGCGAATCGATCTCTCCACGAGGTGCGGTCGATTCGGGTGCGTGTCGCACGATGTGATTAGTTCTACCGGGCTGCATCGATCATTACACCGTCGTTGACTTCGACCGTCGTCGAAACCCGAAGGCGTTATATCTGATTAGGGCAGCCTAAACCGTATGATGAACGACGAGCGCTCGCGTGTCCTTCTCGGCAACGACACAGTGGGCTCGGGTGGATCGGGTGATCGGTGGTTCGTATGACCGAGAACACGCGTCAGGACGATCATGCGGCTGGCGATCGGCAGTGGCTGGAGTGGATCGATGGCTCGCTCGCCACGCTCATCCTCGGCAGCATCGCGATCGTCGTCGTCGCCGGGCTCGTTCAGGTCAGCTTCGGCGCGTACTCGATGACGATCGCACAGGCGTGGGGGGCCGTCTTCAACCCCGAGGTAATCTTGAATCCGGCAGCGCTCGAGGCGTTCCTGCTCGGCGGCGAGGTGCCAGAGATGGGACGACGGAGCCTGATCGTCTGGAACATCCGTCTGCCGCGGGTGCTGGTCGCGGTGCTCGTCGGGATGAACCTCGCGGTCTCTGGCGCGATCTTCCAGGCAGTCACCCGGAACGAGCTCGCGAGCCCGTTCATTCTCGGCGTCTCGTCGGGTGCGGGGCTGATGATCCTGCTCACGCTCGTCGTGTTCAGCGGACTGTCGGCGTTTCTGCCGTTGATCGCGTCGCTCGGCGGGGCGGTCGCGTTCCTGCTCGTCTACGCCATCGCGTGGAAGGGTGGGACCTCACCGGTGCGGCTGGTGCTCGCGGGCGTGATCGTCTCGACGATGTTCGGCTCGCTCCAGACCGCGATGTTCTTCTTCGCCGACGACATCGGCGTGGTTCAGGAGGCGATCGCGTGGACCACCGGATCGCTCACGGGCACCGACTGGGCGCAGGTTCGGATGGCGCTGCCGTGGTCGGTGGTGGCGATGGTGCTCGCGCTCGCGAGCGCACGCCAGCTCAACGTCCTCCTGCTCGGCGAGCGGACCGCGAAATCGCTGGGCATGAGCGTCGAGAAGGTCCGCTTTGCGCTCTCGGGTGTCGCGATCCTCGCGGCGTCGGCGAGCATCGCGGTCGCAGGGATCGTCGGCTTCGTGGGGCTGATCGTTCCCCACGTCGTTCGGAACATCGTCGGCAGCGACTACAGGCGTCTCGTCGTCGGCTGTGTGTTCGCCGGTCCAGCCCTGATGGTCGCCGCCGATGTCGGGGCGCGGCTCGCGCTGAATCCGGTCCAGATCCCCGTCGGGATCGTCACCGGCCTGGTCGGCGGCCCGTACTTCCTCTACTTGATGCGAAAACAGCAGGAACTCGGCGAGCTCTGACCGCAACCGAACAGTCCCGAGAACGAAATCACGTCACCCTCGGTTGCATCCGCATCTCGTCTCAGCCCGAGATCCCCTCGTAGCCGTCGGTTCGAGAACGCTGTCCCGAGTACCCCTCGACTGGAGGCGTGTTAGAACGGGTACTCCCGGGGCTCGTTCTGGACGGAGATCCACTTCGATCGAGTGACCTCTTCGAGCACGTATTCGCCGTTGAACCGACCGATGCCCGAGGCCTTGTAGCCGCCGAACGGAACGTGCGGCTCGTCGTTCACCGGCTGATCGTTGACGTGAACCATTCCGGCGTCGATTCGGTCGGCGATCTGCTGGGCGCGACCGACGTCGTTTCCGTACACCGACGCGGCGAGCCCGTACTCGGTGTCGTTCGCCAGTTCGATGGCGTCGTCGGTGGCGGTGAACGGAATCACCGGTGCGACCGGTCCGAAGTGTTCGTTGCACGCTGCCGCCATCTCGTTCGTCGCTCCCGAGAGCACCGTCGGGAGCACGAACGGTCCAGTGGCGTCGCCGAGTGTGGTCTCCGCGTCGAGTTCTCCTGCCCGTGTCGTGCCCTCGATATCGTCGAGCGAAACGGCCGCACCGCCGGTTTCGAGCGTTGCACCTGCCTCGACCGTCTCCTCGATGTAGCCGAGCATCTGATCGCGCTGGCTCTCGTTGATGATCGGTCCGATGACCGTGTTTTCCACGGTGGGGTCGCCGACGGGGAGGGAGTTCGCCTTCTCGGCGAGTGCGTCGACGTAGTCATCGTAGAGCGACTCGTGGACGAGATGGCGGTTGATCGAGATGCAGATCTGCCCCTGATGGAGGAACGTGCCGAACGCGCCAGCGTCGACCGCTTTCTCGACGTCAGCGTCGTCGAGCACGACGTGTGGACCGTTCCCACCGAGCTCCATCGCGGGATACGCGAGGTGATCGACCGCCTGCTTTGCGACCCGACGGCCGACGGCCGTCGATCCGGTGAACGCAATGACGCCAGCGGCGGGATGGCCAGCCATCCGATCGCCGATCTCCGATCCGCGTCCCGGAACGACGTTGAGGAGCCCATCGGGAAGCCCGGCTGCCTCGAAGACGCGCGCGATGAGCAAGCCGCCAGTGATCGGCGTGTCGGATGCGGGCTTGAGAACGACGCCGTTTCCGGCCGCGAGCGCCGGCGCGACCGCCCGTATCGAGAGATGCAGCGGGAAGTTCCACGGCGAGATGACCCCGACGACGCCGACCGGCTCGCGTTTGACGAAGTTCTGCTTGCCGTCGATGTTCGATGCGCGGTGATCGCCGGAGATCCGCGTTGGAAAGCTCGCGGCCTCCTGTGTGATGCCGGCGGCGCTCTCGAACTCGCTCGCCCCCTTTATTTTCGCCGCCCCGGATTCGACGGCCAGTAGTTCGATGATGCTCTCGCGATTGTTCCGAAGTACCTCCACCGCACGGGAGACGACGGCCGCGCGCTCGCCGGGCGACCGCTCCGCCCATTCCGCCTGAGCAGCTGTGGCGGTCTCGTAAGCCTCGTCGATGTCATCGACGGTTCCTTTCGGCACCGTGGCGATCTGTTCGTGTGTTGCCGGGTTTTCGACCACGAGCGAATCGTGGTCGGTCGGCGAGTGTTCGCCGTCGAGATAGAGTCGATTCCACTCCGCATCGACCGAAATGTCAGACTGCTCTGCCTGTGTCGACTGCGACATGGAATCGTCTACGGGCTTGACGTGGATGTACCGGCGGAATGCGGTCCGTGTTGCTCGTTCCGACTCGGATCGCTGCGTCCAGCTCGAACGGAGAGCAGCGTCGCCCCCGCGACGCTAGAACTGTGCTCGCGAGTGGTGTACGTGACTGTTCGGGCTCGTTTCCCCATCGTTGGTCGGTGCTGATTCTGTCGGGCTGAAGTGAGTGAAGATTGACGATCTGTGGCCGAGGACTTTGTATCGCGGTATAAGATTCATGAGTTGTGGCTCGAACACTCGTGGATCGAATCGGGAGCTACTCTGACTCTCGTTGGGACTGGTTCAGGATCGCCTGGGTGACGAAATGACGCTTCGAGACCGGCGAGTCGAACTCGTAGTCGAGGTCGTCGAGCGTTGCCTCGACCGTGGTCGCGAGCGCGAGCGCGTCTTTGACCGCCGCCGAGCGCGAACCAGCGTGTTCGGGACCACAGTAGAGTGCATCGTCGAATTCGTCGAGAACATCGTCGTCCGACCCGATCCAGACGCCGATCGTGGTACCGTCGTTGCTCGCCATGTCGACCGAGCGATCCACAGGGAGAAAATCCCTCCGAAGGTAGTCTCGAAGACACAGATCTGGAATCGGATCCCGACAGCCCCATTGAATCACGGGCTCTCGGCGATCCACGTGCCAGCGGTGAACGCGACGAGCCACGGCAAGCTCACGGGCTATTTCGGGTGAACCAGTCGTATGATTGCTTCGAGTGGACGAACAATCGTGAACATCAGGTGGTGCGGCTACACCCGATGTTGTAGAGCCGTATTAGATAGTCGATCACCGCGTCGGCCGCGGGGGCAGGACTCCGCTGTGAACTTCTGGATCGGGGTGTTGTCATACGAGTGCTGCTCCAGTCAGGGATCGTAACGAGCAACTCGCCGCGATCCACAGGGCGGCACCTGGTCCCGAAACCCGAGGGAGCCCGCGAGGATGCGATGAACTCGTGAATCACTCGTTGGGACCCGTAGGAGCTCTCGAAGGTTCTCGACCTCCGTGCTGTCCAGGTAAGCTGAGAGTAATGAGAGGGCTTCGCACCCTCGATGCCAGAGACTCGCTGCCGCTCGGGAGAGTGATGTCCACTCGTGATCTCGAAACCGTGATGTATTTCCGACGATTCGTCGGAAGACCTCCAGTCACCCGAGATGACGAGAGATATCTCCGGCGTCCCTTTGATCACGATCTTCGGTCGTGTCGCTCCGTTCAACTTCTCTCGGCACGGTCCCTTCGACCAGCGCCGAGTATCCAAACGTCAGTGATTCCAAAACCGTGTGATTTAAAACACTGGATGTTCAGCATCCCGTGACTCTCCACGACACGCCCACCGCGAATCGACACATGATCCTGCAAGCCTGCAAGGATTTGCTGCAAGGGGAATCGTTTTTGGCCTGCAAGGGCGCGCGAAAATCGCTGTACTGCGGAGGGGTTGGCCATTCCACCCTCTGAGAGATAAGAGACTTTATCGACTGAGCGGCGGAACATTGATGGCGAAAGGATTCGTTGTTTGGCCAATGACCGATGGCGCGGATACCGACCGGAAAGAAGTCAGAGTGAGCGTTTCGGCACACCAGAAAGCGCGGTGGCGCGAGCACGCCGATGAGTTGGGTATGAACCAAAGCGAGTTCGTTCGGACGATGACACAGGCCGGTCGGCGTGGCTTCACCGTCAGCCCCGATGAAGCCGAACGAACGGATTCTGAGGACGAAACCCCTGGGGTTGATGGCCTCGAAGACCGGGTCTTCGACGTTCTCGACGACGACTACTGTTCGTGGGACGAGCTCGTCGAAGCGCTCACCGAGGACATCGAGGGACGCCTCGAAACCACACTTCAGCGCCTCCAACGCGAGAATCGAGTCGAGTACAGCGGACGCCACGGTGGCTACAGCCTCACGAACACCGATGGCGACTGAGGCTGCCGGTGTGGACGATCCGATCGGTTACTTTCTCCAGGACCTCGAGTACCACGGGCGTTCGGAACGGACACAGGAGGCCTACGAGCGTGTTCTCCGGCAGTTCGAGGGGTTTCTCGCGGATTCCGACCAGTGCCCGGGTGGTCCATTTACACCGGACGAAGCCGGACAGCGCGAGTGTATGGCCTGGGTGCACTCGATCCGCGCCGAGCACAGGCAGAGTACGATAGCGACCTACGCATCGTATCTGCATCGGTTCTACACCTACATGATACAGGTCGAGGTGTTCGAATCGAACCCGATGGCGCTCGTCGTCGAGGAGATGGACGAAACCATCGAGAAAGACCCCCAGCGACGCGACGTGTCGGTGTCCGAAATGCGCCGATTCGTCGACGAGATCGTTCACCCACTCGATCGGACGGTGATCGTGACGTTGCTGAAAACCGGAATGCGCGTCGGTGAGCTCTGTAACCTCGATCTACGAGACCTCGCGATCGACGACGAGGATCTCGAAGCAGTCCACACCCTCGGTGGACGAGGGCAGCTGAACGGACGGGCCGGATCGATCTACGTCGCGAGCGACGTGGGCCGCGGGGACATCATCAACGGCGAGAGACGGCGTGCGGCGAACAAACGGCGACGCGCGACGACACTCCCGGTCGACGACGAACTCCACGGGACCCTCCGTCGGTGGCTCGCCGTTCGACCCGACGCCGTCTCGGATGCCGACCCGCTGTTTCTCAGCACGCGAGACGACTGGGGGCACCGTCTCACGCCACCGATGGTACGCTCGATCGTCTCGAAGTACGCGCGCGCGATGGACTGGTACCACACCGGCGGTGGCGCGACCGAGAACGTCACACCCCACTACTTCCGGCATTTCTTCACCACGCACCTCCGGGATCGCACCGGCGACCGCGGCATCGTGAAATACCTCCGTGGCGACGTCGCCGACGATATCATCGACACCTATACCCACAACTGGGGCGATCGCGTTCGCGAGGTCTACGAGGAGAACATCTATCAGATCATGTGAACGAATTTCGACCTCAACGTGCCTGGCGAACAACGCATAAATTCTATACCGCTATATTGATCTAGAGGGGTGAGCTAACCATCCGCCGCTCCTGTCCACCGTAGGCCGAGACGAATGATTACTGCAGAGCATTAAATAGAGTAGTAAATATTAAGCAGCGTCATTCCGTGGGCTGTGTATGTCCGAATTTGTGGCGACGACGCCAGGCGTGTTTCCGCTGCCCGATTGGGCGAAGGATCGGCTGGGAAGCCTGAAAGGCCACCAGAAGGAGGATCTGATCGATGGCGAGGAGACCGGTGAGATCGCCGACGCCTACGACGAGGCGCGTGCGGAGGTCGCCGACTGGCAGGCGACTGCCGGCCTCGATCGCGTGGTGGAGGGGCAGCTCCGGTGGGACGATATGCTCGCCCATCCGCTGTGTGTCCACGACGCGGTCGAGACTCGCGGGATCGTCCGGTACTACGACAACAACAACTTCTACCGCGAGCCGGCGGTCACCGGCGAGTTGACCTTCGACGGCGACCTCGCGGACGACCTCGACCACTTCGCGGCGCTCGACGGTGTGTCCGAGTCACGCCAGGCGGTCGTTCCCGGTCCGTACACCCTCTCGGATCTCGCGACCGACGAGTTCTACGGCGACCGGGCGGCGTTTCTCGACGCGACCGCGGAGTTCCTCACCGGCGAAATCCGGGCCTTTCCCGACTGTGAGACCCTGTTCGTGCTCGAACCGTCGCTGGTCACGAACCCGCCCGCGGACGGTCTCGACGAGCGCGCGAGCGACGCGATCGACCGGGTAGCAGGGGCGACCGACGCCGACGTGGTGGTGCAGACCTACTGGGGCGCGCTGGAGGAGAAGGTCCACGCCCACCTGCTCGACGCCGACATCGACGCCGTGGGGTATGACTTCGTGACGAACCACGAGGAGAACCTCTACAACATCAACGAGTACGGCACGAAAGAGTCGATCGCGCTCGGCCTCGCCGACGGCCAGAACACCAAGATCGAGGACGGCGAGACGATCACCGAGCGGATCGAGTGGGTCACCGAGAACGTCCCTGCGGCGGAGTTCGAGACGGTCTACGCCACCACGAACACCGAGCTGTTCTACCTGCCGGTGAACAAGGCGAAAGCGAAGCTCGCAGCGCTCGCCGAGGGCGCCGCACTCGCTGGCGCTGACGCCGATGAGGAGGTGAACGCATGACTCGCGAGCAGTTCCGGCCCGACGACCACCCGAACGAGCAGTTCATCCTCTCGACCGTGGTCGGCAGCTATCCCAAGCCCAAGTGGCTCGACCGCGTGCGCGAGCGCTACGAAGAGTCCGACGACTTCGACGACGCGAACTGGGCGGAGGCGACCGACGATGCTTCGCGGCTCATCACCCACGAGCACGAGCGCGCGGGGCTCGACGCCGTGGTCGACGGCGAGATGCGCAGAAACGAGATGGTCGAATACTTCGCCGAGCGGATCGAGGGCTACGAGTTCAATGGCCCGGTCAAAGTCTGGGGGCACAACTACTTCGACAAGCCCTCGGTCGTCGAGGAAGTCGAGTACGACGACTCGTGGCTGGTCGACGAGTTCGCGTTCACCGACGACGTCGCCACCAAACCAGTCAAGGTCCCGATCACCGGACCGTACACCCTCGCGAGCTGGTGTTTCAACGAGAGCTACGACGACGACCGGGCGCTCGCGCTCGATCTCGCGGACCTCGTGAACGAGGAGATCGGGAAGCTGGTCGAGGCGGGCGCGCGCTACATCCAGATCGACGAGCCCGCGCTCGCCACCACGCCCGACGACCACGCGATCGTCGGCGACTGCCTCGATCGGATCGTCGCCGGACTGCCCGACGACGTCCGAATCGGGCTCCACGTCTGCTATGGGGACTACTCCCGGATCTATCCCGAGATCCTCGAGTTCCCGATCGACGAGTTCGATGTCGAGCTCGCCAACGGTGACTACGAACAGCTCGACGTGTTCAAGGAGCCGGAGTTCGACCTCGATCTCGCGCTCGGCGTCACCGACGTCCACGTCGCCGAGGTCGAGTCCGTCGAGGCGATCGAGGCGAACATCGAGAAGGGTCTGGAGATCGTGCCACCGGAGCGTTTGACCGTGAGCCCCGACTGCGGCGTGAAGCTCCTCCCGCGCGAGGTGGCCTACGGCAAGATGGCGAACATGGTCGAGGCCACCCGGAACGTCGAGCGCAAACTCGACGACGGCGAGATCGACGCGCGGGCGCTCCGCGAGGGTGCGACCGCGAGCGCCGACGACTGACCGATCAAGGATTCTGTCACCGCTGATCGGCGACTCCTGCCCTTCGCGGTTGGCGCGCGCTCGCGCTCGTGTGCGAGTGAAACGAGCACCGAGCGCGGATCGGCGTGCGAGGGATGAGCGAGTGAGCGAAGTGAACGAGCGAGTGGGTTGGGGAGGCGTGTGGACGGTTGGGGTGCTGTGCTGTTTCTCATTGGTGTCGGCATCGCAGCGGTCACGACGACAGCGACGGCTACCGAAACAACCGCAACTGCGGCCGTGATCGGTTCGAAAGCCCCGACTGGCTCAGGTTCTGCTCGCGGGCCGTAGGCCCGCTCGCACGGCCCGAGGGAGCTTCGCTCCCTCGCTGTCGCCGGCGCGAAGCGCCGGCTGCAAGAGGTTCCGAAGGAACCTCTCTGCCCGGGACTCGCTATCGTTCGAGAGACACCTCCGACGTCTCTCGAACCACGCCCCTCACCCCGCTCGTTGCACTCGCTCGGCTGGGGTGCTTGCCGGACGAGACTCGCTCCCCCGTCTCGCTGGCTCCCGATCGCGTCGCTCACGGGAACGTCCTCCGGGTTTCTTGAACCAGTCGCCCCTTTCATTCCCTTCCGTGCGGTTTCTCGGTGAGCCATCGCTCATGGCCACACGGATCAAGAACGATAGCAGAGTTTCTTGCCGGATTGCCGAGAAGATTTTTAACCCAGTGGCGAAACGATAATGAACGATGACCGACCCCGACGACGTGCTCGAATCCCTCGCCAGTCTCCCGAGCTTTCACCACCCGATCGCCACCGAGGACGGCGATCAGGTCGCTTTCTACTACGACGAATCGGGCCGGAATGAACTTCACATTCTCGACGTCGAGACTGGCGAGCATCGCCAGATCAGCGACGGTGAAGTGCCGCGCAACGCCCGATGGGGCGTCGAGTGGAGCGCCGACGGCGACCGGGTGTTCTTTCACCTCGACGAGGACGGCAACGAGCAAAACGACATCCACGCCATCGACGTGGGCGGAGCTACTGCGGGCGAGACCGAGCCGGTCGTCGAGATGGACGGCCAGGTATCTCTCGCTGACGTTGGCGACGACGGCGACACGCTCCTCTTGGGGTCAACCCGCGACGGCCAGATGAACCTCTATCGCCACGACCTCGCGGCCGACGAAACCGAGAAGATCACCGACTACGAGCGCGCGGCGTTCGGGGGACTCCTCTCACCCGACTGCGAGCGGATCGCCTACGCCACCAACGAATCCGACGACTTCGACAACATGGACGCCTACGTCGCCGACGCCGACGGATCGAACCCCCGCAATTTGGGGATCGGCGAGACCGGCGCGGAGTCCGTCCACGCCGACTGGGGGCCCGACGGCGAGTCGCTACTGGTTTCGGATAACACCGAGGACGTCGGACGGTGTGGGGTGTACGACTTCGAGAGCGAGGACGTGACATGGTACGGTGACCTCACGGCCGAGGAGTCACCGGTTTGTTTCCTGCCTGACGGCGAGCGATTCCTCGCGCTCCGGATCCGCGAGGCGGCGGTGATGCCGCTGGTGTACGACTGCGAGACCGGTGAATCGCGCGAACTCGACCTACCGGACGGCGTCGCAACCTTCCCCGGGGAAGCGGTGCTCGACGACGATCGCGTCCTCGTGGTACACACGACGTCCGACCGGCGTCCCGAACTGGTGGCCTACGACCTCAAAACGGATGCGTACGAGACTCTCCTCGAGGGAGAGTACGGGGAGTTCGACCTCGATGGGTTCGCCGATGCGGAGTATTTCACCTTCGAGAGCGCTGGCGACACCGAATCCGGGCCGGCCGCCGCGTGGACCGGCGACAACGAGACTCTGGAGATCGGTGCGCTGCTCTATGACTCGGGCGAACGCCCCTCACCGCTGATCGTCAATCCCCACGGCGGCCCGCGCGGGGCGGACGTGAAACGCTTCAACCCCCGGACCCAGTTCCTGCTCAAACGCGGCTACAGCGTGCTCCAGGTCAACTATCGCGGCTCGGCTCACTACGGCCGCGAGTTCGCCCAACTCCTCTACGACGACTGGGGCGGCGGCGAGCAGGCCGACATCGCGGCGGCGACTCGACTCGCATCGGAGTACGACTGGATCGACGACGACCGCGTCGCCGTCTACGGCGGCTCCTACGGCGGCTACAGCGCCTACTGTCAGATGACGATGTATCCCGACCTCTACGACGCCGGCATCGCGTCGGTCGGACTCACAGACTTGGAGGATATGTACGAGAGCACGATGCCGCACTTCCGGACCGAACTCATGGAGAAGAACCTCGGCACGCCCGAGGAGAGTCCTGAAATTTACGACGAGCGCAGCCCCGTCAACTACGCGGAGAATCTTTCGGCCCCGCTCCTGATGGTTCACGGCGTGAACGACCGCCGTGTGCCGGTCTCGCAGGCCCGCATCTTCCGGGACGCGCTCGACGACCTCGGCTTCGAGGAGGGCGAAGACGGCGAGTACGAGTACGAGGAGCTCGGCGAGGAGGGCCACGGCTCCTCGGACATCGACCAGAAGATCAGGACGTACCAACTGCTCGACGGTTTCCTCGACCGCCGGCTCGGCGGCGCGAAAGCCGAGGGAACAACGGACTGACGTTCGGCACTATTCGAGCAGCGATCGCACCGCACGCCGACGGCGTCCCGGTTCCTTGTGAAACCGGCCATCGAAACAAGAGGTTTATGTTGCCGCTTTCGGGCGGATGATACCGCTGCCCACGAGTGTAGTATGGGCATGAGTGACGCACAACAGCCGGACGATACGACGGCGCATGCGGATCACGAAGGGCACGACACCGAAGGACCAGGCTATACGACGCCCCAGGCCGCGATCGAAGAGTCCGAACCTGAAAAGATTGCGTACGTCATGGGTTTGTACGTCGGCACGGACGTCGATGCGCCCGACTTCCTCGGCGTGGTCGACATCGATCCCGATTCGGAGACCTACACCGAGATAATCGACCGGGTCGAGATGCCCAACCGGGGCGACGAGCTCCACCACTTCGGCTGGAACGCCTGCTCGTCGTCGTGTCACATGGACGGCCTCGAGCGCCGCCATCTCGTGATCCCCGGCCAGCGCTCCTCGCGCATCCACGTCGTCGACACGAAGGATCGACGCAACCCCGAACTCGAATCGGTGATCGAACCCGAGGAGGTGTTCGAGCACGACCTCTCCGCACCGCACACTACCCACTGCATCCCAGATGGCCAGATCCTGATCTCGATGCTCGGGGATGCCGACGGCGACCTTCCCGGGGGGTTCCTCGCGCTCGACGAGAACTTCGAGGTCGACGGCCGGTGGGAGCCGCCGGGCGAGATCGAGATGAACTACGACTACTGGTATCAGCCCCGGCACAACGTCATGGTCTCCTCGGAGTGGGCCGCACCGAAGACCTACTATCCGGGGTTCGACATGGACGACGTCGAGGCGGGCAACTACGGCCAGCGACTCCACGTCTGGGACTGGGAGAACAAGACTGTGGAGCAGACGATCGATCTCGGCGAGGAGGGGCTGATTCCGCTCGAAGTCCGCTTCCTCCACAGCCCCGAGGCGACCCACGGCTACGTCGGCGCAGCACTCTCATCGAACGTCTTTCATTTCCACGACGCCGGTGAGGAGTGGCGTGCGGAGCCGGTCATCGACGTCGAGGCGCGCGAGCACGACGGCTGGGACATGCCCGTGCCTGGTCTCGTCACCGACCTCCTCGTGTCGATGGACGATCGGTACCTGTTCTTCTCGAACTGGCTGCACGGCGACGTCCGGATGTACGACATCTCGGATCCGGCGAATCCACGGCTCGCCGATCGAATCTGGGCCGGTGGCCACTTCGGCGACCCAGCCCCAGTGCAGGATCGCGAGCTCGCTGGCGGGCCACAGATGCTCCAGCTCAGCCTCGACGGCGAGCGCCTCTACTGGACCACCTCGCTGTTTTCGAGCTGGGACAACCAGTTCTACCCCGAGGAGGCCGAGCAGGGATCGGTGATGCTCAAAGCCGACGTCGATCCACGAAACGGCTCCATGAGCCTCGACGAGGAGTTCCTCGTGGACTTCGGCGACCTTCCGGATGGTCCGGCGCGCGCCCACGAGATCCGATGGCCAGACGGCGACTGCACGAGTGACGTCTGGCAGTAGCGCACACGACGTCATTCTCGTGTGGCAGGACGGCCAGGAAGGAAGTGACGAACGCGAAGAGCGGCTGTCAGTCGGTGAGGACGAGATCGTCCTCACGGCGGCTGAATGCGCTGGCGTCGCACTCCCCTTCGGCTGTCGCACCGGCGCGTGTGCGACCTGCACCGGAAAACTCCTCGACGGACGGATCGAACACGCTCGTCCGCCACGGGCGCTGAAGGAGCGCCACCGCGAGGCGGGCTACGTCCTGCTCTGCATCGCCGAACCGCGGTCGGACTGTCGGATCGTGGTCGGGAGTTCCGTCCAGGCCGAGCTGGTGTCGAACCCGTGGCAGTGAACCGTTCGGTCGTCCGCTTCAGCCCCGACTGCTGACGTACGCGACCGCCGCGCGCCACGGCACCAGCAGGACGAGGCCGACACCGAGCGAGACGAGGACGAACGCGATCGCGAACCCGCCAGGGAAAACCGGCGTCGCGCGGAGTGCCTGACCGATCAGCGCCGCTCCGATCCACGCGAGCGCGGTCCGGCGGACGGCGGTGCCGACCGATCGGGAGGTCGATGGTGCATACACACCGGCGAGGATCGAGACGAGCGCCCAGCCGAGGAAAAACGGGAGCGCGGTGCCGACAACTCGCGGCGCATCGGCCACGAGATCGTAGCCGTGCTGGAGTTCGCCGAGGACGACGAACAGCGAGATCAGGAGGAGATCGCCGACGGCGAGCGCGAGCGTTCGCGGCGAGGAGTCGGTGCGCGCGCGGAGCGACGCGACGGCGCTGCTCATGCATTCCGGTTCGAAGCGCGGCAGAATGTATCCGTCGATCAGCGTTTGACGCCCGCGACCGTGTAGCCGAACCCGCGGGAGGGGACTGCGGCGTCGAGGCCCGCGTTCTCGACGCCCGCAGCGAGCTCCTCGGGGGTGAAGAACTCCGAATCGAACCCCACGAGATGTTCGGCCGCGACCAGCGCGCGCCCGCGTAGCGTCGCGCGGTCGAACTCCCGACAGACGAGCACGCCGCCTGGCCGGAGGACGCGCTTCGCCTCGGTGAGTGCCCCCGTCCGATCGGCGACGTGATGGAGCGCGTCGACGATGAGCACCGCATCCATCGATTCGTCGGCGAACGGGAGTGATGCGCCGTCCGCACGGACGCCGTCGAGTCCCAGCCGTCGCGCCTCGCCGAGCATTCCGTGGGCGGCGTCGACCACGATTCGTTCGGGAACGTCGATCGTGCGTACCGCCCGGCCGGTGCCGCCGCCGACATCGACGACGCGCTCGATGTCGCGCTCGGCGAGCGCGAGCCCCGCCCGGAGCGCGCGCTCGTCGGTCGAGGGCATGAACCGCTCGTAGTGGCGCGCGAACCGCTCGAAGTACGCGACGTCGCCGGGCGTGTGCATACCTCGTCGTAGATCCGCCGATGGCTTAAAAACCACCCCGGAGGACACATCCCTCGCGCCCGTTCAATGGCGACATGGAGTACGTCGTGTGTGGCTGGCCCGAGGACGGCCCGACGCTCCGGCTCGACTACCGGCGGTTCAGCTACGCCGGGAAGTTCGTGATGTCCTCGACTGGAAAGGCCGTTGCCCGCGAGACGGACGCAGCCGTGAACGCGGGCAGCAGCGAGTTCGACGAGTGGGTCGTTGCAGCGGTCGCGTTCAACGAGGACCGCACCGACCCGGACACGCTGTGGTTGCGGTATATCACCGTCCGGAACGACCGTCGTGGCGAGGGGATCGGCGCACGACTCGCGGCGTTCGCCGCCGAGCGGGCCGCGGTACGCGGCTACGAGCGCCTCCGGATCGCGGTCAACAACCCATTCGCCTACGAAGCGCTCCACAAGGCCGGGTTCGGCTACACCGGCCGGGAAACCGGGATCGCCGAGCTCGTCCTCGAACGGCCCGCCGGCCGGCCGGCCGAGCGCTCGCGCACGGCCTACCAGACAGGGCTCGATATCTACCGCGATCGCGATCTCTCGGATGGTGAGCAGCGGTTTCTGGCATCGCGGAGCGACGCCGAGCCGCCGGCAGTGATCGAACCACCCGCGTGATCGCGCGCTCGTTTCCGCCCCCACTCGATCGCTGACCGGCTGTCGGGGGTTTCAAGCGACCTTCACCCGTACCGACGGCAATGGGAAACGCAGACCTCCGCCAGCTCGCCGCGATCGAGCCGATCGCCTTCGCGGATCTTTCGGGTGCAACGGTAGCGATCGACGCTCACAACTGGCTTTACCGGTATCTCACCACGACAGTCAAGTGGACGAGCGACGCGGTCTATACGACGGCCGCGGGCGAAGAGGTCGCCAATCTGATCGGCGTCGTCCAGGGCCTCCCGAAGTTCTTCGAACACGACATCACCCCGGTGTTCGTCTTCGACGGTGGCGTCACCGACCTCAAGACCGACGAGGTCGAACGCCGGCGTGAACAGCGCGAGCAGGCCGAAGAACGCGCTGCCGAAGCGCGCGAGGCGGGCGACGCGGTCGAGGCTGCCAGACTGGAAGCTCGCACCCAGCGCCTCACCGACACGATCCACGAGACCACGCGCGAACTCCTCCGCCTGCTCGACGTTCCGGTCGTGGAAGCGCCCGCCGAGGGCGAGGCCCAGGCCGCCCACATGGCTCGCTCTGGAACCGTGGACTACGCCGGCAGCGAGGACTACGACACCCTCCTGTTCGGCGCACCACACACTCTCCGGGGGCTCACGGGCAAGGGCGACCCCGAGTGTATGGAGTTCGAGGCCACCCTCAAAGAGCACGACCTCACGTGGGAGCAGCTCGTCGACGTGGGCATCCTCTGTGGCACTGACTTCAACGAGGGCGTCTCGGGCGTCGGTCCGAAGACCGCAGTCAAACTCGTCCGCGAGCACGGCGACCTCTGGGCCGCGCTGGAGGCCGAGGATAGGTACGTCGAGAACGGCGATCTGATCCGAGAGCTGTTCTTGGACCCCGACGTGACCGACGCCGCGTTCGATACCGACATCGAACCCGACCTCGACGCGGCACGCGAGTACGTGACCGGCGAGTGGGAGATACCCGAAGACGAGGTCGAACGCGGCTTCGAGCGGATCGAGGAGAGCGTCGTGCAGTCGGGACTCGACCGCTGGACCTGAAACCAGCTGTGGCAAGTGCCGCCAGTCGGGCTATCGATACCGCGTGTGAGTGAGCCCGTCAGTACTCGTGAAAACCGACCACGACGAAGTGTGGTCTACAAATCGGCAGTGGAAACCGTCATTCGACGACGGTGCGTCTCGAAGCCGAGATTCTCGTAGAAGCCGATGGCGCGCTCGTTGTCGGCATCGACATCGAGGGCGAGCTCCGCACAGCCTGCCTCACGTGCTCGCTCCGTGGCGCGGTCGATCAGCCGTCGGCTGAGACCCGTACCGCGGTAGGGCTCGCGGACGTAGATATCCCCGACGACCAGTCGATCCGGACGATCGAAGACCGAAGATGCTTCGTCGATCTCGGTCGTGACGAAACCGACGAAGTCGCCGTCGGTGGTGGCGAGGTCGGCGTCGTTGCCCGCGCCGTCGGTCGGCGAGTCGTCGACGGCGACCCACGCCCGGTAGCCCGCTTCGTCGAGCCGGTCGAGTCGGAACGCCGTCTCCTCGGCGACGAGATCGACGTCCTCGGCGAGCGCGTGGCGGTCGACGATCGCTTCGAGGTCGTGGTGGAAGGGGATCCACAGCTCCTCGACGTAGCGACGGACGGCGGGTTCGTCGGCTGGAAGCCGGCGGAGTTTCATGTGTACCCATCGAGCGATCGCCGAGGTATATACGTCGTGGATCGCCAGAATCAGCGTTGTAAGCGCTCGACAGCCCCGCTTCGAACTCGTCACGAGACGTCGGTCGCCGGCAGTGATCTCGCCACGAGCGACCTGAAGCGTTTTGCCGCTGGCTCACGCCCGTTCGGACATGGACACCACCGAAGTCGAGCGACTCATCGAATCCGGGATCAAGGATGCAGACGCCACCGTCACCCAGCCACGCGGCGAGGACGACGACCATCTCGCCGCCGTCGTCGTCGCACCGGCCTTCGAGGACGAGACGCTCGTCGCACAGCACGAGCAGGTCTACGACGCGCTCGGCGAGCATATGACGACCGATATCCACGCGCTCGAACTCAAGACCTACACTCCCGAGGAGTACGCCGAACGCAGCGCCTGATCGGGACGGACTGCCGAGACGGATCCGTACCAGCGGTGACGGCAGTCGGGTGGTCACGACGAGCGCGTGACCGCTTCCCGTGAGTTTTACCAACCCCGGCGCAAAGCGGGGTGCATGAGCGATCAGGACACCCGCACCGAGGCAGACAGTCTGGGCGAGATGGACGTCCCCGCGGACGCCTACTGGGGGGCACAGACCCAGCGTGCGGTCGAGAACTTCCCGATCAGCGGGATCGGGTTCGATCGGCGGTTCGTTCGCGCGCTCGGGATCGTGAAGAAGGCCGCCGCACAGACCAACCGCGACCTCGATCTGATCGACGACGAAACCGCAGAAGCGATCGTCGCGGCAGCCGAGGAGGTCATGGCCGGTGAGCACGACGGCCAGTTCCCGGTCGATATTTTCCAGACGGGATCGGGGACCTCCACGAACATGAACGCCAACGAGGTGATCGCGAACCGCGCGAGCGAGATCCAGGGCGACGAGGTTGGATCGCGGGCGGTCCACCCGAACGACGACGTCAACTTCGGCCAGTCCTCGAACGACGTGATCCCGACGGCGATGCACGTCGCCACGCTCGAATCGATCGAGCGCGATCTCGTGCCCGCGCTCGAACGCCTCCGGACGGCGCTCGGCGAGAAGGAAGCCGAGTTCGACACCGTTGTCAAAACGGGGCGGACTCACCTTCAGGATGCCACCCCCGTCAGACTGGGCCAGGAGTTCGGCGGCTACCGGGCCCAGATCGACAAGGGAATCACCCGCGTGAACAAGACCACGCGCAATCTCTCGGAGCTCGCGCTCGGCGGGACCGCGGTCGGCACGGGATTGAACACCCATCCCGAGTTCCCCGCGCGCGCGGCCGAACGCATTTCCGGAGAAACAGGATTACCGTTCGAGGAGGCCACCGACCACTTCGAGGCCCAGGCCGCCCACGACGCGATGGCGGAAGCCCACGGCGCGCTCCGCACGGTGTCGGGGTCGCTCAACAAGATCGCCAACGATCTCCGACTCTTGGCGTCGGGCCCCCGCAACGGGCTCGGCGAGATCGACCAGCCCGAGAACCAGCCCGGCTCGTCGATCATGCCCGGGAAGATCAACCCCGTCGTCGCCGAGGCCGTGAATCAAGTTCACGTCCAGGTCGTCGGCAACGACGCCGCGGTGTCGACCGGCGCGGCGAACGGCCAGATCGATCTGAACCTCTACAAACCCGTCATCGCTCACAACACCCTCCAGTCGATCGCGCTGCTCGCGAACGCCAGCGAGACCTTCGCCGAGAAGTTCGTCGATAACCTCGAAGCCAACCGCGAGCACTGCGAGGAGCAGGTCGAGCAGAGCATGGCGCTCGCGACCGCGCTGAACGCCCACATCGGCTACGACAAGGCGAGCGAGGTGGCGAAAGAAGCACTCAAAGAGGACAAGACCGTGCGCGAGGTCGTCGTCGAGAAGGGGTATCTCGACACCGAAGAAGCCGACGAGGTCCTCGATGCGCGCGCGATGACCGAACGCGGGATTCCGGGCCGCGAAGAGTAGCGCGCTCTCGGTTCTGTCCCCACTATCGGTTGCCGTCCGCGACCGATCCACCAGTGGCCGGTGACGAGACCCGTTCAGTATCGGCGATGACGAGGATCGATTCCACAGCGGAGCCTCGGGACGAGCGTCCTCCTCCGGCGATGGCCGGCGATTCACCGGTATCGTTCGCTCCGCACTCCACAGAAACACCTCGTCGACGGTAGTTTCCGTCGTCGTTCGACGAACACTGAACCACCACATCGCCGTGGAACGAGTCGTCTGCAAGCAACGCCCTTAGGTGGCAAGCGACCTGCCATACTGTTGTCAGAGTCACTGCGGCGATGGATGGCGGAAAATCCCGGTTGCGGCGCGGACTGTAGTGCGAGCGATCGACGTTCTTGGAGAAAACATGTCAGGTACTACTACATCGTATCGAGAGCGGGTTCGTGACACGACGTCCGGCTTCTTCCAGCAGTACGGGCTGGCGTTCGTGATGGTTGCTAGCTACTTCGGCTCCGGATCGATATTCATCGCCAGTTCGGCCGGCGTCCGGTTCGGGTATGCGTTGCTGTGGGCGGTCGTCGGTGCAGCGTTGCTCGGCTTCATGGCACAGGACATGAGCGCCCGGCTCGGCATCTTCGGCGAGCCGCTGATGGTGTTCGTGCGGAAGAAGCTCGGCGGACGGATCGCGACCGTGCTCGCCGTCGTCCTGTCGAGCGGTTGTTTGCTCTGGGCGTTCGAGCTGACCGCTGCGGTCGGGAAAGGACTCTCGCTGCTGGTCGGTGGCGCGGTCGGCTGGATGCCGCTCGCCGTCCTCACGGGATTTGCTGCCGTCGCCGTCGGCCTGTTGAACTACGAGGGCATCGAGCAGCTGATGACTGCGATGATGATCGGACTGCTGGTCGTCTATCTCTTCGTCACCGGCACGACCGCCCCGCCGCTATCGGCGATCGCCACCGGGTTCGTGCCGAGCGTTCCCGGTGTCGGCGCGCTCACGCTCGTGGCGTCGATTCTCGGCACGACCGCGCTCTGGCCCAACTTCTTCCTCGAATCGAACCTCGTCGCGGAGAAAGGCTGGTCCGGACGATCGGACATCACCCCGATGCGGCGGGATCTCGGGATCGGTTACGCGGTCGGCGGGATCACCACGATCGCAATCTTGGTCCTCGCGGCCGCCGTCCTCCGGCCGGCGGGCTACACCGAACTCGAGACGTTTCTCACCCCGGGACGCGCGCTCGGGAACGTCATTGGCGAGTGGGCGCGAACGGTGTTCCTGGTCGGCGCGGTCGCTGCGGCGTTCAACAGCATCATCCCGATCATGTGGACGCCGTCGTATCTCTTCCAGCACGCCCGCGGAACCGAGGCCGATTCGGCCTCCCGGAGCTTCAAAGCCATCTACGCACTTCTCGTCAGTATCAGCGGCCTCTCGCCGCTGATCACGATATTCTTCGGTCTCGGCGTGATCGACATGATCATCCTCTTCCCGGCGTACAACGCCATCGTCGGGCTCCCGATCACGGCCGCACTGCTGTTCTGGGCGGTCAACGACGAGAACACGATGGGCGAGCACCGAAACACACGCTTGCTCTCGGTTCTCAACGCCGCACTCGTCGTGTTAGCGGTCGTGTCAGCGACGACCTCGCTGCCGGGCGTCGTCGACGCACTCCTCTCCGGGGGGCTTTAACCACCGCTCGCGCTCGGGTCGTGGGCGTGTCCCGGTTCGTGAGAGCTGGTATGCGGAATCGATCATGGGTGCGTCGATGCGGGCGAGCACCCGCTTGAGAACGTGCTGTGCTCTCGATTCGGTGGCGTCGGTATCGTTATTTCGATCGGCGTTAGCGACTGTTCCGTCGTGGCGGTCGGCTCCAATCATTCTCTTGGTCGACGTCCGCTGCGTACTGAGTGCGGACATTTGAACGTTCTGGCAGTGGGCAGCGATGGACAGTGACGGGTCGGGATTTCGGAAACAGCCTGCTATTGCTCGGTGAGAGTTACTCTGGCGGCCGGTTCAACCGATACATTCTGTTCTCGTCGGCATCGTCCCTTCCGTCCCGTCGAAACAGCGTTCCGGATGACGGCACGCTACGCCGAAGATTCAGCTCGGTGTGAAGTCGCCAGCGAAGACGATCTCGTCGAGATCCTTGCGCTGGTTCGGGTGTTCGCCGTCATCGGCGTCGCCCGGAGCGATCGCGTCCTCGTCGCGTTCGCCGATGGCCGTCATCGCCTCGACCGCGTACTCGTCGGTGAGATCGAACAGTTCGGCGGCTGCGTCGTAGTCGAACCCCTGCATCCCGTGGACGACGAGACCACGGCGCGCCCCCTCCAGCGCGAGATTTTCCGTTGCTGCGCCGGTGTCGAAGGAGTGGGTGGGCGCAGGCTCGCCGTTGTGGTCGAACGTGGTTTTCGAGAGCACGACGACGAGCGCCGCGGCGTCGGTCGCCCACTCGCGGTTGCCTTCGGCGAGCAGATCCACGAAATCGTCCCACGGATCGTCGTCCGGCGTCGCGTAGACGAACCGCCAGTGTTGGTTGTTGTACGACGACGGGGCCCACCGGGCGGCCTCGAACAGCGCGAGGAGATCGTCCTCCGGCAGCGTGTCGCCGGTCATCGACCGCGGCGACCACCGGTTGACGAACAGCGGATCGATATCGTATGCGGGATCGCGGTGTTCGTCGACCGGGTCGCGGAGGCCGTCGACGGTCGAACCGTCGAACTCGCTGTCGCTATCGCTTTGCTGTTGCATCGATATACGACAAGAGACGTCACACACGGACAAACCTACCGAACGGCAAATCGAGTGCTCGATGGATGACAGCAGTTTCGCGAGACAGGACGAATCAGCGGTCAGCGCTGGCGGTAGATCAGGTTGCGCTGGATCGCGTTCGCGCCCTCGTAGATCACCGGGATCCGACAGTCGCGGTAGACACGAGCGATCCGGTTTTCGGTCAGCACCGACCGACCGCCGTGGAGCTGCATCCCACGCTCGGCACATTCGACGGCAGCCTCGGTGGAGTTGGCCTTGGCGAGCGCAGCCCAGTAGCCTGCGTTGTCCTGATCTGCCACTTTGCCGGCGGCGCGCCAGTTGAGTGCGCGGGCGCGCTCGAATTCGATGAGCATGTCCGAGAGGTCGTGCTGGACGGCTTGGAACTCGCTCACGTCCCGGCCGAACGCTTCGCGGTCGTGGACGAACTCCCACGCCTCCTCGATGGCGGCCGCAGCGAGACCCAACCCGTGGCCGCCGACGACGATCCGGCCGTGGTTGAAAAACTCCGCGAGCATGTAGAAGCCGGTGCCCTCGTTACCGACGAGGTTTTCCTCGGGGATCCGGCAGTCGTCGAGTTCGATGTGGCCCTGCTTGGAGGCGCGAAAGCCCATCTTCTCGGGGATGTGTTCGGCGTCGTAGCCGGGTGCGTCGGTCGGGACGATGAACATCGAGTAGTTCGAGTAGCGATCGTCCGAGTCGCCGGTTTTGGCGTAGAGAGTGAGCCACTCGGCCTCGACCGCGTTGCCGACCCAGTACTTCTCGCCATTCAGCACCCACTCGTCGCCGTCCTTTTCCGCGCTCGTGGTCATCCCCGCGAGGTCGCTGCCGGTCTGGGGTTCCGAGACTGCGAGTCCGGTGATCTGGTCGCACTCGGCGACCGGGCGGAGGAACTCCTCGTGCTGGTCGTCGTTGCCGTACTTCTCGACGATCTCGGCCCCGAAACTCGCGAGCTGGAGCGTGAGCGCGATCCCGGCGTCCGCACGATAGAACTCCTCGGCGATCGCGAGCATTGCTTCGAGGCCGAGATCGCGGCCGCCGAGCTCCTCGCCGATGTCCTGGGCCACGAGGCCCGCGTCCTGGCCGGCTTCGAGGATCTCCCACGGGTACTCGCCGGTTCGGAAGTACTCCTCGGCGTTGGGGGCGATGTGCTCGTCAGCGAACTCACGGGCCTCGGCTTTGACCTCGCGTGCGTGCTCGGGCACGATCGACTCGTCGAGTAGCTCCATACCCTCGATGGGAGCGCGACGCCCAAATAGGTCGCGTAAACCGGAAACCGTGCGCCGAGGGTTGTTCGGGTTGCTGCTCCGCTGCTCCGTCACCGCGGTGACGGCTACTCGTCCTCGGGAGCGGCCTCCGCGGGTGCCGCACCCTCAACCAGCGAGGCGTCGGCGTACTCCTCACGGATGTCCTTCTTCGAGAACTTCCCGGTCGCGGTTTTGGGCACCTCGTCGATGTACTCCACGTCGTCGGGAACCCACCACTTCGGGTACTCCTCGGCGATCATTCCGAGGAGTTCGTCGGCGAGTGCGTCTCTGTCGGCGTCGTCGCCAGGCACCACGAACGCGACCGGGCGCTCCTGCCAGCGTTCGTGGGGGACGCCGACGACGGCGGCTTCGGCCACGTCGTCGTGAGCCATCAGTGCGTTTTCGAGTTCGACGCTCGAAATCCACTCGCCGCCCGACTTGATGACGTCCTTCGCGCGGTCGACGATCTGGATATACCCATCAGGATCGACCGAGACCACGTCGCCGGTCTTGAGCCAGCCGTCCTCGAACTCCTCCTCGTTGGCCTCGGGACGCTCGAAGTACTCGGTGGTGACCCACGGGCCACGGACCCAGAGCTCGCCGAACTCCTCGCCGTCCCACGGCACCTCGTTGCCGTCCTCGTCGATGACTTTGAACTCGATGCCGGGCACCATCAGCCCCTGTTTGCCGCGCTTTTCGTGCCGGTCGTCGGCGTCCCACTCGTCCATGCCCGGCTTGAGCCGTGCGACCGAGCCGATCGGACTCATCTCGGTCATTCCCCACGCGTGGAGGACATCTACGCCGAGCTCGTCGAACTGACGGATGACCGACTTCGGGGCGGCGCTCCCGCCGATGACGACCTCTTCGAGCGAGGAGAGGTCGACATCGTTGTTCTGGACGTATTCGAGCAGTCCGAGCCACACCGTGGGGACGCCAGCAGTGATCGTGACGCCCTCTTCCTCGATGAGCTTGGCGAGGTCGGCCGGATCGGGCGACGGGCCGGGGTAGACATGTTTCGCGCCGGCGGCGGTCGACGAGAAGGGCATCCCCCACGCGTTGACGTGGAACATCGGCACGACCGGCATCACGACGTCCGTATCCTCGATGCCGAGGCCCTGGGGCGTCACCGTGGCCATCGTGTGCGACCAGAGCATTCGCTGGGTGTACTCGACGCCTTTCGGCCGCCCGGTGGTGCCGGAGGTGTAACACATCCCGGCCTCGCGATCCTCCTCGATCGCGGGCCAGTCGTACTCGGTTCCCTGTTCGGCGATAAACGACTCGTAGTCCGTGACGGGATCGAGGTCGATTTCCGGAACCTCGTCGGCCATCACCACGAACTGCTCGACGCTCCCGAACGAATCGGCGTCGTACGCGCCGGCGAGCTTCTCGGCGAGCGAGGGGTCGACGAACAGGAGCTCGTCGGTCGCGTTCTCGACGATGTACTGGATGTGCTCGTCGGGCAGGAGGGGGTTGATGGTGTGGAGCTGGCGGCCCGAGTCGGGAACGCCGAAGTACGTCTCGAAGTGACGGTGGTGGTTCCAGCAGAACGTGCCGACGCGGGCCTCGTTATCGATGCCGGCGTCATCGAGCGCGTTCGCGAGACGGGCGACGCGGTCGCCGTACTCCGAATAATCGTACCGTTCGATCCCGTCGGCGGTGCGCGAGACGATCTCGGTATCGGGGTAGAGTCGTTCCGCGCGCCAGCGGAACGGTCGCAGGGTCTGTGGTGTGCCTCGTGGCATACAATCTCACAATGGCCGGTCCGTAATGATTCTTCCCACCAACGGCGATCGTTCACCCGTGCCTCGTCGGCATCTCAGTGTCTCGTCGTGACGGTTCGACGTCACTCGGTGCGGTGGCTCACGGCGATCCCCTCGCCGAGCGGGATCGCGGCGGTCTCGAAGTCGGGATCGGCGCGGACCCGTTCGAGGTACGCCGCGACGCCGCGGGTCGACTCGTTCGCGTCCTTGACCGTCTCGCCTTCGACGAGTTCGAGCACCGTCTCGAAGTCGACAGAGGTGCTCGTCATGGCGTTGTCGGCGATCACCACGCCACCGGGAGCGACTTTCTCGCGAACGGCGTCGAAAGCCTCCTCGTACCGATCCTTCTCGTTGTCGATCAGCACGACGTCGAACGGTCCTTCGTAGTCGTCGACGGTCTCGATGGCGTCGCCGTGTTCGAACGTCGCGCGTTCGGTGAGATCGCCGCGGTCGAAGTACTCGCGGGCGCGGTCGAGTTCGTCGGCGTCGATCTCTGTGAGGACGACTTCGCCCGTGGGCGGGAGTGCCCGTGCGAACCAGTACGCCGAGTAGCCGAAGCCGGAGCCGAACTCGAAGACCCGCTCTGCGTCGACGAGGCGCGCGAGCGTGGCGAGCCAGCCGCCGACTGCGGGGCCCACGGTCGGAAAGCCGATCTCCTCGCCGTATTCGTCCATCTCTGTCAGAACCTCGTCGGGCTGAGGACCGACCGCGCGGACGAAGTCAGTGACGTCGTCGGAGACGAGTTCGGACATACCAGCCGCCTCGTACGGGGGCGAGTAAAGGCTTCTCCCCTGCTCGATCCGGCTCAGGTCGGAGCGGTCTGCGTAGGGGTTACGGAGCGGTGTGGTTGCAGTAGCGGTGCGAAGCGGTGGCCGTGAGCGCGTCCGAGCGTGAGCGAGGGCTTTCAGTACTGGTAGCGCTGGACGTCGTCTTGAGCCTGGTCCGAGAGCCCGACATCGCCGGTCATTTCGTCGTACGTCATCCCCGAGAGATACTCGTCGTAGGTGACGTCGTAGCCGCTCCGGAGGTGGAAGTCGAGCCGGCCGGTCTCGACGGTGGTCTGGAAGAACTGGTGGACCGCCCGACGGAGGAGTTCGTCGGCGTCGTCGGGGTCGAACGCACTCTGGAGGAGGGCGAGTTCGTTGCGGGTTTCGCGGTCGAGACCCACGGTTGTCTCGTCGCCGAGATCGTCGTAGCGCGATTCGATTTCCTCCGTAAGGTCGTCGAGACTCATGCGCCGGGATGGGGAGCGACTCGGGAAACCGCTTTCGGCTCCTCTGCCGGCGTGGACCGCCACGCGTATGCCGAGCGCAGGATTACCTCGTTCGATGAGCGAGTCCGCGTTCTCGTCCCCCGACGACCGCGCTGCCGTCCGCCGGGCGCTGGTCGAGTGGTACGAGGACGACCATCGATCGTTTCCGTGGCGTGAGACCACCGATCCCTACGAAATCCTCGTATCGGAAGTGATGAGTCAGCAAACCCAACTCGATCGCGTCGTCGACGCGTTCGCGGAGTTCGTCGAACGGTGGCCCGACGCGGCGACGCTCGCGGCTGTCGACCGGGCCGAGGTAGTGAGTTTCTGGAGCGACCACAGCCTCGGGTACAACAACCGTGCCCGATACCTCCACGAGGCTGCCGGTCAGATCACCTCGGAGTTCGACGGCGAGTTCCCAGAGACGCCCGACGAACTCCAGGAGTTGCAGGGTGTCGGCCCCTACACCGCGAACGCGGTGGCGAGCTTCGCGTTCAACGAGGGGAATGCGGTGGTCGATACCAACGTCAAGCGAGTGCTCTACCGGGCGTTCGACGTGCCGGACGACGACGCAGCGTTCGAGGAAGCGGCCGAGGAGATGATGCCCACCGGCGAGTCGCGGGTCTGGAACAACGCGATCATGGAGCTCGGCGGGGTTGCGTGTACGAAGACACCGTCGTGCGACGAGGCCGAATGCCCCTGGCGCACGTGGTGTGACGCTTACGCGACCGGCGACTTCTCCGCTCCAGATGTTCCTACCCAGTCGCCGTTCGAGGGGAGTCGCCGGCAGTTCCGCGGGCGCGTCGTGCGCGTACTCGGGGAGTACGACGAACTCGTGCTCGATGATCTCGGGCCTCGCGTGCGCGTCGACTACACGCCGGACGGCGAGCACGGTCGCGAGTGGCTCCGAGGACTCGTTTCGGATCTCGACGACGACGGACTGGTCGCGGTCGAGGAACGCGACAACGATACCGTCGTCCGACTGTCTCGGTGATCGTGCGCTCGCCGCCCGAATCGATCGCGCAGACTCAGCTCACGGCGGTCACGCCCCCTGCTGGGCCGACCGCCGGCCGGTCGGGAACCCGATCGTGAGGTGGACGGCCGTCAGGAGCGCGGCGAGCACCAACACCCCGACCGCGAACGATCGGAAGATCACGGTGTAGCCGTACCCCACATCGATCAGCGTGCCGACGACAACGCTCCCGAGCGCGTTGAGCAGCATGATCCCCGCGCTGAACACGGCGTAGGCGCTCGCGCGGTGGGCGTCCGGCAGCGAGTCGAGCACGTAGGTGTCCATCGTGGGGAAGAGGCCGTGGATCACGAACCCGAGCGCGGCGCTCGCGGCGACGAGGCCGTAGAATCCCGAGGCGAGCGTGAGCGCGAGCAGACAGCCGGCGAACCCCCCGACGATCCCGAGCAGCAACGGGATATACGCCACCCGGTCGGCGAGGCGTCCGGCGATCGCAAAGGCGGGCACGCCAGCAGCGAAGACCACCGTGAGCAGTTCGCGCGCAGTGCTTGCCGTGATCGGCTTCGTCGCGACGAGATACGAGACGTAGAAGTTGAACACGCCGTTCCACGCGAGGCCGGCGAGACCCGCGAGCGCGACCCCGCTCAGGATGACGGGCCACTGCCGGCGTGCCGCCCCCAGAAATTCCCGGTCGAGTTCCTCGCCGGGCGGGAAGGTCGTGGTTCGGGCGATCGCCCCGAACACGATGGTCGCCACGACTGCGAACGCGCTGATGAGACCGAACGCGAGCCGCCATCCCTCGACCGGGAGGATCGCCGAGCCCTCGATCC
This sequence comes from Halococcus sp. PRR34, assembly GCF_028617175.1. Classification (NCBI taxonomy): domain Archaea; kingdom Methanobacteriati; phylum Methanobacteriota; class Halobacteria; order Halobacteriales; family Halococcaceae; genus Halococcus; species Halococcus sp. PRR34. The sequence goes on along the minus strand of NZ_JAQJDA010000012.1, from coordinate 56,951 downwards.
AGAGGACGCCGGTGATGAAAAGCGGTGCACCGGCTGCGGCGAGCTGGCTCGCGGTCCCGTGGATGCCGACGGCGCGTCCGATAGCGCCGGGAAACAGGTCGCTCAGCAGTGGCTTCGCCGCGATGAAGTAGACACCGCTTGAGATCCCCATCAGGAACGCGCTCGCCCAGAGCACCGGAAGGGAGGTGGCGGTCGCGGCGAGCAGCGGCGCGGCCGCGAGGATCGTCCCAGCGGCGAGGATCACGGCGTACCGTGGCACGAAGGTAAGCAGGTAGCCCGTCGGCAGCCGCGGCAGCGCGCTGCCGAGCCACGCGAGCGTCGCCAGCAGTCCGATCGCCGCCGCCGACGCCCCGAACGCGGATTGGATCGGTTCCAGCAGCGGTGCGAAGACGACCCGCGCGAGGTTGACCAACAGCACCATCGTACACATCGAGCCGAACAGCTGCTGGCGTGACACTACCGGGCGGACGGGGCAGGGTGGGTCAAGCCTTTGCGAAGCGGCAATCCCGCGGCCGGTGGACGACACTACCGGGAGACCGGCGTGTTCCGGCCGGAACCGCTGGTGCTTTGGGGGTCGCTGTTCTCGAAACGGCTATGCCAGATCGACCCCACGTCGTCGCGCTCGCCGGCAGCCTGCGCGACGATAGCTACACCCGGATCGCCCTCCAGCACGCACTCGACGAGGCCGAGGAACGCGGCGCAAGCACGGACCTGATCGACCTCCGGCATCTCGACCTCTCGGTGTTCGACGCCGACGCACGCGAGGTCGGCGACGCGCTCGCACTCACGCGACGCGTCCGGCGGGCCGACAGCGTCCTTCTTGGGACGCCCTCCTATCACGGCTCGTACTCCTCGGTGCTGAAGACCGCGCTGGATTACTGCGGGTTCGACGAGTTCGAAAACACCACCGTCGGCCTGCTGTCGGTCTCCGGCGGGGCGTTCCCGATTACCCCACTCGATCACCTCCGATCGGTCGCCCGAGCGCTCAACGCGTGGGTCATCCCGCATCAGGCCGCCGTCCCGAAAGCGAGCGGGAAGTTCGAGGACGGAAAACTCACCGACGAGAGTTCGTGTGAGCGTGTGGCGACGCTGGGCCAGCGGGCTGTCGAGTACGCCACTATCGAACCCGATCCGCCCTGTCTCGAAAGCACCGAAAACGTCGGCGCGGACGACTGATCGCTGGAGGGATCGCGTCGAACAGCGTCGAAGGGCCGTCTTTGCTACCGTTCAGGCTATTCGGCTAGTGTCAGTACAGTTCTCGTCAGCCCGCCGACCACGAGGGATCGTGAGATATCTTTGGCATAGCTATCGATATGATGTTGATTGAGAAACAGGTGGTGACCGAGACGGTTGGTGTGTGTGTGTGTGTGTGAATTTGAAGTATCGTCATCAGCAACTGTTTCTATGAGGCTGGTGGCCCGTGTACGAAGCAACTAACGTCCATCTCGGTGATTACACCAGCGAGAGCGACAAACAGCGGATCACTTGCACTGACGAGGAGCTCCGCCACGTCAATCGCGAACGGGCGGAACCGTCGATCGAAACGATCCTGATCGACGAAATCTCGGAGATCAGACGAGATGTCGACAAGTCTCAAGCAGGTTTCGAACGGATCGGCTACGCGTTCGCAGCGTTCGGGCTCGTGTTCTCGTTCATGATCGTTCCGTTCGTGCTGGCAGGCGTGCTCTTCACCCCCATTGCCGGCGGATCGTTCCTTTCGGCCGGTCTCTGTTGGTACGGGTTCGTGATGTTCTACAGAATGGAGCGAGGGACGCTCGATGTCCTCGAAATCCGGGCCAACGACGACTGGTACCGGTTCTTCACTCGGCAGGAGAGTGCTGCGTTCGACGAGATCCTGTCCCGTCTTCCCGACGACGTCGTGAACGGGTCCATCGCTCTGGATCGCGCCGGTCAGTAGCTGTCACCGATCGACGGAAGCTGCCGGACACCGGCGTGTCGAAACCGAGATAGGGGCTGCTCTGCTACCGACGACAGTGACGCAGTGGGTCGAGAACCCGACCGGCGGGCGCGACAGAGGACCGATAGCGCTCGCCCGCGCGTGGCTCGAAGTGTTGGTGCGTCCACGCCGGTTTTTCGCGGCGGGGGTCGCACCGGGCGATCAGGCTCCTGGACTGGTGTTCGTGATGGCCGTAGTCGCCATCGAGGAGGCGACTCGCTTCGCGCTCGTCCCCAGCGCATACCCAGTCGTCGCGGATCAGGAACTCGTCTCGGGCGTCGTGGCGCTCGTCGTCGCGACCGGGTTCGTCGCGCCGCTCGCGCTCCACTTCGCGGCCGCGATCGCGACTCTCGGACTCGTCCCGCTCGTCGAGGATCGCGCCGGTGTCAGCGAGACGGTGCAGGTGATCGCCTACGCGACCGCACCCTGCGTTCTCGCCGGCGTACCCTTCCCTCCACTCCAGGTCGTCTGCACAGCCTACGGTGCCGTGTTGCTCGTCGTCGGGATCGCCGAAGTACACGGGACGAGCCTCGTTCGCGCGGCGGTCGCAGGGGCGCTCCCCGCAGCGTTCGTCTTCGGTTACGCCTACACGTTCCGCGGATTTGCAGCCATCGAAGCGCTCGGCGTGCTCGGCTGATCACGCCGCGCCGTCGTCCTCGTTCGTGACTTCGACCTCGATCGCGTTCGGCAGATACGCGTTGGCGGCGTATCCACCCTCGTTCCAGGGGAACTGGCCGCTCTCGACAGCGTCGAGTCCGTCCTCCGGTGTTCCGATGGACGCCGGCTGCACCCGTCCGCGCTCGTCGGTCGCGCGCGAGGCAAGGGTGTAGGTTCCCGGCTCCGGCTCCCAGTCGTACTCGAACAGCCGCCACGCACCGGCGTAGTCGGGGCCGAACAGCTCCGCGTCGTGCCACGTCTCGCCTCCGTTAGTGGATATCTCGACACCCGCGATCTCGTCGTCGCCCGCCCACGCGACGCCGCGCACCGTGACCCCGTCCTCGTCGTTCTCTCCGCCCTCGTGAGGCGTGACAGGCTCCTCGCCGGTCGGCCGACCGATCAGCGACATCACGGTTTCGTCGAAGGTGTAGGGGTGATCGACCGCCGAGGGTTCGAGCTGGTCCCACGTATCGGCCGTCGGAACGGTGTCGGCGTGTTCCGGGGTCGCGCCCGCGGGATGGATACGGTAGTCGTCCTGCTGCCACCGGGCGTGAGTCCCGGGCCGGTCGAGCGAGCCCTCGGTGACCATTCCATCCATCACGCGCAGTTCGGACAGCCACTTCACGCTGTTCACGCCGTACCATCCCGGTACAACGAGCCGCACCGGATGGCCGTGCTCCGTGGGGAGCGCCTCGCCGTTCATTCCGTGGGCGAGGAGGCAATCGTCGAGTGCCTTCGAGAGCGGGATCGATCGGGCGAACGTCTCCTCCTCGGTGCCGTCGTCGCCGATCGCGGTGAGCCAGCGATCCTCGTCGTTCGTCGGGTCGTTCGCCGTCCCGCTGTCCGCGTCGCCCACTGCCTCGCCCGTATCGAGACCGGCCGCTCGCAGCACCGACCGCACCGGCGTCCCGGTCCAGACGGCGGTCCCGACTGCCTCACAGTCCCACTGGACGCTCCCCGTCTCGGGGTCGTGCTGGCCGCGGCCGTTGCCCGCACACTCCATCGTGTGTGCGACAGCGACCGTGGGAAGGTCCTCGACGATGTCGGTGAGGGAGAGTTCGGCCTCGTCTCCCGCCGTTCCGGCGACGTCGATCGTCCACGCGTCGGCGTCGCCATCGGGCATCGGGTTCCGGTGGCAGACGAAATGCTCCTCGATCGGCGTCAGCCAGTTCGCGAACGTCTCCCGGCTCGCCGCCCCCACGACGGTGTAACGGTCGGCCTCGTCGCGGGCCTCGCTCGCGCCCGGTTTGCGGTCGAGGATCGCATCGATCTCTTCGCGTCGTCCCTCGCGTGTTTCGCTCATACGGGCCAGTCGTGCGGATTCCGCATAACCGTTTCCCGCTCGTGTCGATACCACGGACTAGCGAACGTCATCGTCACTGACTCTCCGGCGGTCCGACGTCAGGGGTTCGTCTGCCCGTCCACGGCGATGACGGCTAGCTGACCGACGACGACGCTGATACCCATCGCCACCGGGAGCAGAACGATGACGACGAACAGTCCGAGCAGGAGCGTCAGGAAGGCCAGATCGATCTGGACGTCGAGCGGCAGCGACGCCGTGTTGGTCCAGACGATCACGAGAGCGAGGCAAAGCGAGAGTAGTGTGCCGATCAGCCCCGCTGCACCGGCGTCGACGAACTCCTTTTGAAACCGATCGCTCAGCAGGGCTCCGACGAGGCCGGCGACGGCGGGTGTCGCGAGATAGAGATACGTCGGGGGCTGGATGGCGACGAGCAGAACGACGAAGACGGCCGCCTGTGCGAGACCGCCGAGTAGTGGAACGGTTCGCCCCATTCTCGACAGCTATACTGGCAGAACAAATAAGTGTTTCCATAGTTCACACCACGAGTGACGTTCGAGTACGTCTCGTTCGGTCGTGACAGTCGGAGGCCCCGTTCGCTGCCGCCAAGTCGGAGGGTTAACCCTCCGGGTGAGCGTAGCGTTGGCGTGCTCAACCTGAACATCGACGAGTTCATGCTCGAACTCAAGGACGGCGCGCTCAAGAACGTGGGTCCCGCGAACAAGTCCGCGGAAGCGAAATTGTTCGATGTCGCCTCGGCGGAGGCGCGCGCGTTCGGCGACAAGCGCGTGAAGCTCGTGTTCGAAGACGACGAGGGCAACGAGGTCCAGGTCGCGCTGTTTCCCGACGATGCGAGCCAGGTTGCGCGTGATATCGAGGCACTCGAAGACGACAGTCCGGTGTTCGAGTAAGCGTCCGCGTTTCGACAACCGTTTTAGTCCCCGGCCGTTCGGTCCGGTAATGGGTAGTTGTATCATCTGCGGCACCTCCGTCGACGGCCACATCTGTGGGAGTCACGAGGAGGACGTCGTTTTCGAGTTCGAAGGATCGCGCGCAAATCAGCTCACCCCCGGTCGCTTCTACCGCGGCTCCGTCGACGGCTTCGCCGAGTTCGGCGTGTTCGTCGATGTCGGTGACAGCGTCACCGGCTTGCTCCACCGGAGCGAGCTCGACACCCGGCTCGAAAGTCTCGACTGGGATTCGGGCGAGACCGTCTACGTCCAGGTCACCGACGTTCACGACAACGGCAACGTCGATCTCGCGTGGTCGATCCGTCAGAAACCGTCGGATTTCCGCGGCGAGCTCGTCGACGACCCCGAGGGCGACCGGCTCGCTGAGGCAGAGGCCGACTCCGAATCCGGGGCGGCGGAGGCGACCGACCCAAATGAGCGCGCGGCCGCCGAGTCGGCGGCCGAACCCGTGACCGACATCGGTACCGCGGACGAGCCCGACACGGACGAGACCACCGGAGCGCGGACCGATGGCGACGCCTCGGTAAACGACGACGACACCCGGACGGCCGTCCCGTCCGAGGCGGGAAGCGCGTCGCTGGTCGAGTCCGAACGCGAGCGCGTCCCGATCGCGGATCTCGATTCCCGCGTCGGTGATCACGTCCGTATCGAGGGCACGGTCGTGAGCGTTCGTCAGACCGGCGGCCCGACGGTGTTCGAACTCCGCGACGAATCCGGTACGGTGGACTGTGCGGCGTTCGAGGAAGCGGGCGTCCGCGCGTACCCTGACGTCGAGACGGATGCGGTCGTCGCCATCGATGGCGAGGTCGAACGCCACCGCGACGATCTCCAGGTCGAGACTGCGGGGCTCGCAGTGCTCGACGGTGAGGAGCGGGATGCGGTCACCACCCGACTCGAAGACGCACTCGCCGAGCAGGCTGCGCCCGACACGATCGAACCGCTGGCCGACGATCCCGCGATCGACGATCTCAGCGAAGAGATTCACGACCTCGCGGGGCTGATCCGGCGGGCGGTGCTCGAATCCCGGCCCGTCGTCGTGCGTCACGACGCGAGCGTCGACGGCTACGTCGCGGGTGCGGCGATCGAGCGCGCCACGCTGCCCTTGGTGCGCGAGGAGCACGCCCGTGACGACGCCGAGTACCACTACTTCGACCGCCGGCCGGTCGAGGACGGGATCTACGACATGGATGCCGCGACGCGCGACGTCACGTCGATGCTCGACGCCAACGAGCGCCACGACGAGAAGTTCCCGCTGTTCGTGTTCTGCGGCGTCGGGAGCGCCCAGTCGCGCGACGGCCTCTCGCTGCTCTCGATCTACGGGACCGAGCGGGCAGCGATCGGCGCTCGCGCACTCGACGCGGACGATCTCGCGGCACACGTCACGCCCGCCGACCGCGACGCCGGGACAGCCACGACGACCGCGACCGCGCTCGCGGCGAACGTCGCGGCAGGAGTTAACGCCGACGTTCGCGACGATCTCGTTGGTCTCCCTGCGGTGAGCTACTGGGAGGACGCACCCGACGCGTACGCCGACCTCGCGAGCGAGGCGGGTGCCGACGCCGACCGGACGCGCGACGTCCGCGAGGCGATCGCACTGGTGGCGAACTACCAGGCCTACGAGGACAAGCGCGAGCTGATCGCCGACCTGCTGTTCGACGGCAGTGAGTCGCTCGCAGAGCGCCTCGCGACTCAGTTCCGCGAGAAGCTCGACGCGGCGATCGAGACTGCCGAGGCTCATCTCGACCACCGGGAGGCCGATGGCGTCACCGTGGCGGTGCTCGACACCGACGCGTTCACCCACCGCTACGACTTCCCGCCGACCGACCTGCTGTGTGACGAACTCCATCGCCGGACCCGCGAGGACACACCTGTGCTCCTCGGGCTCGGCGAGGACGAACTCCTGCTTCGACACACCGGCGATCTCGATCTCGATAGCGTGGCCGATGTGGTCGCCGAGCGCGCCCCCGAAGCGGGTGTGACTCCGCGAGCGGCCCGTGACGACCGGATCGAATTCTTGCTCGGCGAGCGCGACGCCGTGCTCGATGCCGCGGTCGCAGCAGTCGGCGAGCAGTTCGGCTGATTTTGCGGTTGTAGCGGTTGCTGGGCGGTGCGGTTCCTGGTGTCTCGACGAGCGTAGCGAGTCGAGGCTCTGGAGAGCTTTGCTCTCCTGGCGGATGAAGGGCGAGGCCCGCTCTGCGGGCCGAGGGCTTCGACGGTGCTGTGCGGTCGTGGTGCGTAGAGTGCCAGTGACCCCACCGCGAGCGAGGCCGTAGGCCGAGCGAGCGGGTGTTTTTGGTCCAGATTTTTACGAGGGGTTGAGCGCGCGAGCGGAGCGAGCGCGCGAACCCCCGAAGTAAAAAGGTGGGTGTTTAGGCGTTGCCTTCGACCGAGATGTCGGCGTGGAGCTCCTCGCGGAGCGCCGCATGGACGTGACAGATGTCCTCGCCGCGCTCGACGAGTTCGTCCTCGTCGCCAGCGATGTCGGCCTCGACGCGGATGTCGAACCGGATGGCCGAGAGATCGTCATCGTCGTCGAGGTCGGCCTCGGCGTCGATCTCGATTTTCCCGAGGTCGTCGTAGTCGCGCTGCTGGGCCCCGACGCGGAAGGCCGGAATGTAACAGGAGGCGTAGTCGGCGACGAGCGTGGCGTTCGGGTTCGGTCCCTCTTCGTCGGTGGCGTCGACGGTGAGTTCGAAGCCGCCGACGCGGCTTCGGGTGACGAATCCCTCCTCGGACGTGCTACTGACTTCGATATCTGCCATTGCGATCGGATCGACGACCGCCACGCCCCTAAGCATTGCCCACTCGTGTGTCGAGGCTGCCATCGCGGTCGAGTGCTCGCCGGAACGATCGACAACGAGTCGTCGTTTCGGTCCCGATCTCAGAGCTCGAAGGAACCGTCGTCGTCGAGCACGTGAACCTCGGAGTCGGGTGCGCGCTCGCCGACCGCATCGACGAACTCCTGGGGATCGGCTTCGAGCGGCGGCATCGTGTCGTAGTGCATCGGGAAGACGTGATCCGCATCGAGCCACTCGGCCGCGATCGAGGCCTGCCAGATGCCCATCGTGTAGTGATCGCCGATCGGGAGCGCGACCGCGTCGGGCTGGAGGTACGGCGCGATCACGTCTTTCATCTCCGACATCAGTCCGGTGTCGCCAGCGTGGTAGAACGCGGTGCCGGTGCCGTCGGGGCCCGGCTGCTCGTCGCTCACGACGAATCCCGCAGGATTGCCGAGTTCGTACTCGTAGTCGAGATCGACGCCGCTGGTGTGGTCGGCCCGATGCATCGTGACGTGGGCGTCACCGCACTCGACCGTACCGCCGATGTTCATGCCGACGGTGTCATCCGCGCCCATCTCGTTTTCCACATAGGCCGCGACCTCGACCGGCGCGACGATCGTCGAATCGGTGAACTCGCCCGCGTGGGCGATGTGATCCGAGTGGGCGTGGGTCAGAAGGACGTAGTCGGGCGTCTCGATGTCCGCGGGCTCCATCGAGGTGTGCGGATTATCGAAAAACGGGTCGATCAGCAGGCTGGTGTCGCCGACTTCAACGAACCACGTCGAGTGACCGTGCCAGGTGAGTTCCATTGCATCTCGTCGTACTCGCGTCGCGTACTTAGTTGTGTAGGCGGCCGTGCGAAAGAGAGGCAATAGCGCGTTCGTGTACGTTTATCCGACGTGGCGACGACACCCGAGCATGCACCGCGTACGATTCCGTGATCCGGACGGCGAGCTCCGTACTGGCGAGTGGCTTGCGGACGAAGCGACGATCAGCGCGAACGCCGGGCCGACAGGGCGCGTCGCGTTCCCCGACGACACGTTCTCGCCCGAGGAAGTCGACGTGCTCGCGCCAGCGGAGCCAACGAAGATCGTTTGTGTGGGATTGAACTACGAGGACCACGCTGCCGAACAAGGAAAGGAGCTCCCCGACCGTCCGCTGCTCTTCCTGAAGGGACCAAACACCGTCGCGAGCCACGAACAGACGGTAGAACTGCTTGCCGGGAAGGAACGTATCGAGTACGAAGCCGAGCTCGGCGTCGTGATCGGTCGGGAGTGCCGGGGCGTCGATGTCGACGACGCGATGGACGTCGTTGCTGGGTTCACCTGCGTGAACGATCTCTCGAACCGCGACGACCAGCGGATCGAGCAGAACTGGGTCCGTGGGAAGGCGTTCGACGGGGCCGCGCCGATGGGACCCGTGCTCGCGACGCCCGACGAAGTTCCCGCCGACGCCGCGATCGAACTCCGCCTGAATGGCGAGACGAAACAGCGCTCCTCGCGCGAGAAGTTCATCTTCTCGGTGCCCGAACTGATCGCGGAGATCACGACGTACATGACCCTCGAACCCGGCGACGTGATCTCGACTGGCACGCCCGCTGGCGTCGGCCCGCTCGCCGACGGTGACGAGATCGAAGTCGAGATCGAAGGGATCGGCACGCTCTCGCACTCGGTCACGATCCCCTGAGCCACGCCGACGATCCAGAGTCGGCCACGAACTCGGTCGGTGCGGATGCCAATCCCTAAGATTAGGCTTGCCTAACGCGCGCCGTACATGGAACTCACGCGCCGGGACGCGCTCGCGGCGCTCGCCGGCGGCAGCGTCGTCGGTGGCGGTGGAGCGGCGGCGATCGGACGGAACGGAGAAGCGACGAGTGGGGCGCAAACGGAGACGGACGACGGATCGTCGAACGTGGCGGATGCGTCGTTTTCGGCGGTGCGTGACCCTCTCGTCGCGGTCGCGCACGTCGTCTACCCCGACGAGATCACGGGGATCGAGACGTTCGTCGAAACCTACGCACTCGGGCGTATCGAGGAGCGAGCTGAGTATCGAAACGGTGTCGAACGGGCGGTCGCCGCGATGGACGACCGCGCGGAATCGTGGTACGGCGGGCGATACGCGAGCCTCGACGCCGAGACTCGGGACGCGGTGCTGCGCGAGATGGGGACCGACACCGCCGATCCCGTTCCTGATGGGTCGGCCGCCGAACGGGTGCGGTACTACGTGGTGAACGAGCTGCTATACGCGCTCTACACCTCGCCCGCGGGCGGGGAGCTCGTCGGGATCGAGAACCCTCAGGGCCATCCCGGCGGGCACGAGAGCTACCAGCACGGACCACGATGAGCGATGCGGACCGGACGCCCTCGGACGCGCCCGACGTCTGCGTGATCGGGGCGGGCCCCGCGGGCGCGCTCTGCGCTCATCGACTTGCCGAGCGCGGTCACGACGTCGTGATCCTCGAAGCGGGGCCCCGCTTTTCGTTCGAAGATCGCCCCGAGCGAATGGAGCGCGCGATCCGGCCTGGCGACGACGACCGGAGCGTCTGGGACATGGGCGGCGAGCGCGACGCCTACGCCTCGACCGGCCCGCGGTCGTACCCGCTGAACCGTTCGCGGGTGAAGGGCGTCGGCGGGACGAGCCTCCACTGGCAGGGGATGGTGATGCGCCTCCACGAGGCCGACTTCGAGCGACGGAGCCGCGACGGCGTCGCCGCGGACTGGCCCATCGACTACGCCGACCTCCGGCCGTACTACGCGGCCGCCGAGCGCGCGTTCGGCGTGGCGGGGGCCGTCGACAACCCGTTCGCGCCGCCGCGCGAGGAGCCGTACCCCCTCCCGGCGTTCCCGCCCTCCTACAGCGACTCGATCTTCGCCGAGGCGTGTGAGGAGCTCGAAATCACCACCCACTCGGTACCGAACGCACGCAACTCCGAGCCCTACGACGGCCGGTCGGCCTGTGTCGGCTACGGCACCTGTAAACCCGTCTGCGCCTCGGGGGCGAAGTACGACGCGACCGTCCACATCCGGAAGGCCGAGGCGGCGGGTGTGCGCGTCATCGACCGTGCTCCGGTCCAGCGCCTCGAAACGGACGGCAAGGGACGAGTGACGCGCGCGGTGTACGCGACGCCCGACGGCGAACACAGCCAGGAGGCACGCCGGTTCGTGATCGCCTGCGGCGGCGTCGAGACGCCTCGCCTCCTCCTGCTCTCTGATTCCTCGGACCATCCCGATGGACTCGCCAATTCGAGCGGTCTCGTGGGCCGGTACTTCACCGAACACTGCTTCGCGGGCGTCGGCGGCCGGCTCGATCGGGCGACCCGCCAGAAGCACGTCGGGTTCAACACCACCGAGAGCCACCAGTTCTACGACGCCGAGGGAACGAACCCGATCAAGCTCGAGTTCTTCAACTACGCCGGCCCGTCGCCCGTCGAGACGGCGCTCTCGGGGGACGAATGGGGCGACGCGCTCCTCGACTCGCTCCGGGACGCCTACGGAACCCACGTCACCGTCGGCGGGCTGATCGGCCAAGTGCCACGAAAGGAAAACCGCGTGACGCTCGATCGCACGAAAACCGACGATCACGGCAATCCGGTGCCCGACGTCCGGTGGTCGATCGGCGACCGTACGAAAAAAAGCATCCGGCGGGCGAACTGTATCCAGCGATCGATCCTCGACGAACTCGGGGCCGAAATCGAGTGGACCGTCGGCCCCGAGAACACCGGGCCGGCGTTCCATCACATGGGCACCACACGGATGGGGACCGATCCGGCATCGAGCGTCGTAGACCCGGAACTACGGACCCACGACGTCGAGAATCTCCACGTCGCCTCCAGCAGCGTGTTCGTCACCGGCGGCGCGATGAACCCCACGCTCACCATCGCCGCACTCGCGCTGAAGGCGGCCGACCACGTCGATGTGGCGCTCTGAGGTGCGGTTGCGGTGGCGCGGCGGTCGACAGTGGCTTCGGGACAACGCTTTTGTCCCTGGTTCGTGAGAGTGCTAACAGAGGTCGACCGATGACCACCCAATTCGTTTTCTGACCGGGCCGCCGCTTCCCGACCTGTCGTTGGTTCGACAGCGTCGGCTGGCGGCTCCGTCATCGAGCGCTCGGTGACCGCCGAGCCGGCCGTATCGCTCATAGACGACACACCATCACTACACATGACAGACACGAACGCAATCGTTGCACAGCGCGTCGATAGCGGCACGCCCGCGACCGACGAAATACGAGCGCTCGCCACAGCCGCCGGCTACACGATCGTCGAGGAGGTGACGCAGGTTCGAGCCGAGGACCCCGGGACGCATCTCGGCAGCGGGAAAGTCGAACAGCTCGCGGCCCGGGTCACCGAAACGGGGGCCGAGGTCGTCATCGTCGATGGCGAACTCACGCCATCGCAAAGTCACGGACTCCAAGAATCGCTACCGGACGGAACCCGCGTCCACGACCGCTACCGACTGGTCCTCGACGTGTTCGGCGATCAGGCAGGCACGAGGCGGGCACAGCTCCAGGTCGAGCTGGCGCGACTCCGCTACGACCTCCCACGGATGCGGGAGACGGCCGACGCGGGCTGGTTCAACAAACGCGCCGAGAAGGGATCGCCGCTGTACGACGCCGAAGACCGGATCGATCGGCTCGAAACCAAGCTCGACGACCTCCCCGACCCCGCCGAGGAGTTCCGCAAGCGCCGGCGCGAGGAGGGGTTCGATCTCGTGACGATCGCGGGCTACACCAACGCCGGCAAGTCGACGCTGCTCCACCGCCTCGCGGACGAGTTGACGCTCGCGGACACCGAGCCGGACCACGCGGACCGCGACGCGACGGCAACGATCGAAAATCGGCTGTTCGAGACCCTCGAAACCACCACGCGACGGGCGACGCTCGACGGCCGTCCCGTCCTGCTGACCGACACGGTGGGGTTCGTCGCGGACCTCCCCCACTGGCTGGTCGAATCGTTCAGCGCCACGCTCTCGGAGGCTGCGGCGGCCGATCGCGTGGTGTTGGTTGCCGACGCGAGCGACCCGCCCGACGAACTCCGCGAGAAGCTCCGTGTCTCGCTCGACGTGCTCGATGCGCAGGACGTTCCGCGCGAGGCGATCGTGACCGCTCTCAACAAGATCGATCTGCTCGACGCCGAGGAGCGCGAGGAGCGGCTGGCGGCCGCGGCCGACGTTGCCCCGTCACCGCTGCCGATCAGCGTCCAAGAGGGCACGAACCTCGATCGACTGGTAGGACGGATCGAGGACGGACTGCCGACCGAACGCACCACGGTCGCAATGGCGAACGTCGACGAGGCAATGAGCGTCGTGTCGTGGCTCTACGATCACGCGAACGTCGCCGACGTGAGCTACGGGGCGGCGGGTGATCGGGTTACGGTCGCGTTCGCGGCGCGGCCGTCGGTCGTCGAGCGGGCGCGAGCGAAGGCGGCGGCCGTCGGCGGTGTCGATGACTGATTGGGGGTCGATCGACATCGAAAGCACGTGATCGAAGAGAGCGCGTGAGTCGGCGAGAGTGCGCGAATCGGCGACGGAGACCGGGAGTCAGGCGGTCGGGGTGCTACTGGAACGCGCCCGCGACGAGCAGCGGGAAGACGAGCGTCGCCTCGGCCTCGACCTGGGTGTAGTTGGTGTCGGCCTCCTTGATCTTCCCCCACGACACCGCCTCGTCGGGGGGCGCACCCGAGAGCGAGCCGTCGCCCTCCATCCCCGTCGAGATGTAGACCGCGTAGTCGGCTCCGCCCCGGAAGAGGTTGGTCATGATCGCGTGGTGTTTGGGGACGCCGTCGCCGACCGCGATCAGCCCGGTCGTGTCGGCGGCCAGTCCGCCGTCGATGAGGCGCTCGTAGTCGTCGAGCAGCGTGATATCGATGTCGGCGTCGTGCTGCTGGCGATAGAAGTAGAGGAAGTTGCCCACCTCGGCGTCGGTCAGCGCCGGGCAGTAGACGGGAACGTCGTTGTCGGCGGCCTGTTTCAACACCGAGTTCTCGTCGTCGAGGGTCGCCCCGAGCTCGCGCGCGAACGCCGTCGGCGTCCGCAGCGACTCGTCGGCGAAGAAGTCCTCAAAGAAGTCATACAGGTACTCCTCCAGCCAGACGTACCGATCGGAGGGTACGAAGATGTTGCCGAGTCGGTTGATCCCGCGCTCGCGGAGTGCGGCCTCGTCGGCGTCCCACTCGCCCATTTTGAACGGTTTGGCCGTCTTGATGACGTCCTCGGTCAGCCCGCCGGAGGTGGTGATGAGCACGTCGACGTGACCCTCGCGGACGAGCGCCGCGACGACCTCGCGCAGCCCCGAGGAGATGATGTTCGACGTGCAGGTGAGGTAGATCGTCGCGTCGGCCGCTCGCATCTGCTCGGCGATGTCAATGGCCTCGGCGAGCTGGCTCGCCTGAAACCCCGTCGTGGCGTACGACTCCAACAGCTCCCCGAAATCGAACCCGTCGCGGAACTCGTAGCCGTGTACGTCCGGCGTCGAAAGCTCCTCGTCGCTGCCGGGAACGACGTTCTCGTGTGAATCTGCCTCGTCCATACCACCGATAGACCGAGGCGGGGTTTGAATCGCTCGAAACGGACGCTCGCGGCGTCGGCTGGGTGTTCGCGAATCGAGTTCACCCTCGCTTGGACTGGCGGTGTCGCGGTAGCGGCTACGCGCCGCCGTAGACAGGGAAGAGTTCAAATAGGACGAACGAGGCGGCCGCCGACAGCGACGGGGTCATGATCCAGAGCATGATCACGCGTCCCGTCGTCGCGGGGTCGAACAAGTCGTTGGCAGAGAGTTCGTCGGGTTCTTCCTCACCGATGCCCGGTACGCTCTCCGTGCCGGCGACGCCACCGTTCGCGGTATCGTCGGTGGCGTCACCAGCCACGTCGCCGGCAGCGGTCTCGGCAGGTGCGTCGGCGGCGAGCGCGTTCGTCGAGATGGTCGTCGTTTCCTCGCTACCCTGGATGGCGGCCGTCGCCGCGGTGGCGACGGTGGTCGTGCGGGTCGCCCGTCCCCAGCCGAGACCGACGATACACATCGTCGCGCTGACCGCGAGACTCGCCGGAATCCCGAGTTCGGAGAGCACGGTGATGATCGTGGCGCTCACGATGGCGACCACGAGGGACGCGAGCAGCGGGAGATCGGTGAGATCGTTGCCGACGGTGTCGAGGGTGCGTCGCGCGATCGTGAACGAGCCGAGACCGATGGCCACCGCCGCGAGGACGACACCTTGAGTGATACTGATCGCGCCACCGCCGACGAGCGGCGCGACCGCGTTCGCGGTGTTCGACGCACCCGCGCTAAAGGCCATGTAGCAGCTGATCGCGAGTACGACCGCGCTCCAGAACCCCTCCTTTCGGGTGGTGTCCTCGGCCAGGCGCGGGAGCGGAATCGAACCTGAGCGATCGATCACGAACAGCGCGCCGTCGGAACGATCGATCCCGAACCACGCGTCGAGATAGGGGTAGAGGTAGCGGCCGACGACCGCACAGATCCAAAAGGCGAGCACCGGGGCGACGATCCACGCGGAGACGATCTCGAACATCACGGCGTAATCGAGGCTCCCGCTCGCCACGCCGAGCCCCGCGATCGCGCCGACCGCGGTCATCGAGGTCGAGGCAGGAACTCCAAAGAGGTTCGAGATCAACAGCGCGAGCCCGACGAAAAAGAGCACGCCGACGCTCGCCGCGAGCGTGAACTGATCGGCGGGGACGATCCGACCACCCATCGTCTCGATGACCTCCGTGCCGACCGTCGCCCCGCCGAGCAGCGCAAATCCCGTAAACAGCGCGGCAGCGCCGGTCTTCGAGACGAGTCGACTCCCCACCGCGGGGCCGAACGCGACCCCCGTCGAGGAGCCGCCGATGTTGAACCCGACGAAGACCGCGACCGCAAGCCCAATGATAAGAACGGCAGCAACCATGAATAACTTATTGAGCCCTTCAGACTAAATAGTGCCGCTTTCGACTCACGCCCGCACCCGCCTCCACGGTCGTCAACGTCCGCCGCGGTCGTCGCGTCACCCGAACACAGTCGACCGCGGGCTGTGGCCGTGTGAGCACGCTTAAGCCCCGGCGACCGTTCGTCCCGGTATGCAGACACGCGATCTCTCCGAGCACGCCGTCTACAGGGCCGGCGAGGGGAGTGAGGAGGTCGCACGCGAGCTGGGACTCGATCCCGACGACCTCGTGAAGCTCTCCTCGAACGAGAACCCGCACGGTCCGAGTCCGGCAGCGATGACGGCGATCAGTGAGGCCGCAAGCGAGGTCCACGTCTATCCCAAATCGGCCCACTCCGATCTCGTCGCCGCGATCGCCGACCAGTGGGAGGTCGCGCCGGCCCAGGTGTGGCTCGCCAACGGTGGCGACGGCGCGCTGGATTACCTCTCACGCGCGCTGCTCGATCCCGGCGCGGCGGTGCTCGTTCCCGAGCCCGGTTTCGCCTACTACGGGATGAGCGCGCGCTATCACCACGGCCAGGTTCGCAGCTATTCGCTTCGGACCGAGGACGGGTTCACCCAGAGCGCCGACGCGGTGCTCGATGTCTACGACGGCGAGCGGATCGTCTACCTCACCAGCCCGCACAACCCGACCGGCACGACGGTGGACCTCGCGGCCGTCGAACGGATCGCCGCGGAAACGAACGAGGACACGCTCGTGGTCGTCGACGAGGCCTACGGCGAGTTCGCCGAAACCCCCAGTGCCGTCCGATTGGTCGAAGGACGTGAGGGATGGGACGCCCGCGAGGATATCGCGGTGCTTCGCACCTTCTCGAAGGCCTACGGTCTCGCGGGGCTCCGACTCGGCTACGCCGTCGTGCCCGAACCCTGGGCCGACGCCTACACACGGGTGAACACGCCGTTCGCAGCGAGCACGGTCGCCTGTCGCGCCGGCCTCGCCGCGCTCGACGACCGCGAGCACGTCGAGCGCACCGTCGAGTCGGCGGTGTGGGCGCGCGAGTATCTCGACAGCGAACTGGATGCCCGAACCCACGCGAGCGAGGGCAACTTCGTACTCGCTGAGGTGGGGGATGCGAGCGCGGTTGCGAGCGCAGCCCAACGCCGTGGCGTGATCGTCCGGGACTGTACGAGTTTCGGCCTCCCCGAGTGTATCCGAATCTCGTGTGGAACCCGCGCCGAGACCGAGCGCGCGGTCTCCGTGCTGAACGAGGTGCTCGCG
Source organism: Halococcus sp. PRR34 (assembly GCF_028617175.1). NCBI lineage: Archaea > Methanobacteriati > Methanobacteriota > Halobacteria > Halobacteriales > Halococcaceae > Halococcus > Halococcus sp. PRR34. The sequence continues at coordinate 40,131 of NZ_JAQJDA010000012.1, read as the reverse complement.
GGGTGAGAGTCGCCGTCACCGGAACGCCGGGCACCGGCAAGACGACCGCGACCGACCGGCTCGTCGGGGACGGCGGAGACGCCGACAGCGCCCCTGAGAGTTCTGGCGGTGTCGAGGGGACTCTCGATGTCGTCCACCTGAACGAGGTGATCCGCGAAGAGGGACTGTCGACTGGCACCGACACCGATCGCGACAGTCTCGTGGCGGACCTCGACGGCGTCGAGGACTGGCTCGACGATCGTCCGACGAGCGCCGAAGTCACCCTCGTCGAATCCCACCTCGCCCACCGGCTCGACGCCGATCGCGTGGTCGTCCTCCGATGTCACCCCGAAGAACTCGAAGACCGGCTCGCCGCCCGCGGAGAGTCCGACGCCAGCGTGGCTGAAAATGCCGAGAGCGAAGCGCTCGACGTGATCCTCGCCGAGGCGGTCGAGCGCCACGGCCGCGACGCGGTGTACGAGATCGACGCAACCGATCGCACGCCCGAGGGCGTCGCCGGCGCGATTCGGGCGGTCGTCGCCGGCGAGCGCGAGCCGAGCGCCGGAACCGTCTCGTTCGTCGAGTACCTCTGACCATGTATCCCGATCAGCCATGACACTTGATGGGTACCGCTCGACCGCGGACCGGCTGCTGGAGCCGTTCGTCGGCTTCGCGGCTCGGGCGGGGCTGACGCCGAACGTCGTGAGCGTCGTCGCGTTCGTGTTCGCGGTCGCGGCGGGGGTGGCGTACGTCCTCGCGGGCGGCGAGGCGCTGTGGTATCTCGCCGGTGCGGTCTGTGTGGGACTCAACGGCTCGCTCGATCTGCTCGACGGCGCGCTCGCGCGCCGGCTCGACACCGCCTCGCGCGCGGGCGACCTGCTGGATCACGTTCTCGATCGGTACGCCGACGTCCTGCTGGTGGTCGGCCTCGCGCTCGGGATCGATCGCCCGACGCTCGGTCTCGCCGCCGTGACGGGCGTGCTGCTGACCTCGTATCTGGGCACGCAGGCCCAGGCCGTCGACCTCGATCGGGTGTACGGTGGCCTGCTCGGACGGGCCGACCGGCTCGCGCTGATCGGCATCGTGACCGGGATCGCGGCGTTCGTCCGGCCCGCGGTCGCGGGGCTGGGGCCCGTCGGCTGGCTGCTGGTCGTTTTTGCGGTCGTCGGCCATCTGACCGCACTCCAGCGACTCTACTACGCACTCCAGGCGCTCGCCGCCGAGGAGTGAGGCGGGTGGCGGACGTTTTATACGCAGGGACGGCCTTCGCTGCGATATGGTCCAGTGTGAGATGTGCGGTGCGGAGACCGATTCTCCGACGACGGTGAAGATCGAAGGCGCGGAGATCGACGTCTGTGACGACTGCGCCGAGTTCGGGACCGAAGTCCGCCAGCCCGCGTCCGAGAGCACGTCCACGAAGTACTCGACGGACTCCTCGGAGGACGGGGCGAGTGCGTCGTCCGGTGGGAGCGGATCGAGCGGTGGTGGCTCGACCTCGCGCGGACCGGACATGTTCGACGACATGGAGGAGGTCGTCCAGGACTACGACGAGCGCATCCGGAGCGCGCGCGAGGCGACCGACATGAGCCAAGAAGATCTCGCAAAGGAACTGAACGAGAAGGCGAGCCTCATCCGGAAGCTCGAACACGGCTCGATGCTGCCGAGCGACAGCGTCCAGAGCAAACTCGAACGCCGGCTCGACATCACGCTCACCGAGGGCGGCGTCGATGACACCGAGTGGGAGGGTGGCTCCGCGAGCGGCGAGTACACCCTCGGCGACGTGGTGCAGCGAAAGGACTCCTGACTCCGCATTCGGCGCGGACATCGCGAACGACCGCGGCTCGCGAACGGCGAACGTTCTGGATGGAGACCATCAACACCGGAAGCGACGATGCGATCCTCACGCGGCACGACGATAGAGTAACACGAGGACGACGATCAACACGGCCTGGATGGCCTTGTCGACGTACCCGAGCGTGCCGAAATCGGGGGCGTTCACGACGTACCACACGACGATCTGTCCGACGACGAAGAGGATTCCGAGCACGTAGAGGAGGGTGCGGCGATAGCCGTAGAGCACCCCGACGATGCCGACCGCGAACCCCGCTGCTGCGACGAGGAAGCTCCACCCGAGCGGGGAATCGATGAAGCTCACACCGAGATAGAGGTGGATGACGCCGGTGATCGCCGCGAGAACGATCCCGACCGACCGAAGCGGAGCGCCGGCAAGCGAGCCGATCCCAGTATCCGTATCGGTGCTCGTTCCCATAGTACATGCTGTGGCCTCCGGCCCGTAAACCTATCCTTCGCTCGGGCAACGATGTCCACCGTCGTGTGGGTTCCACGAGCCTCGCCGTGGACAGAAAAGAACGTGCTGGCGGCGGTTTTCGTGGACGGCGAACGGTTTTTGTCGACACATCACTCCATACTATCATGAAGTGTTCGCTCGTGGGCGCGGGCTCGGTCGCGGGGGAGTACCTCGCGGGTATCGACGACACGTCGCTGTCGCTCGCCGCCGTCTGCGACCACGACCGCGACCGTGCCGCAGCGGTCGCCGATGCCCACGACGCGACCGCCTACGGCGACGTGGCAACGCTGCTCGACCGTGAGCCGAGCCCGCTGATCGTGAACCTGACGAGCCACGCGGCCCACGCCAGCGTGACCCGGGCCGCCCTCGACGCCGGCCGCCACGTCTTCAGCGAGAAACCGCTGGCGACCGACGCCGCGGTCGCGGCCGACCTCGTCGCGCTGGCCGAACGGCGCGGTCTCGGCCTCGCCTGCGCCCCGATCAACCACCGGTGTGGCGCACAGCGGCGGGCCGCCACCATGCTGGCCGACGGGCGGACGGGGCCAGTGCGGATGGCGTCTGCCCACGCCCACGTCGGCCGGGTGACCGACTGGCACGACCGTCCGCAGTCGTTTTTCGACGTGGGACCGCTGTACGACGGCGCGGTGTACCCACTCTCGCTGCTCGTCGCGTGGTTCGGCCCCGTCGAGCGTGTTCGGAGCGCCGACGCCGCCGCGCCGTGGCCGGATCGCTCGGAAGCGGAACCCCAGAAACCGACCCACGTCGAGGCGACGCTCTCGTTCGCGGCGGGACCGTTGGTCCGACTCACCGCGAGCCTTTACGTCCCACACCGGAGTCGCGAGTTCTACGGGCTCGAACTCCACGGCGACGACGGCTCGGTGTACCTCCGGGACGCCGGTGCCCTCGTCGACGGCGACGAGGGTGTGGCGTTCGGCCGGGTCGGACGCGGGTACACGGCTGTCCCGCCACAGTCCCCCGCGGCGGACAGGAGCCACATCGACGGGCCGGCTCGGCTCGCGGCGGCCATCCGTGAGGGATGCACGCCGCGGGAAAGCGCCCGCCGGGGCGCACATGTCGTCGCCGCCTGCAACGCCATCGAGGATGTGGCCGGGGGTGCTGGAGCCGGCAGAACTGTGATCGAACCTTCCGCCGAAGCGGTGACCGGGACAGCCGCCGGAGCAGTGGTCGGGACACCTGCCGATCGGGACGAGACGATCGAGGTCGACGGCGGCGGGAGGGCCGCCCGTCGGGACGACCCGGCCGGCGGTCCGGATTTCGGAGCCGCGACGACTCGTCGGCGCGCGCCCGTCGTCCGGCCGGATCGCGCACGGACGGACGCGGCGATACGGCTGCCTTCCATCGGGTTCGGCTGTTCGCGCTACCGCGGCGACGAGTACGTCGACCGGCGGGAGTCGATCGCGACGGCGCTCGATGCGGGCTATCGGCTGCTCGACTCGGCCGAACTCTACGGGAACGAGGCGCGGATCGGCGACCTCCTCGCCGCGCCTGGCGCGCCGGATCGGTCGTCGCTCCACGTCACGAGCAAGGTGTGGAACACGAACCACGGCCACGTCGCGGAGGCCTGCGAAACGACGCTCGACGCGCTCGGTCTCGACGCGCTCGATTCGTACCTGCTCCACTGGCCCGAGGCGTGGGCGTACCAAGGGCCCCTCGAAAACCTCGCCGATCGTTCGATCGAGGCCCAAGAGAAAGCGACGTTCCCCCGCGACGCCGACGGCGAGATCGAGACCGTGGCCGTCACGCTCGAAGAGGCGTGGCGGAGTCTCGAACGTCTCGTGGATCGCGGTCTCACGCGGACGATCGGGATCTGTAACGTCTCGATGGAGCAGCTCGAATCGGTGTGTTCGCTCGCCCGCGTTCCGCCCGCGCTCGTCCAGATCGAACACCATCCACACACGCCCCGCGAGGACCTCGTGGCGTTCTGTCACCGCCGCGGCATCAGGGTTGTCGCCCACTCGCCACTCCCGGCGTCGGTGCTCACCGAGCCGGTCGTCGAGGAGATCGCCGACGAGCGCGGGCTGTCGCCGGCCCAGGTCGTGCTCGCGTGGAACGTCGGGGACGGGGTCGTTCCCATCCCGTCCAGCACGGAACCGGCGCACATCGTGGAGAACGCCGCGGCTGCCGCCGTCCGGCTCTCGCAAGCGGAGTACGACCGTCTCGACGCGCTGTCCGGGGACGGAAGCGGGGACGAGCTGGCCGGGGACGAACGGTGAGCGAAGGCAGCGGCACGCTCGGGCCGACCGTCCGACTCCGGCGGCAGTGGCTCCTGGCCGCAGTCTGTGCCGCGGTCGGGGTCGTGCTCGGCTGGGACGCGCTCCGCGAGTTCGACATGGCGATCGCCCGTCAGTGGGTGCTGCCGACGACGGCGGTGCTCGGGTTCGAACTGTGGTTTCTGACGCGTCACCTCGACCGCAACCGCACCGCAGAGGGGCGGCTCTGTGAGACGCTCGGTCCTGCGAACGCCGTGACGCTGGTGCGGGGCGGGCTGTACGCGGCGGTCGCGGGGTTCGTGTTCGTTCCGCCAACGCCGGCGGTCGCGTGGCTGCCCGGCGTCTGTTACGGCGTGGGGGCGGCGCTCGATTGGATCGACGGCCGGATCGCCACGACGATCGGACGGGTGACGCGGCTCGGGGCGACGCTCGATCACGCATTCGACACGCTCGGGTTCCTCGTCGCCCCGCTCGTGGGCGTCGTCTGGGGACGGCTTCCCGTGTGGTATCTCGCGCTCTCGTTCGCACGGTACGTCTTCAAGGCGGCACGGGCCGGGCGGCGACACCGAGGACGGCCGGTGTACGACCTCCCCGAGAGTCGGGCTCGCCGCCCGCTCGCGGCAGGCCAGATGGCGTTCATCACGCTGGCGCTGCTCCCCGTGCTCCCCGCGCCGACGGTCCACGTTGCGGCCACGCTCGCCCTCGTCCCGTCGCTCGCGGTGTTCGCCCGGGATTATCTCGTCGTCTCCGGCCGGCTTCGGACGGACGGCTCCCCGTGATCGGCGTCGGCGCGACGTACGCGCTGGTCAGAAAACGGCTGCCGCCGTACGTCGCCCGCCTCGTCGGGTAGCGTCGGCCCGGTAGTCTCGCAACCTATTTGTCCGCGGCGAGCGCCAACCGGGTATGTTCGTTCTCGTCAACCTGAAGGCGTACCCGTCCGATCCGGTCGAGATCGCCACCGTGGCGCGCGACGTCGCCGACGAGTCGGGCGTTCGGATCGCCGTTTCGCCCCAGGCCGCAGACATCGGACGAGTGGCCGAGACGGGCGTCGAGACGTGGGCCCAACACGTTTCGCCCGTCGAACACGGCAGCCACACCGGAAGCACGCTCGCCGAGGCGGTCGCGGACGCGGGCGCGGTCGGCACACTCCTGAACCACTCCGAGCGCCGGCTGCGGCTCGCCGACATCGACGGCGCGCTCGATGCGGCCGACCGCGCCGGGCTCGAAACCATCGTCTGTGCGAACAACCCCGACCAGATCGGCGCGGCGGCGGCGCTCGGGCCCGATGGCGTGGCTGTCGAACCACCCGCACTCATCGGCGGCGACGTTTCGGTGAGTCAGGCCGATCCCGGGATCGTGGAGAACGCGGTCGCGGCCGCCGCGGCAGTCGACGATTCCGTGGACGTGCTCTGTGGCGCAGGCATCTCCGCGGGCGAGGACCTCGCGGCCGCCGGTGACCTCGGCGCGTCCGGCGTTCTGCTCGCGAGCGGCGTGGCGAAGGCCGACGATCCGCGGGCGGCACTCACCGATCTGGTCGAACCGCTCGCATAGGGTTCGCCGTCTACTCCTCGATCGTACGGCGTGTCCTCCGAGTAACAACATGATTGATAACGTTGGTGTGCGATGGTGCTGCACATGGCAGCACACAACCTGCCCGATTACGAGGCCGCGCGCGAGGAGTTCGCGTGGGGCGACATCTACGCTGAGGCCGACTGGGACGCACCCGACGAACTGAACGTCGGCCACGAGGTCTGCGACCGATACGCCGACGGTACTGGGCGAGTTGCACTCCAGTACGCCGGCACCGACGGCGAGCGCGAGACGGTGACGTTCGACGAACTCGCGGAGCGGTCGAACCGGTTCGCGAACGTGCTCGAAAACGAGGGCGTCGAGCGGGGCGATCGGGTGTTCACGTACATGCCCCGAATTCCCGCCCACTACGTCGCGCTGATCGGCACCCTGAAGCACGGGGCGGTGTTCGGCGGCGTCAACGAGCGCTTCGGTCCCGACGGTATCGCCTACCGGCTCGACGACTGCGACGCGACCGCCGTGCTGACGACCGCAGCCAACCGCGACACCGTCGAGCGCGCGCTCGACGACGCCCCCTCCGTGGCGACGGTCATCACGGTCGATCGGGACGACGGCGAGGGAGACGGCAGTGCTGGTGGGAACGAAGACGCCATCGCCGACGGCGACGTAGGGTACGCCGACGCAATGGCCGCCGCGAGCGCGGAGTACGAGACGGTCCGAACGAACGGGGAGGACGACGCGCTGCTCTACTACACCAGCGGCACCACGGGCCCCGCGAAGGGCGTCCGCCACAAACACCGGTGGGTCGCCGGGGTCGCGGCCACCCAGCGGTTCGCGGTCGATCTCACCGACGACGACCTGTACTGGTCGACCGCCGATCTCGGCTGGCTGACCGGCCCGATCAACGTCCTCGGGGCGTGGTTCTGGGGTACGAGCCAGTTCACCTACGAGGGCGAGTTCGATCCCGAGGAGTGGGCCACCCTGCTCGACGAGTTCCCGATCTCCGTCCTTTTCAGCGTGCCGACGGCCTACCGAATGCTCCGGACGAACGAGGGCCTGCTCGACGGCGTGGATCTCGACCTCCGCCACGCGCTCTCGATCGGCGAACCACTCTCCGCTGGCGTGGTCGAGTGGGGCGAGGACGCCCTCGGCGTCACGATCCTCGACACCTACGGCCAGACTGAAACGGGGAACATGGTCATCAACAACTACCCGACGATGGAGCTCCGGCCGGGGAGCATGGGCAAACCCCTGCCGGGCGTCGAGTCGACCATCGTCGATCCTGAGACCGGCGAGGTGCTTTCACCTGGTGAGACTGGCGAGATCGCCCATCGCGGCGAGTTCCCGTGCTTTTTCGCGGGCTACTGGGAGAACCAGCAGAAAACCGACGCGTGTTTCGTCGACGGATCGGATGGCGAGTGGTATCTCTCGGGCGATCTCGCGCACATGGACGAGGACGGCTACTTCTGGTTCGAGGGCCGGGCCGACGACGTGATCCTCTCGTCGGGCTACCGGATCGGTCCCTTCGAGGTCGAGTCATCGCTGGGCGAACACCCCGCAGTGACCGAGGCCGCGGTCGTCCCGAAACCCCACCGGGAGCGCGGCAACATCGTCAAGGCGTACGTCGTGCTCACCGACGACCACGACGCCAGCGACGAACTCGCCGAGGAGATGAAGACCCACGTCCGCGAGGAGCTCTCGGCCCACGAGTACCCGCGGGAAGTGGAGTTCGTCGACGATCTCCCGAAGACCGTCACGGGAAAGATCCGCCGGACCGAGCTCCGCGATCAAACTGTCGACCCAACCGCGGGCGACTGATCGCCGCTCGCCGTCGGGGAGAAACGACTTGTAGCTCCGGCCCCCACGGCCGGGCATGATATCGCTTGACGAGGCGGTGACGGCGCGTCTCGAATCCCACGGCGCGCGCTTCGAGGTCCTGATCGATCCCGACGCCGCGCTCGAGATCAAACGCGACGAGTTCGAGGGCGATCTGGAGGACGTGATCGCCGCCGAGGACGTCTTCGAGAACGCTTCCCGCGGGGATCGTCCTGCAGAGTCCGATGTCGAGGAGGTGTTCGGGACGACCGAACCTCTAGAGATCATCCCCGAGGTGATTCAGGAGGGTGAGATTCAGATCACCGCCGAGCAGCGCCGCGAGATGCAAGAACAGAAGCGACGACAGCTCATCAACACCATCGCGCGCAACGCCGTCAACCCACAGATGGACGGCGCGCCTCATCCGCCGGACCGGATCGAGTCCGCGCTAGAGGAGACCGACTTCCGGATCGATCCGATGGACACAGTAGAGAACCAGATCGACGAGGCGCTCGACGCGCTTCGTCCTGTGATCCCGATCCGGTTCGAGGAGGTCACGATGGCCGCCCAGATCCCCGCCGACCACGCCGGCAGCGCCCAAGCCCAGATCCGGCAGTTCGGCGACCTCGTTCGTGAGGAGTGGCAGAACGACGGCTCGTGGATCGGGGTGGTGGAGTTCCCGGCGGGCCTCCAGAACGACTTCTACGAACTCGTCAGCGAGCAGTCCAGCGGCGAGGGCGAGACCAAGAAAGTCAGGGACGAGGAGGACATCCGGACGCGGTAGCCGGCGGTGTGTTGCTTTCGACGCGAGTGTGTTGTGGATCTCTTCTCGTGGTCCCCGAAGTAATCGATGTGACGGACACGGAGCGTATGGTGAACAGTTCCTGTAACGTTGCTACGACGCGTCCGCTGTCCATCGCGTGGCGACCCTCTTCGCCGTCCAGCCACCGACGCGGCCGCACACTAACCCGAAAACGGGCGCAAGACACAGTATTACGGCACTAGCCCCGACGAAAAACACCATTTCGGCCGTCGTCGGCCATGCCAACACAGCATTCTCGATGGCGGTACCAGCAGCTGCTGCTATGGGTGCAAGTATTCCGACAGCTCCAGCGAGAACACCAGTACGGAATCCGGCGGCATCCGGTTCTGCCGAGCGTGTTGGGGCAATGAGTCCCGCGATGAACGCGCCGAAAATCATGATACCGCCCGCGAAATCCCCTTCGGAGTACGGAAACCAGTTCACGACGACTGCGAGGGGAAGTGACGCGAGTGCGCCGATCACTGCGTACCGCCATGCCGGTGGGAGAGTGTGGGTGCGAACGAGCGACGAGGACATTCGTGCTCGATAATTGGTCGAGAATCGACATATAACTGTCGACGGCTCATCCACGACGGCGACCGCATCCGATCGTGGAACGCGGAGCGTTGCCTCGAAACGGAGGCCGGGATTGAAGACGGTCGGCGGCGTACTGCAGGACGATCGACGCGATAGCGCGTCGAGCCACCACATGAAGGCCATCATCGCAAAACGGGTCGATGCGGGCACCGCCGACACGGGGGAGATCACCGATCTCGCGCGAGCGGCCGACCACGAGGTCGTCGGGACGATCACCCAGACGAGGACCGAGGACGCTGGGCTCCACTTCGGTGAAGGGAAGGTCGACGAGCTCGCGGCGCTCGTCGCCGAAACCGGCGCGGAGACCGTGATCTTCGACAACCGGCTCGGACCCTATCAAACCTACAATCTCGGCGGGCGACTCCCCGACGACACCACGGTGATCGATCGCTTTCGGCTGATCCTCGAGATCTTCGGCCAGCGCGCGCGCACCCGGAAAGCCCAGCTCCAGGTCGAGCTCGCGGAGCTCCGATACGAACTCCCGCGGGCTGAGACGAAGACCAGCCTCGCCCAACGTGACGAGCGCCCGGGGTTCATGGGACTCGGCGAGTACGAGGAGTCGCGCGAACAGGACATCAAGGCCCAGATCAGCGCGATCCGCGAGGAGCTCGACGGCATCGAGGAGACCGAACAGCACCGACGAGAGCAGCGCCGAGAGTCGGGGTTCGATCTCGTGGCGCTCGCGGGCTACACCAACGCCGGGAAATCGACGCTCCTCCGGCAGGTCGCCACCGACGTCGACGTCGACGAGAACGAGGAGCTCCATCCGGATCTCGAACCCACCGCCGAATCCGAGAACCGACTGTTCACGACGCTCGGAACCACGACACGCCGGGCGGCGATGGACAGACCCGTTTTGATGACCGACACGGTGGGATTCATCGCGGATCTGCCACACTGGCTGGTCGAGTCGTTCAAATCCACGCTGGATTCGGTGTATCGTGCAGACCTCGTCCTGCTGGTGGTGGATGCGAGCGAGCCCGTCGAGGAGATGCGCGAGAAGCTCGTCACCGCCCACGACACGCTCTACGAGCGCAACGAGGCCCCGATCGTCACGGTGTTGAACAAGACGGATCTCGTGCATCCCGACGAACTCGTCGAAAAACGCGAGGCGCTCTCGTCGCTCGCGCCGAACCCCATCACTGTGAGCGCCGCCGAGGCCGACGGGATCGAGTCTCTCCTCGAACGCATCGAGGGCGAACTCCCCGATTACGAGCGCGAGCGCCTCGTGCTCCCGATGACCGACGAGACGATGAGCCTCGTCTCGTGGATCCACGACCACGCCCGGGTCGAGGACGTCTCCTACGGCGATCAAGCCACCATTGCATTCGAGGCCCGCCCCGCCGTGATCGAGCGCGCACGCGACAAGGCGAACGATCTCCCGCTCCCGGAGTCGGCCTGACCGGCCTGGACGTGGATCGAGACGGTCCGGTGGACGACGATCGGCCGCGATCGTCTACCCGCTATCGAAACATTTGTACAAAACGTTTATGCTGTTTTGCCACGGGATGATGTACGAGTACGTGACATGAGCGAGGACGGACGTTCCGTGGCGGGGATCGACCCGGACGAGATTCGGCGGTGTCGGGTGCATGGGTTGCTGTTCGATCGATCGATCACCGACACGTGCCCGCTCTGTGAGTACGAGCGCACGGACCGAGTCGCGAAGTCCCATCACGACGGATACAGGTCCGGGTGATAGCGACCGGCGTGGATCGTCGAGAATGCCCGACGGCCACGGATGCTCTTCGCCCGTCGTCCCACGGGACGGCGGAGGACTGGGGCTTGCTTTCGCAGGGCGATGGCTGAACAAGATAGCGATACGTCGGAACCACAATGAGCGACGCGGCTGCCGACGACGCCAGCGAGGTCTCGACCGAACTCGATCGGAGCATCGGGCTCCTCGGCGCGCTCGCGATCGGGATCGGGACGATGATCGCCGCGGGTATCTTCGTGCTCTCGGGGCTCGCGGTCTCGAACGTCGGCACGGTCGCAATCGTCTCGTTCGTGATCGCGGCGCTGATCGCCGCCCTCACCGCCGCGGCGTACGCCGAGTTCTCCTCGATCTACTTCGAGAGCGGTGGCGGATACATGTACGTCAGTGAAACGTTCGACGCCGACTGGACGTACATCATGGGCTGGACGATGATCGTGGGCTATCCCGCGAGTGCGGCCTTCTATCTCGCGAGTTTCTCGGATTGGTTCTACCGGTTCATCTACCCGCTGATCGGGATCCCACAGTCGGTGCCCTTCTGGCTTCCGGGGATCGGGGTGCTCGGCCTGCTGGTCTACATCAACAGCCAGGGCAGCGAGGAGTCGAGCCAGTTCCAGATCGCCGTCACCGCGGCGAAGATCGCGCTCCTGATCCTGTTTCTCTACGGCGGGCTGCAGGCGTTCAGCGCGGACGTGGTTGTGGACTCCTTCTACGAGAACATCGGGAGCTTCGTCGAGATCGCCTCGACGGGTGCGTTGGTGTTCATCACCTTCATCGGGTTCTCGGCGATCGCCACCAACGCCGACGAGATCAAAGACCCCGGCAACACCATCCCGAAGGCCATCTACATCTCGATGGGGTTCGTGACGTTCCTCTACGCGCTCGTGGTGTTGGTGATCGTGATCGGGATCAACGACCAGCAGTTCCTCTCCTTCCTCACGGGGAACGTGAATCTCGGTGATCTCTCCCCGACGCAGTACGTCGCCGCAAACGGCGAGGTCTCGATGGCGTACGCCGCCCAGTACTACCTCGGCAACGTCGGCTTCTACGTCATCATCGTGGGCGCGCTGTTCTCGATGCTCAGCGCGGCGAACGCCACAGTGTTAGCGGGTTCGCGGGTCAAGCTCGCGCTGGCGCGTCGCAACCATCTCCCCGAACGGTTCGAGGAGCTCCATCCCGAGCACGGAACGCCGTACAACGCGGTGTTGCTCACCGGCGGCTTCATCCTCACGTTCATCCTGATATTCACCGTGCTCTTCGGGGAGATTCCCGGCAGTGCCGAGTCGAGCTTCGTCCACAGCCTGCTCGGGCTCCCCCTCTTCGGCGTCCATCTCGGTCTCGAAAGCGTCACCGGCGTCGCCAACGTCCTGCTGTTGGGTGGGTTTGCCGTCGTCAACGTCGCCCTCATCGCGTCACGCCGCAAGTTTCCCGATCTCGATCGGGGATTCCAGGTCCCCCTCGTCCCCTACGTGCCGGCACTCGCGGTGGTCTTGAACGTCCTCCTGATCGCGAGTCTCGGCCTCCGGACCGTCGTCCTCGGACTCGTCGCGGAGGCGATCGGGATCGCCTTCTGGTTCGCGTGGAAAGGCCGCGCCCCCTCGACCGACGAGATCGAACGCGAGACCCCGACGGTGATCTCCCAGCGGACTCCGACCGATCGCGACGAGCGGATCGTCGTGCCGATCGCGAACCCCGACAACGTCGATCAGCTCCTCCGGACGGCCGCCGACATCGCCGCCGATCGGGGCGCGGAGGTGCTCGCGATAAGCGTCGTCACGATCCCGAGCCAGACACCGCTCTCGCGCGGCGAGGAGTACATCGACGACGAGCGCGAGATCCTCCGCCGCGTCGTCTCGGCCAGAGCCGACGGCGGCACGCCGGAGGCGGATCCGGCGGTGGAGATCGACACTGAGGACAACGTGGGGACCGACACCGAGAACGTCCACGGCACGCTCGACGTTCACGACATCGAGGTGCCGATCAGCGCGACGATCCGCATCAGCCATCGCGTCGACACGGCCATCCTCAACACGATCGAGCAGTACGACGCGGACGCCGTGCTGATGGGGTGGGGTGCGCGCGGGTCGCGCCGCCGCGAGATCGTCTTCGGCAGCGTGGTCGATACGATCGCCACCGAGGCCGACTGTGACGTGCTGGTCGAACGGCTCGGCCCGGACGCGACCGGCACCGTCGACTCGGTGCTCCTGCCGACGGCCGGCGGCCCGCACACCGAACTCGCTGCGGAGATCTGCCGTGCGGTCTGTCTGGCGACGGATGCGCGAGCCGAAGTGCTGAGCGTCGCGGACGGGAGTGGCGCGGACGAGTCCGAGGCACGGGAGCGAGTCACGGAGACCGCGGAGCGCCTCCGTGAGGTGGGCATCGATGTCGAAACCACGGTCGCCGACGGCGATGTCGTCGAACGGATCGTCGAGCGTTCGGCCGAGCACGACTTGACCCTGGTCGGTTCAACCCGAGAGGGTGTCCTCCAACAGTTCGTGTTCGGAGCGATCCCCGAGGAAGTCGCGCGTGAGGCGGACGACACGGTGCTCGTGGCGAAACGAAACGTCGACCTGCCCTCACAGCTACTTCGCTCGATCCGGCAATGGCTGCGGTGAACGTGCCGAAAACGCTGCGTCAGTGTCTCGACGTCCCGGCCGCCTCCGCGGTCCGGTCACTACGCCGCCGGGCGGTTACCCGTCGCCGAACGGGTTCGCGAAATCGTTGCGGATGAAGTAGCGCACGAAGTTCCCCTGTGTCCGATCCCCGGGGTGGTCGGCGATCTGTTCGTAGCGCACGGTGCCGTCGGTGTCGATCACGTACGTCGCGGCGATGCCCGTGAGGCCGTGACTGGTCTGTTCGGTGCCGCTGTAGCGGTCCGCGACCGACCCGTCGGGATCGGCGAGCAGCTGAACGTCGAGATCGTACCGGTCGCGCATCTCGGTCAGCTTGCCGACCCGATCGGTGACGACCGGGAGGATATCGACGTTGTCGTGGAACCAGAGGTCGTAGGCGACCTCGCTGAACGTCTGGAGCTGTTCGGCACAGAAGCTACACCAGTGGCCGCGGTTGACGAGCACGATCGTCGGCCCGTCGTCGAGTGTTTCGGAGAGCGTGACTTCCTCACCGGCGGTGCTATCGAGCGTGAAATCGGGCGCTTGCGATTCGTCGAGGCTCACGATGCTACCAACGACCCGCCGACGGGTCATCCTTTCGCGGCTGTGCTTTTTGGAAGCATATCCGGGTTGGTATCACTATCCACGACTCGTTATCCCACGGAAGCCTCGATGACTCCCCGACTCCACTCACAGCGGACGAGTCGGCAGCGTCCATCATCCGGTCGACGATCGACCACGGGGGTAACCCATTTCGCATGGGTGGCAACCACACACAGACGCTACAACGGTAAGCCCGGCCAGCCAGTACGATCGGTATGAACGACCGCGTTACCAGACGTGGGTTCGTCGCGACCGTCGGTGCGATCGCCATCGCGGGCTGTAGCGGCGTCACTGGCGATCGATCGTCGGATCGCTCGACGGCTATGGACGATTCCGCCACGTCGGCAGCGACCACGTCGACGGCGAGCGGAGAGGGGTCGTTGCCACCCCTCGCGGATCGTTCGCTCGTGCTGCCGATGGAGCCGCCGCAACTCCGCGAGGCGGCAGTGTCCGGGGGAGTGTCGAAGGACGGCATCCCTGCGATCGACCAGCCGCGGTTCGAGGCTGCCGGTCAGGTGGGCGGCCGTCTTGCTCCGGGAGATGTGGTTTTCGGGATTGCACGGAACGGCGTCGCCAAGGCGTACCCGCAGTCGATCCTCGTCCACCACGAGGTGTGCAACGACACTCTCGATGGCACCCCGATCGGCGTCACGTACTGTCCGCTGACAGGGACCGCAGTCGGGTTCGAGCGCGGCGAGACGACGTTCGGGGTGTCGGGGCGGCTCGTCAACGACAACCTCATCATGTACGATCGAGCCACCGAGCACTGGTGGCCGCAGGTCCTCGCGACGGCGATCCCCGGCTGGAACGCGGACGGCGACGCGAGCGGCACCGACGGCGGAAGGACGAACGGAGCCGGGAGCGTGCAGTCGAACACATCCGGAAGTGCGACATCGAACACATCCAGAGACGGGACGCCGAACGCCACGATCGGGCGGTCGCTCCGGGAGTTCCGCGTCGTCTGGACGACGTGGCAACGGTGGCGAGACCAGTTCCCGGACACCCGCGTGCTCACCGAGGACACCGGGTACATTCGGGATTACGGACAGGACCCGTACGGTTCGTACAGCCCACCGAGCGGCTACTACGAACCCGAAAGCGAGCCGCTGTTCCCGCCGCTCGACACCGACGACCGATACCCGACGAAGGCGGTCGTCGTGGGAGCGCGAACGACCGACGGCGCGATCGCCTTCCACAAGCGCTCGCTCCGGCGCGAGGGAGTTATCACAGGCTCGCTTGACGGGACGCCACACGTCGGCGTCCACGACGACCGCCTCGATACAGCGTACGTCTACCGCAACGCCGACGGGGCGTCGGTCACGACCACGCCCGACGGTGTCCGGGTCGCGGACACCGTCCATCCGCCGGACGAACTCCCGCTGGAACGAGTCCACGCGTTCGATGCCATGTGGTTCGCGTGGCACGGGTTCTATCCGGCAACGAGCGTCTATGGCTGAGTCGATCCGTCGAACGCTTCGAACTCTCCGCATCGTCGCCAGCCGCTGGGACGCGCGGGCGATCCTCACCCTCACCGGGCTCGCGTACCTGATCGGTTACTCGTTCGCGGTCGGCGATCTCGCGCTCACCGGCCGTGGCGGTATCTCGCTACTCGTCGTCGACGCACCGCTCGATCGGGCGTTCCAGTCGACCGGCTATCTCTCGTTCGAACCGATCGCCGCGGTCGAAGCCGGCCCGCTCACGTACCTCTTCTCGCCGATCGACGCCGGCCTCGCACTCGTGCTCGCAGCCCTCGTCGGCATCAACGTCGCGCTGACGTATCTGGGGCTGGTGCAGCCGCGTGCCTGCGGGATGGAATCCTCGGTCGGGCTGCTGGCGGCGGTTCCCGCCCTGTTTTCGGGGGCGGCCTGCTGTGGTCCGGTCGTCCTGATCGCGATCGGCGTGCAGGCGACGGGGGCGGTGATCGCCGGGTTCCAGTTGCTCCTCCCGATCGCGGTGGGACTGCTGGCGCTCAGCGTGGTACTCGTCGGACGACGGATCGACCCGACGCTCGCGTAACCCGCCAGCTACCCTGCTGTCGCCGATGGTCGCGCGATCGATCCGGTGTCGAGCGCCCGGTCGCGGACGGCCACACGAGATCAGCCGTCGAAGAAGGCCTCGGGACCGTGGTCGTCCTGCCACGCGAATGCGAACAGGCGTCGGGTCGGCAAGCGTTCGAGCTGTCTCCCGTCGGCCCCACGGCCCGTCTCGACGTCCCATTCGGTGCCGTCGGCCCGGACGGTCTGGGAGTCGTCGGTGGATTCGAACGCATGGCCTGGCTGCTTGAAGGCGTGGATGGTGTCGGCAGTCGCGAACACCACGACGTCGGTCTCGCCGACGGTCGTCTCGACCACGCCGCCCGCCTCGCGGACGCGCTCCAGCGGGAATCCGCACGCCTCGCCGTCGCGCTCAACGCCCAGCACCACCGCTTTCGGCGCGAGATCCGTCCGATCCCACGTCCGCGTCGCCCCGCCGTCGCTGTCGCGGTGGGCGTCGAGGCCGAACCCCTCGCCTGTGAAGTACGAGTCGTACGGTTCGACGTCGTACCGGATCGTCGCCGGCGCATCGTCGTCGCTCGCCGCCTCGCTCTCCCCGCCGGGTGGCTGGAGCACCACGCCATCGGGATACTCCGCGGCGAACCCCTCATAGGAGTAGGTTCCGGCCGGGAGCACCGAGAGCGATCGGCCCTCGAACGCGCCCGCGAGACACTCGCCGGTCGACTGCTTCCACTCGGCGTCGGTCTCGCGGTCGTACATCACGAGGTCGTCGTCGGCGAGCTTGCCCGAGACGCCGAAGGTTAGCACCCGCTTGTCGACAGCGGCATCGTAGACGATCGCGCTGGCACAGAGCGGACACCACGTGACCGCGATCGGTCGATCACCGGTCGCGTCGTTCACGATCTCGTGGTAGTGCAACACCCGGATCGGGTACGCCCGCGGCGGAACGGACGCGGCATCGGACTCGACGACGATCACCAGGTCGTCGGGATCGCCGAAGTAGTCGGTATCGAACGCCGGATCGTCGATGCTGGGGATCGCGTCCTTCGGGACGACCTGTCGGACGTTCATGGACGGATCGTCGTGGCGGACGGCCTTGTACTGACGGCCCGCGGACGTGGTACCGTACGGTCGTTCGTGTCGCTCATCACCGAACGGACCGCAGCATTGATATAAATACCCCCAACAGGGGTTGGGGGAACGTTTAGGCAGCAACGACGACTGTCTGTGATACGATTTCACATGGCATCCAATCTCGGCGTCGACGTCGGTGGCACCTTCACCGACGTCATCGTGTTCGACGAAGACACTCACGAACTCACGATCGACAAAGTGCTGTCAACGCCGGCGAATCCATCGGAGGGCGTGCTCGCCGGCGTGGAGGAGGCGACCGGGAAGGCCGGCGCGTCGGTGGCCGATCTGGAGCTGCTCTTCCACGGAACGACGGTCGTGACAAACATGCTGCTCGAAGAGACCGGCTCGCGCGTCGGCCTCATCACCTCAGCGGGCCACGAAGACATCCTTCACCTCGCGCGGGCGTGGACGCCTGGCCCGCTGTACGGCTGGATGGACATGGAGAAGCCCGATCCGCTCGCCGACCTCGTGGACACGCGTGGGGTCTCGGGCACGATCAGCTCACCCGAGGGAAAAGTGACCGAGCCGCTTGACGAGGCCGCGGTCCGCGAGACGGTGCGCGACCTCGCCGACAGGGGCGTCGAATCGCTGACCGTCGCGCTGCTCAACTCGTATCTCAACCCGACACACGAGGAGCGCGTCCGGGAGATCGTCGCTGAGGAAGCGCCGGAGCTGCCGGTGTCGATCTCGGCGGAGATCGTCCCCGAGTACGGCGAGTATGAGCGGACGCTCACGACGGTCATCAACGACTACGCGCGCCCGCACGTCATCGACTATCTCGACGAACTCGACGCCGCGCTCGAAAGTGCTGGATCGACGGCGACGATGAACGTCGTCCGCTCGGACGGCGGGCTGATGAGCTCCGGGGCGGCGAAAAATCATCCCGTCGAGCTCGCGCTCTCGGGCCCGAGCGGTGGCGTAGTCGGTGCGGCGACCATCGCGGAGAAGAAGGGTGTGCCGGACGTGCTGACCCTCGATATGGGCGGCACCTCGACTGACGTCTCGCTCGTCGAGGACTACACGGCCGAGACGACCCGCCAGACGAAGGTCGGCTACCGCGAGTTCAAGTCCCGGGCCGTCGACGTGAACACCGTCGGGGCCGGCGGCGGCTCGATCGCCCGCGTCCAGCTCAGCGGCTCGCTCCAGGTCGGCCCGGAGAGCTCCGGTGCGGACCCCGGTCCGGCCTGCTACGGCCAGGGCGGCGAGGAGCCGACGGTGACCGACGCCAACGTCGTTCTCGGGCGCATCCCACCGATGGTACAGCTCGGCGGGACGATGGAGCTCGACCGCGAGGCTGCCCACGAGGTCATCGAGGACATCGCCGACGAGCGCGGGAGTTCGGTCGAGGAGGCCGCACAGGCCATTCTCGACATCGTGAACGAGAACATGCACAGCGCGCTCCGGGTCGTCTCGGTCGAGCGCGGCTACGACCCGCGCGAGTTCGGCCTCGTCGCTTTCGGCGGTGCCGGCCCGATGCACGCCAACGCGCTCGCCGACGTGATGGGTGCCTATCCACTGGTCGTCCCGCCGGGACCGGGCGTGATGAGTGCCTTCGGCTTCCTCACGAGCGACGTCCAGAACGAGTTCTCCGAGACCTATCTCGAAACCGACCGCGACGTCGACGGCGACGATGTCCACGCCGAACTGCTGGCGCTCCGCGAGGAGGCGACCGACTGGCTCGACTCGGAGGGCGTCGACGAGGCCGACCACGTCTTCGAGTACTACGCCGACTGCCGGTACTTCCGCCAGGACATCCAGATGTCGATCCCCATCGATCTCGACAACCTCCGGAGCGAGACGGGCCTCGCCGAAATCAAGGCCGATTTCGAGGAGCGTCACGACAGGCGGTTCGGCTTCTCGCTCGACGCACCCCTCGAAATCGCCAACCTCCGCGTCATCGGGAAAGGTACTGTCGAGGGTGTCACCATCGAGGAACACGACCTGACCGAGGAGGTCCCGAGTGCGGCGAAGGTCGACACCGACGAGGTCTACTTCGACGGCGAGTACCACGAGACCGGGATCTACGACCGCGCGGAGCTGTTGCCTGGCAATGAACTCAACGGCCCGGCGATCGTGGTCGCGGACGACGCGACCATCGTGGTACAGCCCGATCACGTCGCGACGGTCGATCGCTACGCCAACGTCGAGATCAACCGAGGTGGTGGCGCATGAGCACCGGAACTCCTGAATTCGTCGGTGAGCACGACATCGACGCGACGACGCTCGACATCGTCGAGAGCACGCTCGAAAACACGCGCCACGAGATGGATCGCGTGCTGGAGACGACGGCGATCAGCCCCGTCATCCGCGAGCAGTCAGACCAGTTCCCGCTCATCGCCGACCCGGAGGGTCGGATGGTGATGGGGCAGTTCGGCTCCGCCATCGAGACCATCATCGCGAACGCCAGCTTCGGGTGGGAGGACCTGGAGGACGGCGACGTCGTCGCCACCAACGACCCCTACATGTGTGCAGGGGCGATGTCACACACCCCCGACATGCTCCTCCTGCGCCCGATCTTCTACGAGGACGAGCGCGTCGGCTTCGCCAGCCAGTGGGGCAACCTGATGGATGTCGGCGGCAAGACCCCCGGCAGCATGCCCGTCGAGGCGACCACCATCTTCGAGGAGGGGATGCGGCTCCCACCGGTCAAACTCTACAAGGAGGGCGAACTCGACGAAGGACTCCTCGAAACGTTCGCCCACAACACCCGCCTGCCGGACCACGCCGAGGCCGACATCAAGGCGCTCGCGGCGGGGACTGCGGCCGCCGAGGAGCGCGTCCAGGAGCTCTGCGAGCGCTTCGGACCCGAAACGTATCTGGAGGGATGTGACGCGGTGCTCGATCGGACCCGCGACGGGATGATCGACCTCATCCGGGAGTTCGTCCCCGAGGGCGAGCGCTACACCTTCGAGGACCGCGTCGACGACGACGGGATGGGCAACGGCCCGATCAAGCTCCACCTCGAAATCTACCGCGAGGGCGACACCGTGTATCTCGACTGGGAGGGCACCGACGACCAGGTTCCGGGGACCGTGAACTTCCTCCTGAACGAGAAGATGTTCAAGATGTTCACCGGGGTGTTCCTCATCATGGCGTTCGACCCGCTCCTGACGTTCAACGACGGGTACTACGACCTCTTCGAGGTCAACCTTCCCGAGGGGTCGGTCGTCCAGCCGGAGTTCCCGGCGGCGCTCGGCAACCGGCTGCCACTGATGGCGCGGCAGTTCGACGTGCTCCAGGCCACCTTCTCGAAGCTCATCGACGGGTTCTCGGTCGCCGGCAGCTACGGCACCTCGCCCAACTTCGTCTACGCCGGCGTCGACGCCGAGGGCAACCAGTTCCAGATGCTCGAAATCCTCTACGGCGGGATTCCAGCGCGGCCGGGCGGCGACGGGCTCGACGGCCACTCGTGGTGGCCGCTGTTCCGAACGGTGCCCGCCGAGTACCAGGAGGCGTACTACCCACTGACCATCGACGAGTACAGCACCCGCGCGGACACCGGCGGCGCGGGTCGCCACCGCGGCGGCCACGGCATCTCGAAGGTGTACACCTTCGAGGAGGACGGCGCGATCACGTTCCAGGACGACCGCGCTCATACCTACCCGTGGGGCGTCGACGGCGGGACGTACGGCGGGACGAGCGAGAAGACACTCGTCCGCACCGACGGCACCGAGCTGGAGCTCCCCTCGAAGGCCGAGAACGTGCCCGTCGAGCCTGGCGACAAGCTCGTCTTCAGCACCGCCGGCGGTGGCGGCCTCGGCGACCCCCTGGAGCGCGATCCCGAACTCGTGGTCCGAGAGGTCCGCCGTGGCCTCGTCACCGCGGAGGCCGCCCGCGAGGAGTACGGCGTGGTTCTCGACGACGGCACCGTCGATCGAACGGCCACCGAGAGTCAGCGCGAGGACGTTCGTGAGAACCGCGACGAGCTCGAAGCGTTCGACTACGGACCGCTGCCGGACGACGACGAACTCGAAGCACGGATCGCCGAGGAACGCCGCGAGTTCGACCAGCGCGACGACTGAGCCATCGGCACGAATGTCGCTACATTCCACACAGACACGATGACAGAGACGAACTGGATCGAGGACACCGAACAGCTGTACGCCGACCGCGACTTCGGCGGCACGGTCGGTATCGGCGAACAGCCCGCGCTGCTCGTCATCGATCTCATCAACGCCTTCACCGATCCCGACACCGATCTCGGCTCGGACGTCGAGTCGGTGCTTGCCCGGACCGAGCAGTTGCTAGACACGTTCCGCGAGCACGACCTTCCGCGGTACTTCACCACCGTCGCCTACGAGGAGTCGTACGGCGACGCCGGGCAGTTCATCGAGAAGGTGCCCGCGCTCCGCGAACTCGAACGTGGGACCGACGCGGTCGCGGTCGACGACCGGATCGCCCCGGTCGGCGACGAACGGGTCATTCTCAAGAAGTACGCGAGCGCGTTCTTCGGGACCGATCTCGAAACCGAACTCACCACCCACCGCGTCGACACGCTGGTGCTCGCGGGCGTGACGACCAGCGGGTGCGTTCGCGCGACCGCCGTCGACAGCCTCCAGCACGGCTACCGCACCATCGTCCCCGCCGACGCCGTCGGGGACCGCGCCGAGGGCCCGCATGAAGCCAACCTCTTCGACATCGACGCGAAGTACGGCGACGTCGTCACGACCGAGTCGGTACTGGAGTCGATCGACGACGACCATCGGAGCACACCATGACTGCACGCGAACGCCAGGGACCGCTCGACGGCCTGCGGGTCATCGACATGTCGGGGATGATCAGCGGTGCCTTCGCGACGACGATGCTGGGCGATTTCGGTGCCGACGTGGTGATGATCGAGCACCCCGAGACTGGCGACCCCATCCGGGAGTGGCCACAAAAGACCGAAGACGGAGTCTCGCTGTCGTGGAAATCGCTTGGCCGGAACAAGCGGTGTATCACGCTCGATCTCGGCTCCGAGCGCGGCCGCGAGATCGCGCTCGACCTCATCGAGGACGCCGACGCCGTCTACGAGAACTTCCGTCCTGGGACGATGGAGCGGTGGGGACTCGGCCCCGACGACGTGCACGCGGTCAACGAGCGGGCGATCATGGTCCGGCTCTCGGGCTACGGCCAGACCGGCCCGAAATCCCAGAAACCGGGCTTCGGCACCATCGCCGAGGGCGTTTCGGGCTGGGCGCACGCCAACGGGTTCCCCGACCGCGAGCCGCTGCTCCCACCGGTCAGCCTCGCGGACATCCAGGCCGCTCAGTTCGCGCTCCAGGCGACGCTGATGGCGATCTTCGAGCGCGACCTCGGGCGCGGCGGCAGCGGCGAGGGCCAGGTCATCGACGTCTCGCTGGCCGAGCCGCTGTGGCGGATCTTCTTCGGCGAGGTCGAGGCGTACGACCGGATGGGCCACGTCCGCGAGCGTACCGGGAACCAGCACCCGAACACCGCCCCGCGGAACATCTACGAGACCGCGGACGGCTACCTGACGATGTCGGCCTCGAACCAGAAGATCTTCGAGCGGGTCGCCGAGACGATCGACAAGGAGTGGCTGATCGACGACGAGCGCTTCGCGGACAACGCCACCCGCGTCGCGAACAGCGAACCGCTCAACGCCGAAATCAAGGAATGGACGAGAGAAAGAACCACCGACGAGGCCATCGAGACGCTCGAAGCCAACGACGCCATCGTCGGGCCGGTCTACGATATGCACGACATCTTCGAAGACGAGCAGTTCGAGGCTCGCGACGACATCATCGAGGTCGACGATCCCGACGTCGGCGCGATCAAGACGTTCGGCCTCGTCCCGAAGTTCTCGCGCACGCCCGGCGCGGTGGAGTTCCTCGGCCCACGCCACGGCGAGCACAACCGCGAGGTCTACCACGGCGAGCTCGGTCTCTCGGAGACGGAGCTGGCCGAGCTCCGGGACGAGGGGATCATCTGAATGCAGTTGACCGACGTCACGCTCCGCGAGGGCGACCAGATGCCCGGCCGGGAGTTCACTGCCGAAGCGAAGATCGAGTGCGCCCGGGCGCTCGACGACCTCGGGGTGCCGTTCGTCCAGCCTGGCTTCCCCGCGACCGGCGAGAAGGACCAAGAAGTCATCAGTGA
This sequence comes from Halococcus sp. PRR34, assembly GCF_028617175.1. Classification (NCBI taxonomy): domain Archaea; kingdom Methanobacteriati; phylum Methanobacteriota; class Halobacteria; order Halobacteriales; family Halococcaceae; genus Halococcus; species Halococcus sp. PRR34. The sequence continues at coordinate 16,713 of NZ_JAQJDA010000012.1, read as the reverse complement.
GCTTGCCGGGACGACCGACGCCGACGTCGTCGCGCTCGCGCGCGCCCTCGAAAGCGACATCGACGCCGCCCTGGAAACCGACGCCGACGTGATCGAGACGTTCGTCTCGGCCTCCGACCGTCACCTCGAACACCTGCTCGGCGTATCGAGAGCGAAGATGCTGTCGATGCTCGGCGAGGCCGTCGACTACATCCACGATCACGGCGTCACGGCCCACATCACGCTCGCCGACGCCTTCCGGACCGATCGTGACCAACTCGTCGAGATCGTCGACACGGTGCCGGACGTGGCGTTCGTGTCGCTGGCCGACACCGTCGGCGCGCGAACGCCCGGGACCGTCGAGGAGTGTCTCGACGGACTCGACGGTCACGTTGCGTTCGATCGGCTCGGCGTCCACTTCCACGACGACATGGGGTGTGCGACGGCCAACGCGCTCGCGGCCTACCGCGCGGGCATCGGGAAGACGGACGTCAGCGTCGGGGGCCTCGGCGAGCGCGCGGGCAACACCGCGCTCGAAGAGTTCGCGGTCGCCTGCGCCGTGGACCACGACGACGATCTCGGCCTCGCGGCCGACACGCTCGTCCCGACCTGTCGCGGCGTCCTCGACACGCTCGGGGAGCCCTACGGCGATCGCAAGGCGATTCTGGGTACGGCGATCGCCGGACACGAGTCCGGTATCCACACCGCGGCGATGCTGTCCGATCCCGCGACGCTCGAACCGTTCGACCCCGAACGATTCGGCGGGGAGCGACGCCTCGTGTTCGGGAAGCCGACCGGCGAGGGCGGCGCACGCCGGCTCCTCGAACGGGCGGGTATCGATCCCGACGGCGAAACCGTGGCTGCGTACCTCGATACGCTGGCTGCGGCGGGCCCGCTCGATCTCGACGCGGCGCTTGCACTCGCCGAGCGGGAGTTCGGTTCGTAGCGTGGCCGGGATCGGATCGCGCACGAAACCTTATCCGTCGTTCCTGTAATGTGATGTCACGGACCAGGGAGCACATGTTCGAGGCAGAAATCCATCTCCAGCAACACAAGCCCTGCGTCGTCTCCCAGCTCGCGGCGGAGTTCGACACGGCGATCGAGATCGCGATCGAGGAGCTCCACGACGAGCTGGTGACGTTCGTCATCGAACTCGACGAGCGGCTGACGGGCGTGCTGGACCGGCTGACCGACTCCGACCAGGTACACCACGCCGAGGGGCTCGGTGACGGCAACTTCCTCGTCACCAAGACCTCCTGTGGCGCGTACTCGGCCATCGAGCGGAACCACGGCATCCTCCGCCGGCCCAACGTCGTCGACGCCAACCGCCGGGTGTACACCGTGCTCTTCTTTCGCCGCGAGGACCTGCGCGCCATGATCGAGGCGTTCCGGAAGATCGGTACCGTGACCCTCGGGAAGCTCGCGCCGTTCGAGGACGGCGGCGTTCGGCTCACCGACCGACAGCACGAGGTCATCGAGCACGCACTCGCCGCGGGCTATTTCGAGTGGCCACGCGAGGTCACGAGCGACGAACTCGCTGCCGAACTCGACATCAGTCGCGCCACGCTTCTCGAACACCTCCGCAAGGCCGAGTCGAAGCTTCTCACCGATGCCCTCGATTCGATGACGACCGAGGCGGAGCCGTCGATCCGCTCGGAGTCCGCGACGCCACGAAAATAATCGTCGTTCGATATTTCGATTTCCGCGTGGCTCGCGCTGTTTCCACGCACATTCGCACGGAGAACGATCTTCGAGGCTTTGAGCCTCAGGCGCTAAGTCGGGGAGAGAGTAGAGGAACGATGGAGATCCAGCCCTGCTCAAGGCGGTCGAGAGGGGGTGCGTAGATGGCAGTCGTCGGTCGCTCACCCGCGATCGCGTGCCCGCAATGTGGTGAACACCGTCCTCATGACCCAGGCCCGCCACGCCCAGTGTACTGTGGTGAAAGCACTCGGCGACCCTCGTGAAGTCGGTCTCGTCGAGCGCCACGAACAGTGGCCAGTACCAACCCACGAGGTTTCGGATTTCTGACTGGCGACGTCTCAGCGCTCCCAGTGGACGTCTTCTCGGACGACTTCCGCAGGGTTGCCGGCGACGAGCGTTTTCGATGGGACATCGTCGAGTACGGCACTGTTGCTTGCGACCACCGCGCCGTCGCCGATAGTCACTCCCCGCGAGACCGTCGTATGGTGGCCGATCCACACGTCGTCGCCGATCTCGACCGGCCCGGTCTTCGGTCGCTTCTCGCCGTCGATCCAGACGTCTTGCATCCCGTTGTTGTCGAGGATCTCGACTGCCCAGCCGATACCACAGCCGTCGCCGATCGTGATCGCGTCCCGGCAGTAGAGTCGTGCTTGGCCGCTCAGATGAGACTGCCCGATCGAGAGTTCGCCTTGAATGTTCAACAACGATCCGGGACCGATGCGTGCGGCGCTGTCGGTCGTCGTCCGAATCGTTCCCTCGGCAGTGACGAACAGTCGGGAGCCACCGAGTGTCCGATGGACGACTCTGGGAGCCGACGGTCCGAGCAGGAACAACGCCGGGATGTCGATCGTCGCATCGCGAGCGATCGCGACACTCGTCCGTTTGTCGAAGACGAACGCGATCGGCCGTCCTGTATGTCGAAGCGAATAGTAGACACTTTTCACTCCGCCACGGACCCCGATCTCTCGAACGGAGCGATGAAGCCGCTTACGGTCCGCTTCCCGGAGTGCCCCGAGAGACAACTCACCCATCACGTCACCGAGACTCGTCCGTCTCACCAGCGCACCGAGATCCATGATCGACTCTCGCCGTGGGACTCAATAAGTCATACGGGAAGGCTCTCGACATACTGCGAACGCGGCCTCTGAAACGTCTCGTTTCCGATACGAGCTCCATCAGTAACTCTCGGTCAGCGACTCAACACTGACGCCGGAGAGGCCGCCGACTTTCCCGACCATGCGGGCGCAGCGCCGAAGTGGTTTGATTCGTCGATGGGTACCTGTTTTGTTGTATTGGAACGTACGAGCGTCGGCGAAATCGAGTGCTTTCACGCGCTCACGTCCGTATCTCGCGAGTGTCGTCCGTTCGATTGCCGTTCGCGCGAAGAAGAGCCAGGGGTGGGATTTGAACCCACGAATTCTCGATTACAAATCGAGTGCTTGCACCGCCCAAGCTCCCCTGGCGCGCTCGCCCCTTACCCCTCCTCGGGTTTGTCGGTGTCGCTTTCGAGCCGCTTTTCGAGGTCGATCCGATGGGGCGTGTATCCGGCACGGCGGTAGAACCGGCGGGCCGCGTCGTTGTCCGCGAGCACCGAGAGCCCAACGGCCTCGAACCCGGATTCGTGGAGCGCCGATTCGGCTGCCGCGAGCAACGCCGCCCCGATCCCCTCGTTGCGCCGGTCTGGAGTCACGACGACGTTCCGGACGATCCCACGCGAGACGTCCTGTCGATAGCGATCACCCTCTGGGCCGAACATCACGAACCCCACGATCTCGTTCGTGTCTGTTGTTTCCGCGTTCGAATCATCCGTGTTCGCTACAGCCGTGTTCGCCGCATCCGCGTTCGTCTCGTCACCGTCGACACGGGCGACCAGCAACTCGCCGGCGACGATGTGACGGACGATCGCGTCGCGGATCGTCGCCCGGTTGGCCTCGGCGAGGAGATGTGAGCCGAACGCACGTTGCTCGCGCGCCAGCGCGACCCACTGATCGGCGATCGCCTCGGCGTCGTCGGTGTCGGGCGATTCGATCCGCACTACCGGAGCGCCTCGACAGCGGGAAGCGCGTCGCCGGTCAGGAGCGTGAGCGCCGCGCCGCCGCCGGTGCTGATGTGATCGAACCCGTCGAGACCCAACTGTCGGACCGCCGCCGCGGTGTCGCCACCGCCGACGATGCTCTGCTCGGCCCGCGTCGCGGCCTCGTAGAGGCCCCGTGTTCCCTCGGCGAACGGTTCCTCCTCGAAGACGCCCGCCGGTCCGTTCAGGATCACCGTGCCCGCGTTCTCGATGATCTCGCCGTAGGTCGCGATCGTTCGGCTCCCGACGTCCATCGCAGGGGCGTCGATTTCGGCCGGGAGGTCCGCGACCGCAACTTCGTGGCGATCGCCGTCGCGCTCGACTGCGACGTCCTCGGGGACGGCGATCTCGTCGTGCGCGTCGAGCAGATCGCCCGCGCGGTCGATCTCGTCCCAGTAGCCCGCATCGTAGACGAACTCCGCAGTCGCGTCACCGAGTTCGGCTCCGCCGGCGAGCAGGCAGACGTTGCCGATCACGCCCGCCGTGAGGACGGTGTCGGCGAGATCGCGTTCGAGCACGCTCCGGGCCACCCCGATCGAGTCGCCGACTTTCGCGCCGCCGAGCACGTACACCCGGGGTGTGGGGGTCTCCTCGATCGCTCCCAACACATCGAGTTCGCGTTCCATCACCCGGCCGGCGTAGCTCGGCAGGCGTGTGGGAAAGCCGACGAGCGAGGGCTGTGAGCGGTGGGCGGCCGCGAACGCGTCGTTGAGGTAGACGTCGAGTGCGGGCGCGAGTCCGCGGACGAGATGGGTGTCGGCCGCGCGTTCGGGCTCGAACTCCATGTACTCCTCGGCGTAGAACCGGGTGTTTTCGAGCACGACGGCTTCCCCGACATCGAGCGCCGCGACCCGATCGCGCGCCGCCGACGAAAAGGTGGCGTCACAGTAGTCGACAGGGTGATCGAGCAGCTCGTCGAGTCGGTCGGCGTGGGCGGCGAGCCTCGCGAAATCGTCGCCACCGGGCCGGCCCTGGTGGGCGAGGATCGCCACCCGCGCGCCGCAGTCGAGCAGCTCCGCGAGCGTGTCGACGTGCGCACGGAGTCGGGCGTCGTCGGCGAGTTCGCCCCCCGAGACCGGGCTGTTGATATCGATGCGGACCCCGACGGCGACGCCCTCAGCATCGAGGTCGTCGAGGGTTCGTATCATCGTTCGTTCTATTTCTGCGCCCCGGCAAATCCCTTTCTGTCCCGGTGGTGATCGGTGGATGCTCACATGGCGCTCGGCGAAGACCCGTTTTCCTCGTATCGTCGTCACGACCTGCCGCAGAAGTGGTGATTCGGAGCAAAGGTTATTACCCTCCCCCCACCGCCCACTTCATGTGGAACGCTATCATGGGCATTTCTGAGACCTACAACCGTGGCCGGAGTTTCGTCGTCGAGCAACCGTTCGAGGTCATCGCTGGCGTCGTCGGTGTACTGTTGATCGTCGATCTCGCCACCAAGCTGATGAACGGTTCGCTGTCGGTGCTCAGCCTCTCGCTCTTCCTGAAGGACGGGCTGATACAGGGCCTGGTGATCGCGCTCGCGGGCGTCGGGCTCTCGATGACGTACTCGTTGCTGGGCTTTGCGAACTTCGCCCACGGCGATTACATCACGGCGGGAGCCTTCGCGGGCTGGGCAACGACGTACGTGATCGGGGGGCTCGGCGCGCTCCCCATCGCCGATCTCTTCCTGGTCGGCGTCAGCGGCGAGGCCAACGCGGGCACCGTCGGTGTGAGCATCGTCTCGACGCCGATCGCGGTGCTCGTCGGTCTCGTCGTCGCGATCGCCTTTACTGCCGGACTCGCGCTCCTCGTCGATCGGCTCGTCTACAAACCGATGCGGAGCGAGGAAGGGATCACGCTACTCATCGCGAGCATCGGGGTCGCGCTCGCGCTCAGATACCTGCTCGCGTTCGTTTTCGGAACCAGCCGACCGGGCGTCACCGGCGGGGACATTCCGGGAATCACTCTCTCCGACATCGAAATCCTCGGTATTTCACCGATCCCGATCGCCATCCGGCTGAACGCTCACGAGGCCACGCTCGCGATCGGGGCCATCGCGCTGATGGTCGGCGTTCACGTGCTGCTCCAGTACACCAAACTCGGGACCGCGATGCGCGCGATGGCGGACAACCGCGATCTCGCACGCGTCACCGGGATTCCGACCGAGCGGGTCGTGCGCGCGACGTGGATCATCGGCGGCGGGCTGACCGGCGCGGCGGGCTATCTCGTCACACTCGAAACGGGCACGATCGCGTTCGACTTCGGCTGGATCCTCCTCCTGCTGATCTTCGCCGCAGTCATCCTCGGCGGGATCGGCTCAGTGTATGGGGCGATGTTCGGCGGGCTCACGATCGGGATCGCGAGCACCGTCTCGCTGGTCTGGCTCCCCTCGGAGTTCACCACCGCGGCCGCCTTCGCGGTGATGATCCTGATCCTCGTCCTGCGACCGGCGGGGCTGTTCGGTGGGGTGACGACCGCATGATTTGCCATTGTACTCGAACGGCGCAGCCATCGCCCTGTGTTCGAACGGCGCAGTCATCGCATCGAACGCGACGGGAGTGTAACCGATGAGCACCGCCGACCGACTGTCCGAGCGGCTCGGTGGCTCCGACGCCGGGCTGATCCTCGGGGTCATGGCCGGGCTCTACGTGCTGTTCATCGTCTTCGGCCTGATACTCGGTCTCGACGTCGGCGGGATCGCGAGCACCCTCCAACGGCTGACCTTTCTCGCGGCGGTGTACGCACTGCTCGCGCTCGCGCTGAATCTCCAGTGGGGGTACGCAGGACTGTTCAACATCGGCGTCGCGGGGTTCATGGCGGTCGGGGCGTACACGATGGCGATGTTGACCGCGCCGGTCGATCCCCAGGTCGGCGGGATTCCGGGGCTCGGTCTCCCGCTGTGGGCCGGGATCATTGGCGGAATGGCCGCCGCCGCGCTGGTCGGCGGGATCACGGCGCTGCCTGCGCTCCGACTCCGGGCGGACTATCTCGCGATCGTCACGCTCGCGCTCTCGGAGATCATCCGGCTGATCTACAACTCGACGACGTTCCAGTCCTTCTCGGTCGCCGGAAGGGAGCTGGGAACCGGCGGCGCGAGCGGCATCCCCGGTCCGATCAACCCCGTTCGCGATCTCTACTACACCGACCCAGCCAGTTCGGCGTCGCCACCGACCGCGTTCGGCGAGGCGATGTTCGGCTTCTTCGGCGGCTTCGGGCTCAACGGCCCGACCGTGGTCGACTGGACGTACACCCTCGTGCTCGTGGTGTTCGTCGGACTGTTCTATCTCCTCTTGACCCGGGTCGGCAACTCGCCGTTCGGCCGGGTACTGAAGGCGATCCGCGAGGACGAGATCGTGGCGAGTTCGCTCGGGAAGAACACCCGGTGGTTCAAGATCAAGGTGTTCATGCTCGGGTGTGCGCTGATGGGGCTCGCCGGGATCCTCTGGCAGGGCAGCCAGGCGCTGATCACGCCCGCCCTGTTCCTCCCGATCGTCACCTTCTACGTGTTCATCGCGCTGATGATCGGCGGGTCGGGCTCGAACACCGGGAGCGTCATCGGCGGTGCGCTCTTTGCGGGATTACTCTTTCTCGGCCCGACGTTCGTGGGACGGATCGTCGACAGTTCGTTCAGTCTCGGCGGTGCCCCGAACACGTTCACCGCCGCGGTCGCGGCGCTCGGCTCGTTCGACATCACGCCGCTGATCGCCTATGCGCTCGACAACATCAGCGTGCTCCGGTTCGTGCTCCTCGGCGTCGTGCTGGTCGTCCTGATGCAGCGCCGCCCCGAAGGACTGCTCGGCCATCGGAAGGAGCCGGCGGCCGCCGTCGATCTCTCCCGACGCAGCGTGTCGGGGGACGACTCCGCTGGAGCCGCCCGGGCCGACGGTGGGGTGTCGGATGCGACCGACGCAGCCAGCGATGAAGGAGGTGAGGACGAATGAGCGACACGGCCGATTCCACGACTCAAACCGACACCCGGAACGCGATCGAGGGTGAGGACGGGCCAGAGAACATCGAGGAGATCGATCCCGACGACGAGTCCGACGTCGAGCGCGCGGCGCGCGAGACGCCGCCTGGCCGTCCGCTCCGGGTCAACAATCTCCGCAAGGAGTTCGGTGGACTGACCGCGGTCGACGACGCGAGCTTCGATGTCGAGGCAGGGTCGCTCACCGGGCTGATCGGCCCGAACGGCGCGGGGAAGTCGACCACGTTCGACTGCATCACCGGCGTCCACCACCCGACCAGCGGCTCGGTCCACCTCCACGACGAGGAGATCACCGGCCTCCAGCCCTACCAGATCGCCGACCGCGGGCTGGTCCGGACCTTCCAGATCGCGCGCGAGCTGGAAGAGATGACCGTCCTCGAGAACATGATGCTCGCACCGCGGGCCCAGCGCGGCGAGTCGCTCTGGCGGTCGGTGCTGCCCGGCACACGGGGAGGCGTTCGCGACCAGGAGCGCGAACTCCGCGAGCGGGCGTGGGAGACCCTGGAGTTCTTCGAAATCGATCACCTCGCCGAGGAGTACGCGGGCAACCTCTCGGGTGGCCAGCGAAAACTCCTCGAAATGGCGCGGGCGCTGCTCACCGATCCCGAAGTCGTCCTGCTCGACGAACCGCTCGCGGGGGTGAATCCCACCCTGGAGGAGAAACTCCTCGATCGCATCCACGACCTCCGCGAGGAGGGGTACACCTTCCTGCTGGTCGAACACGACATGGACGTCATCATGGAGAACTGCGAGCGCGTCATCGTGATGCATCGCGGGCGCGTGCTCGCCGACGACGCGCCCGCGGCGATCAGGGAGAACGAACAGGTCATCGACGCCTACCTCGGAGCCAACGTATGAGCGACGGATCCAACGAGACCGCAGCCGACGACACCGCGACCGACGAGACGACCGCCAACGAACCCGCGACCGACGAAACGACGGTCAACGAACAGCCATCCGACGACGCCACGACGAACGGAACGGGAGCCGACGAGAGCGTGAGCGAAGACGCGACGACCGACGACACCGACGGCGCAACGATGGACGCGACTACCGCCGAGGCGCACGCGGCCGACAGCCACCCCGACGGCTTGCTCGCGGTGTCGAACCTCGATGCGGGCTACGGCGAACTCCAGATCCTTGACGGGGTCGACCTCGATGTCGGCGACGGCGAGTACGTCACCATCGTCGGGCCGAACGGTGCGGGAAAGTCGACGGTGATGAAGACCGTCTTCGGGCTGACGACGTACATGGACGGGACGGTTGCATTCGACGGCGAGGACATCAGCGGTAACGCCCCCGAGAGGATCATCCGGCGCGGCTTGAGCTACGTCCCCCAGAACGACAACGTGTTCGCGGGGCTCTCGGTCCGCGAGAACCTCGAAATGGGGGCGTACATCCTCGATTCGGTGCCCGACGAGGCGCTCGACGACGTGTTCGAGCGGTTCCCGATCCTCGAAGAGCGCCAGTCCCAGCGTGCGGGCACGCTGTCGGGCGGCCAACAGCAGATGCTGGCGATGGGGCGGGCGCTGATGCTCGATCCCGACCTCCTGCTGCTCGACGAACCGTCGGCGGGGCTCGCGCCGGATCTCGTCGACGAGATGTTCGATCGGGTCGACGCGATCAACGACGCCGGAACCGCGGTGCTCGTGGTCGAACAGAACGCGAAGGAAGCGCTCAGACGCTGCGATCGTGGGTACGTCCTCGTCCAGGGCGGGAATCGCTACACCGACACCGGTGACGCGCTGCTCAACGACGAGCAGGTCCGCCGGGAGTTCCTCGGCGGCTGAAAAAAACGGAATCGTATCGTTTTCGAGCCGAACGGAGGCTGCTATCCGCTGCTGTTGTTCCCGCTGGCGCTACTGTTGTTGCCAGTGCCACCGCCACCACCGCCACCGCTACCACCGAACTGGACCGTGTCCGCCTGTTCGATGCTGCCGTCTTCGGTGTACGTGAACACCTCGTAGGTCGCGGCGGCGATGTCGCCGTTGTCGTCGAACGTGATGTTGCTCGACGCGCCCTGATAGTTGATCTCCTCACCACTCGCGGCCATCCCGATCGCCTCGGCGAGGTTCTCCGGACCGACTTCCGTCCCGGGTGGGTTGGCAACCGAATCCATGTTCTCCTGGACTGCCGACCCGCTGTTCTCGCCGCCGGCGGCGTTCGCAAGGATCTGGATCGCGGTGGCGTCGTACGCCTGCGAGGTGAACACGCCCGGCTCGCCGCCGTACTCGTCCTGGAAGGACTGCGTGAAGAACTCTCGGGCCGGACCCGCCGCGAGCGGGGCCGTGCCGAGGACGTTCGTCAGCGGCTGGCCGACGTTGCCCGGCAGCGCGGAGTCGCGCAGCCCGTCGGTGACGAGGATCTGGGTGTCACGACTGTAGTTCGAGTAGTAGTCCCGGAACAGCTGGTTGCCGCTCTCGGGATAGCCGATCACCAGCAGTGCGCCCGGACTGGAGGACATCGCCTCCTGGAGCTTCGAGGTGTAGGAGGACTGGGCCTTCTCGAAGGACACCTGTGCGGGCACCTCACCCCCGAACGCCGACGCGAACGCCTCGGCGAGCGCCTGCCCGTAGGAGTTGTTGACGAACATCACCGACACCGACGAGGCCTCGACGCGCTCGCTCGCGACCTGTGCGAGCACCTCGCTCTGGAGCGCGTCGCTCGGCGGCGTCCGGTAGACGTAGCCGTTGTCCTGGAGATCCGTGATCGCCGGTGAGGTGCTCGCGGGCGAGCACATGACGACCTCGTTCGGAGTGGCGACGTTCTGGGCCACCTGGATCGTGGTTTCGGATGACGCCGCTCCCGTGATGGAAGGATAGCCCGCGTCGACCAGCGCCTGAGCGGCGCTGATACCGGCCTGAGGATCGGTCTGGGTGTCCTCGGCCTGGGTGTTGATGGTGAAGGCCATGTCCGAACCTTCGAGCTGGACCGCCGGCAGCAACGCGGCCTGCTGGATCGGCTCACCGACCGACGCGAGGTCGCCCGTCGTCGGCTGGAGGACGCCGACCATGATCTCCCGGCCCTCGGCGCTGCCACCGCCGGTCTCGTTCCCGCCGCCGGTTTCGTTTCCACCGTCAGTTTCGTTTCCACCGTCGGTCCCTTCGCCGGTGGTCTCACCGTCTTCGGTTTCCTCGCCAGTGGTCTCGCCGCCCTCACCCTCGCCACTGGCCCCGGTCTCGGTGTCCTCGGCCCCGCCACCACCGGCTCCGGTCGTGTCGCCGCCACCACCGCTAGTGTTGTTGTCACCGCCACCACCGGAACACCCGGCTACGCCGACGATACCAGCCGTTCCGACAGCAGCCAGGAACTCACGCCGCTTGGGTCTGTGTCCCATACTACCGATGCTGTTGGTTGAACAAGGCATAAATCTTGCCCTGTTTCAGCCGTCGATACTCGGGTGGTCGGCGGGTTCGTCACGCCTCGCGGCAGTTCGTGCAGACGAGCTGTCCGTTCGCGTTCACGAGATCGTTCGCGAGCGCGCCACAGGCCTCACAGATGCCTTGCGTGTCGTACTCCGCCGCGGGATCGCTCGTGGACGACCGCGGTCCGGTGCCGGTATCGGCATCGGGGACCATCGTCGAGGCGACCACGACGTCGTGGGCGGTCACCACACCGACCGGGTCCTCGTCTTCGACCGCGAGGAGCCACCGGACGCCCTCACGACCCATCGTTCCCGCGGCCGCCGTGAGTGGTTCGTCGGAGGGGATCTGGATCACGCCGTCGGACATGACGTCCGCAACCGTCGCCGTCGCCGGATCGGTGTCGCTCGTCACCAGCGAGAGGGCATCGCGTTCGCTCAGCATGCCGACCGGATCGCGGCCCCGAAGGACGATCGCACACTCCGCACCCTCGTCGAGGAGGAGTTCGACCGTTTCGACCACCCTATCGCCCTCGTTCACCCCGACGAACTCCCGGGTCATCACCTCGCGAACTGTGACATCACTACTCATAGCAAGGAGTTCCGACCGCGCAGGGTAAAAACTATCTGCGATACGGTTAAGACCGACGCGAACCTCAGTTCTCGGCCGTCAGTTTTCAGTCGTCGGTCGTCAGCGAACGGGCGTGGCACAAACAGTACCTTCACACGCTCGCCAACGAACTCGTCACGGAGGCCGTCGAGAACAGTTGTTCAACCATCGTGTTCGAAGAACTCGACGACATCCGCGAACGGTTGCCGTTCGCGGAGTGGCACCACATTTGGGCGTTTCGGCGGCTCCACGAGTACGTCGCGTACAAGGCACCGGAACGCGGTGTCGCGGTCGAAACGGTCGAACCGAACCACACCAGCCAGCGGTGTTCGAAGTGTGGGTTCACCCACAAGGACAACCGCGACGGCACCGATTTCGACTGTCTCTCGTGCGGGTACGAACTCAACGCCGACTACAACGCAGCCAAAAACATCGGGTTGCGGTACGCCCGCAACGATTATCACCGACTCCGCTCGTCGCAAATGTCTTCGAGCGGAGATGCACCAGTAGACGTGCGTATAAATCGTGGAACGATGACCGACGACGGTCCCCGGCCTGTTGCCGGAGACTGATTGTCGGGAGTCCACATGAAAGCCCCTCCCTCCGGAAGTGAGCGGCGTCTGCCGCGAGCGAGCAGGGAGGGGTAGTTTACTCGTCGATCACGACGTCACGACCGTCGTGGCGACACGCTTCGAGGGCGTGTTTCGCGTCCATCCCCGCGTCCTGGGCGGTGGCTCCGTGTCCGACCCCGACTTTGAGTTCGACGTCGACCGCCTCGCGGACGTGGGTGACTGCATCACGGTACTCTTCGGCCGAAAGGGGCGTACAGACCGCGATGACGTTGTCGCCGCCGACGAAAAAGGAGAGCGAGTCGTGAGCGCGCCGCATGTACCGCATCAGCTCGGCGTACCCCTGTTCGATGTTGATGAACGTGTCGAACTCGTTGAGCTCGTCGGTGTACTGACCGGTGGCGTCGTTGACGTCGAAGTGCGCGATGTGGAGATCGTCGTCCGCCCGAGCGGACTCGGCGAGCGGATCGCCACGGAGCACGGATCGACGGTCTTTGTCCTGGGCGCTGCCGGCGTCCTGAAGCTGGTCGGTCGCGGTCCCGAGCGCCGCGATCGGGTCGGGATCGGCCGCGATACTCAGGCTGATCGTCACCGGGTATCGGTTGCCGACCGACTCCTGGATCAGGGCGTGATCGTCGGTGTCGAGCCCGTTGGTGACCGCGATCATGTTGTCGAACCGCGAGAAGAAGACGTAGCCGTCGCGGTTGCCGAACAGTTGGGAAAGATCGGCGTACAGCCGGGACTGCATCGTCTGGAGATCGACCTCGCGGCGCGGCTCGGGCGTGACCGTCCACGGTCCGTAGTTGTCGAGTTGGATCAGCGTTATCTGCGTGTTCGTCACGGATACCGAGTTTCTCGGGCCGAACCCGTATTTTACTTTGGTTATGGGAAACGGTCCGTCGATCTACCACCGTGTGCCGTCCGACCGAAGCCCGGTGAGCGCACCGCGCACCCGCTGCCACAGCGGTTCCAGAACCGGGTTCGCCCCGATACCGAGATACGCGCGCTGCGGACGGTACTCACCGGTCCGAACGAGGTGGAGTGCGATCGCGGTCGCGCGGTGGTTGCCGTCGGCGATCGATGGCGGTCCGCTGCCGCGACGCTTCGTGAGGACGAGCGGGCCGAGGCGGTCGCCGTCGGCGAGCGTTTCGGCCATCGAACACACCCGCTCGACGTCCACTCCCGTCTCGGCTTCGAGCGCCGCCCGATCGCCCGCAGCGATGCGTCGCGCCCCATCGACGAGGTCGCCGCTCGGCGCAAGCGCACGCCAGCCGAGACGGTCGGGACCGTCCACGAACTGAAGCCGCTCGAACTCCGCCCGACGGAGCGTGATGCGCGCCCACTCGACTGGCTGCGCTCGCCAGAGGAAGGCAGCGGCCCCGGGTTTTCGCTGGAGCAGCGCGTCGAGCGCCTCGTCGTCGTCGAGCGCCCCGACCCCTCGATCGTCGAGTGTGTTCTCCGGCCGGTCGTCGAACGCGCTCTCCGACTGGTCGCCATGGTCGTCGTGGTCTTCGTGGTCGTCGACTGCACCGGTCCCTGGCACGGCGACCGTTCGTTTTCGCGTTTCAGCGGCGAGCCAGTAGTCGATGACTACGCGCTCCGGGACCTGCTCACCCGTCCACGACGCGCTGTCGGAAACCACGACCCGGTATTGGCCTTCGTCGGGCTTCAACGCTCCGCCGGAATCCGACCGAGCACGTCGAGCTGGTGGGCGACATAGGTCAGTTCGCCACGGTCGATCTGCCGGTGACGCGCGGCGGTCCAGCCAGCGAGCGTCGTCGGGTCGAACCGCCCCGTTTCGTCGAGCGCGCCGGCGATCGTGTCCACGATGTACCGGAGGAAGAACGTCTCGTCGTCGGGGTATTCTCCCGATCGGGGGTGGACCACCCAGTCGGAGCCGCCAGCGGCGAGTACCGTGTCAGTCTTGCTTGCACGGGCGAGGAGGTGGCGGCCGGCGTGGCTGTCGCCGCCGTCGTCGATGTGGGCGTGAAAGGCCCGCTCGATCCTCGTGTCGAGGTCGGGATCCACAGGTGGGGAGAGGATCGTTCCGCCGTCGAAGGTGATCGGGAAGTACCAGCAGCCGCCGGGACGGAGCCCGGCGCGGAGGGCGTCGAACGCGCGCCGAGCGTCGAACAGGTCGAGGAACGCCTGGCCGACCAGCAGGTCCCACGTGCTGGTCTCGACGTACTCGAAGGCGTCCGCAACCGCGAACTCGAGATCGACCCACTGCTCGTCGCCCTCGATGCGAAGCCCGTCGTCGATTTCGGCGGCTTCGTAACCCGCGTCGGTGACCCACTGCGGCAGGCGTTCGCGGGCGGCGTCGATGTTCGTCGCCTCGCGGTCGACCAGGGTGTACTCGACGGCAGCGGGGAGCACGTCGCGTTCGACGAGGCGTTTGAGCGTTGCGCCGATCCCCGCACCGACGTCGAGCACGCGGAGCGGTCGCTCGCCCCGCTTTTCGTCGATTCTCTCCACTTCCGTGGCTAGCCGATCGAGCACCTGGCGGTCGAGTGCACGATCGTCGACCGTCCGCTTCGCGGCGAGGTACCGCTGGAACTTCCCGTCAGTGTTCGACACGATCCACCGTCCCAGCCTGGTTCCGGCACTGTGATCCTCCCATCGATTCGGTGTCGCCCGCAACGAACCCGTCGAGAAACGCTCGAACACGGTCGGTGGTCTCGGCCCACATCGGCCACGTCTCGTATCGATCGTGGGCCGCTTTGCCCATCTCAGCCAGGCGTTCGCGGTCGGTTTCGAGCGTTCGGACGGCGTGCGCTACCGCACCGGGATCACCGGGGCGGAGCAAGAATCCGGTCTCGCCGTGGGTGACGACCGATCGTGCGCCGCCGGCGGTCGTGGCGAGCGCCGGCAGCCCGAAACTCATCCCTTCGAGGTACGCGATCCCGAACCCCTCGTGGGTCGAGGGCATCGCGAGCACGTGACTCTCGTGGAGAACGTCCCGCAGCGCGCCGTCCGGGAGTTCGCCCGCGAACGTCACGCGGTCGTCGACGCCGAGCCCGGCGACCAGCCGGCGGATCGACGAGGCGTATCTCGGGTTCGCATCCGGGCTCCCGACGACCTGAAGTCGCCAACGTTCGCTGGGAAGTCGTGAAAGCCCTTCGATCAGGGTGTGAAGCCCCTTGCGGGGAACGAGACTGCCGAGGAAGACCACGCGGAGCGGCCCCGATTCCCGGGCAGGGGCTTCGATCGCAGCCGGGTCGATGGCGGGATCGAACCGGTCGCCCGCCGGCGGCGCGACCATCGTTTCGGCCGTGGTGAGGTCTTCAACCGTTTCGCGCGTCGCTTCGCTGTTGCAGATCGCGCCGTCGACGCTGGCGAGGTAGCGGCGCTCGACCGCGCGGTACAGCCGCTTCGCGGGGCGTGGATGGGTCTCGCTGCTGCGGAGGTGGTGGACGATAGTCACGATCGGGATGTCGCGCCTGGCGCGCAACCGGGCGTTGAGCCCGACGAGCGAAGGGTGAGCGAGCTCGTCCTGAAGCAGGACATCGACGGGAGCGTCGATCCAGTCGAGCAGCCGTGTCGAGAGGCCGTCGAGCAGCCCACGTGCGTAGTCGCGCCACGGGAGTTCGACGATCTCGACACGATCGCCCCGATCGCGAAGGCCCTCGACGAGCTTGCGGTCGTACCGGAACCCGCCGGTGTTGGTGTCGAGGTCGCCGTAGCACACCAGGCCGACGTTCATGATCCCGTGTCGGCGCTCACACCGACTCCTCGTAGGCGGCCCACGCGTCGTCGTCCTCGTGGATCGTGACCGTGAGCGTCGAGAGGTGGTCGGTGTCGAGTTCGTCGGCCGCGAGCTTCCAGACGACGCGGGCGAAGTGCTCGACGCTCGGGTTGTGGCTCTCGAACATCGGCTGGTCGTTGAGCAGCGCGTCCTCATAGCGTGCTCGGATCTCGGCGAGCACCGCTTCGACCGCCTCGATGTCGACGAGGTAGTCGTCCTCGTCGAGTTCGGGGCCCGCGAGCGTGAGTTCGGCCTCGTAGTGATGGGAGTGGACCTCGCCCTCAGGCCCGGGGTCAGGAACCGTGAGGTAGTGCTGGGCGATGAAGTCATCCCTCACGCTAACCGTGTACATACCACTCGCAGGATTGCCTGACATAAATATCGTCGCGCCGCGGAAGCGGCTGCGGCGGCAGGGCGGTGGCGGTTGCGAAGCGGTAGCGGTTACGCGGTGGCGGTTGCGGGGCGGACTTGGCGTCTCGACGAGCGCCGGAGCACGCTTCGCGCGTGGTTCGAGGGAGCGAAGCTCCCTCGTCATCACGAAAGGCGCGAAACGCCTTTCGAACGACTCCGAACCCTCGTTCACCTTCGGCTCACGAGAACGCAGCAAGTCGAAGCTCAGGAGGGCTCCGCTCTCCTGGCGTCTCGTGTGAGTGAAACGAGCACGAGGCTTGTCGGAGGTTTCTCTGACAGCGGATGAAGGGCGA